>JAVBMB010000048.1:0-85320 GCA_031552995.1 Oscillospiraceae bacterium
TTTTCGACAATTTTCAATTTTGATAAAAATTCTCGGGAAATGAATTCCCGGAATTTTTGATTATAAGCGGGGGTTTTAGGAACTTTTTAATCACGTTACTTTTCATGCAAAAAACCTGAACACCTTTCTTTGACAGCCTAACACCCCGGCCAAAAGGCCGGGGTGTTGCGCTCTGTCGATTCAAAACTGATATGCTATACCTGCCGCGCTTCCGCGCGCCGCCAATACGAGCTCATTGTTTTGTTTGCCTTCGGCAAGCCAAATCAACCGCCAAAGGCGGCCCGGTGTCGCTGCGCACCCTGCGGGCGCTGCGGCCTGCCGCGCTTTCGCGCGCCGACGGCCGAGCTCATTGTTTTGTTTGCCTTCGGCAAGCCAAATCAACCGCCAAAGGCGGCCCGGTGTCGCTGCGCGCCCTGCGGGCGCTGCGGCCTGCCGCGCTTCCGCGCGCCGTCGCCCGAGCTCATTGATTTGTTCCAAATCAACCGCCAAAGGCGGCCAACAAAAATCCCGCGGCGACAGCCGAGCCTATAACGCCGGCGACATTCGGCCCCATTGCGTGCATCAGCAGATAGTTGGCCGGGTTTGCGCGCTGCCCTTCGATCTGCGAAACGCGCGCCGCCATCGGCACGGCCGAGACACCGGCGCTGCCGATAAGCGGATTTATCTTGCCGCCGCTGAGCTTGTACATAATCTTGCCCAGCAGCAGGCCGCCGACCGTGGAGAACATGAACGCCAGCAGCCCGAGCGCGATTATCTTTATCGTCTGCATGCTGAGGAACCTGTCGTACACTGTCGTCGCGCCGACGCTGAGGCTGAGGAATATCGTCACGATGTTCATCAGCGCGTTTTGCGCCGTGTCGGCCAGCCTGTCGACAAGGCCGATTTCCTTAAACAGGTTGCCCAGCATCAGCATGCCGATAAGCGGCGCGACCGACGGCAGCAACAGTATGCAGAATATGGAGACAACAATCGGGAACACGATTTTTTCGGTGCGGCTGACGTTGCGGAGCTGCTCCATCTTGCATTCGCGCTCTTTTTTGGTTGTAAGTGCGCGCATAAGCGGCGGCTGAATCATCGGAATCAGCGCCATGTACGAGTACGCCGCTATAGCTATCGGCCCCAGCAGATGCGGGGCCAGCTTGCTTGTAAGGAATATCGCCGTCGGCCCGTCGGCGCCGCCGATGATGCCTGTGGCAGCGGCCTCCTGCGCGGTGAAGCCGACGCCGATGGCCAGTATGAACGCGCAGTATATGCCAAGCTGCGCCGCAGCGCCCAGAAGCATACTGCGCGGATTCGCAAGCAGCGGGCCGAAGTCGGTCATAGCGCCGACACCGAGGAATATCAGCGACGGATATATGCCGGCCTTTACGCCGATATACAGGATATCAAGCAGGCCGCCCTCTCGCAGCACATCGCCAAAGCCCTTTGTGTGCGCCAGCACCTGGTCCCACAGCTCGGCGTGGAACACCTCGGCGCCGGGCAGGTTTGTAAGAAGCATGCCAAAGCCGATGCCGATGAGCAGAAGCGGCTCAAACTTCTTTACGATGCCGAGGTACAGCAGCACAAGCGAGACGACAATCATCAGCAGCTGACGCCAGTCCGCAAACAGCATATAGAAGCCGGAGGTCGTCCACAGCTTTTCCAGCAGTTCCCCAACCATAGCGGCCTCCTTATCCCAGCACAGCCAGGGTGTCGCCGGTGTTCACCGCCGCCCCCTTGCTTACCGCCACTTGATTTATTGTGCCGTCGCGGGACGCGACAATTTCGTTCTCCATCTTCATCGCCTCAAGGATAAACATAACCTGCCCGCGCTTGACAGCCTGACCGGCCGCCACGTTTACCGAAAGAATCGTACCTGGCATCGGGGCCGGGATGACCTCGCCGGCGGCGGCCGGAGCGGCCGGGGCGGCGGGAGCCGGAGCCGGGGCAGCAGCAGCTGCGGGCGCGGCTGCTGGCACAGGCGCGGGCGCGGGGGCGGCGGGGGCTGCAGGGGCCGCCGCGGTATATTCATCCACCAAAATGGCCTCGCCCTCAGTCACATTGACCTCGTAGGTCCGTCCGTCAAGTGTGATTTTGTATTTCATGGTCATTTGTCCTCCCTAATCTCTTTGATGGCTGTGAACCTGAGGCGGTTCAGCGGAAGCCCCGTCTTTTCGGCGACGATTGCCATAAGCATGGCCGCCGTGCGCGGCTCGACGCCGTTCAGGTCGATATTCCCCAGCGAGCCGGCGGCGGGCACCTTGCCCCCGATGGGCTCAATGGCGGCGGGCGCAGGCCGCGTGTCCTGCACAGGCACGGGCGCGGGCGCGGCTGCGGGCTGCGGCGCGGCTGCCTTTTTTTTGCCATTGCCCACCACAAACTTGCTGACAAGCCAGATGACGACTATCAGCGCGATAAGCGCGGCAAAGACAATGGCAAAGCCGAGCGCCGAATATCCGAGCGACTGGCCAAGCGTTATTTTCATACCCCTCAGCCCCCTATTTCCTCTATGGTGTATTTAACGGTGTTGCGGCGCTTTTCGGCGCGGCCCTGCAAAAACTTCTCGGCAATCTGCGGGAAGGCGGCGTACGACAGCACATCCTCGTCGCATACGGCAAGCTCTCCGATTTCGGCCTTCGCCTTTTCAAAGCCCGGCTCAAGCAGGTCGGCAAAGCGGCAGGTAACCGGCTGCTTGCCGTCCAGCACTTTCTCCTGCAGCGCGCGGTCCACTTCGCCCGGGGCCTTGCCGTACTCGCCGCCGAGATACGCCTTGATCTCCTTCGAGATGTTTTTGTATCTCTCGCCGGCCAGCACGTTCGAGGTCGCCTGCACGCCGACCATCTGGCTGGACGGAGTGACAAGCGGCGGATATCCCAAATCCTTGCGCACGCGCGGCACCTCGGCCAGAACCTCCGGCAGGCGGTCGAGCGCGTTTTGCGCCGTAAGCTGGGCGACAAGGTTCGACAGCATCCCGCCCGGCACCTGATAGACAAGCGCGTCCGGCTCGGTGTTCATGACTATGGGGTTGAGTATGCCGCTCTCAAGCGCTTTGGCCTGTACCGGCTTGAAGAAATCGTTTATTTCTTTCAGCACATTGTCATCAAGCCCGGCGTCGTAGCCCATCTGGCGCAGCACAAAGCTAAGCGTCTCGGTCGGCGGCTGGCTTGTTCCGCCGCTCATGCAGGCAATCGCGCAGTCGATGACGTCGGCGCCGGCCTCAACCGCCTTCATACACGTCAGCGCGCCCATGCCGGTTGTGCTGTGCGTGTGTACAACTATCGGGATTTTTATATGCTCCTTAAGCGCCCTTACCAGGTCATACGCCTCCTGCGGGCTCATGATTCCCGCCATATCCTTGACGCAGACAGAGTGGCAGCCCATGCCCTCCAGCTGCTTGCCCAGCGCGACGAACGCGTCGAGGCTGTGTATCGGGCTTGTGGTATAGCACAGCGTGCCCGAGACATGCGCGCCGGCCTTAAGGCCCTCGTCGACGGCGACCTCTATGTTGCGCAGGTCGTTAAGCGCGTCGAATATGCGGATTATATCGATACCGTTTTCAACCGCCTTGCGTACAAACGCGCGGACGATATCATCGGGATAGTGCTTGTATCCAAGGATATTCTGGCCGCGAAGCAGCATCTGCAGCTTTGTGTTTTTAACATGCTTGCGGATGATACGCAGGCGCTCCCACGGGTCTTCGTTCAAGTAGCGCAGGCAGCTGTCGAATGTGGCCCCACCCCAGCACTCCAGCGAGTAGTAGCCCGCCTTGTCCATGGTCTGCAAAATGCTCTCAAAGTCCTCAAGAGGCATTCTTGTCGCCATCAGTGACTGATTGGCGTCGCGCAGAACCGTCTCGGTGATGTTGATCTTTTTCATTGCGTCGCTCCTTTATAGTTTTTTGCCGAAAACCGCCAAAAAAAGGCGTTGACGGCAATAAATAGTTACCCAGCCCTAAATTTACCTAACATACACTATACCACAAACGCCCGGCAAAACAACCCTTTTTTCAGCATATCGCCGCGATTTGCCGCCTCGTGTGCCAAACGCTAAATAGCTTTGCTTTTGGTCATATTTATGGTATGATGTTTATTACGATTTATTTAACGCAAGCACTGCGCGGTTTTCTCTGCCGCGTGATATCGAAGGAGCAACGGCATTACATGAAGAAAGACGTCATGATTTCAATCTACGGCCTGCAGGAGGCCGAGGGCAGCGGCGCCGACAACGTCACGCTCGTCACGCGCGGCCTTTACGCCAGGCGAGGCGGCAAGTACTATGTCAGCTACGAGGAAAGTGACCTCACCGGCCTTAAGGGCACACGGACGACGCTTCGCATCGGCGACGGGTCGGTTGTCGTCATGCGCAGGGGGATGTTTCCGTCGCAGCTTATCTTCGAGGAGGGGCGACGACACACGTCACTGTACCACACCGAGTACGGCGACTTGATTGTAGGTGTCAATACGGAAAAAATCCACAGCAGCCTCGACGATGAGGGCGGCTCGCTGGATGTGCGCTACGCCGTCGAAATCGACCACTCACTTGCCGGCACAAACCACCTTAAAGTCGATGTGCGCGGGCTTCATCAGGGCGGCTTTAAAATATAAAAAACTTAACGGAGTGATATACACATGAACCATATAGAGCTGGCTATGAAGCAGGGCGCGGCGCTTATCGCCGCCGCCGCCGGAAAAATCACCGACAAACCGTTTAAATACCCCGTGATGGAGATACCGAAGAACACAGCTCACGGAGATTTTGCCAGCGGCTTCGCCATGCGAACCGCGGGAGAGCTGAATCTCGACAAGCGCGCCTTCGCGCAGAGCATTGCGGACAATATAGATTTTGCCGGCACGTATTACGAGAGCGCGTCGGTCGCCGGCCCCGGCTTTATCAACCTCAAGCTCGGAAACGCGTGGTTTTGCGACGTGCTGCTGGGCATAGACGGCATGGGCGCCGCCTACGGCCGCACGGCAAGCGAAAACCCCGAAAAAATCATGGTCGAATACGTCTCGGCCAACCCCACGGGCCCGATGCACATGGGCAACGCGCGCGGCGGGGTTCTGGGCGACAGCCTCAGCGAGATTTTAAGCTGGGCCGGCCATACAGTCGAGAGAGAGTTTTATGTCAACGACGCCGGCAACCAGATAGAGAAGTTCGCCCAGTCGATTCTGGCGCGGTATAAGCAGCTCATTTTGGGCGAGCAGAATGTCCCGTTCCCCGAGGACGGCTATCAGGGCGAGGATATACGCACAATCGCCAAAGCGTTTTTTGACGCGAACGGGGACAGGCTGCCATGCGACGAAAACGCGCTTAAGGACGAGCTGGGCACGTTCGGCCTAAGCGTCAACCTGCCCAAAATGCGCCGGGACCTTGAGCGGTATAAAATATCATACGACACATGGTTTTTCGAATCGTCGCTTTACGAAAGCGGCGAGGTTGAGGAGACTGTCCGCCTGCTTGAGAAAAGCGGATACACCTACGAAAAAGAGGACGCGCTGTGGATGCGCACGACCGACTTCGGCTGCGATAAAGACGAAGTGCTTCGCCGCAGCAACGGCTTTTACACCTATTTCGCGGCCGACATCGCCTATCACCGCAACAAGTTCGCCACCCGCGGCTTCGACCGCGTCATAGACATCTGGGGCGCCGACCACCACGGCCATGTGCTTCGTATGCAAAAGGCTCTCGACGCCATAGGCCTTGACGGGACAAACCGCCTCGAAATTGTGCTGATGCAGATGGTGCGCCTGATGAGCGAAGGCGAGGTTGTCCGCATGAGCAAGCGTACCGGCAAGGCCATCAGCCTGAGCGACCTGCTTGACGACATCCCCGTCGACGCCGCGCGGTATTTCTTCAACATGCGCGCCAGCGACACCCATCTCGAGTTCGATTTGGACCTGGCCGTGCGGCAGGACAGCGAAAACCCGGTTTACTACGTGCAGTACGCCCATGCCAGGCTGTGCAGCATCATGAAGGCGCTTGAGCAGGACGGCATATCCGCGCGCGTGCGCGCGCCGCGGCTCGATATGCTTGCCGACCCCGCCGAGGTGGAGCTGATACGCGCGCTTGCCCAGCTGCCCGAGGAGATAAAGCTCGCCGCCGCCTCGCGCGAGCCGTCTCGCATCAACCGCTATGTGACCGGCGTCGCGGCGGCGTTCCACAGGTTCTACACCGATTGCCGCATCAGGGACGCCGGGGACGACGCGCTGCGCGACGCGCGGATATTCCTGTGCGGCTGCACGGCGACCGTGCTCAAAAACTCACTCACGCTAATCGGCGTCACCGCACCCGACCATATGTAACAGCCATATTAAACCGTAAGGAGAGATATCATGAAAAAGCGCGTTATTTCGCTTGCTCTGGCTCTGTTCATCTTTTTGTCGGCGCTGCCCGCCGCCTATGCCTCGGACGGTGCGGACAATTATATGCTGCTTGAGGAGATTGCCCAGTTTATCCGTCAGAACGGCCTTTACAGCGAGGAGGGCGACGACCCGATAAAAAACGCGCTCATCAACCTGCTGGAAAATGACCCCGATGCCTTCGCCGTGCTGATGTACCACATGCTGTCGTCGTACGACGAGCGCACGATGTACATCCCGCCGGAATACGCCGTGCAGCTTCAGACGTCGGGTTATGTCGGCGTCGGCGTCACGGTCGAGCTGCGCTCGAGCGGAGAGTCTGTTATTACCGACATCTCCCCCGGCGGCCCCGCCGAAACCGCCGGCCTTAAAAAAGGCGATATCATCATCGCCGTCGACGGCAAAAACGCCGCGGATGTCTCCCCGACCGAGCTTGTGGATATGCTGCGCGGCGACGGCAGCGAGAACACATGGGTCACTGTCAGCGTCCGGCGCGACGGCAAGGAGCTTCAGTTTTCCGTCCAGCGCAGGCTGATTGGCGACAAGGAGTTTTCATACAGCCGGCTTGAGGACGGCACATATTATATGAAGTGGACGAGCTTTTCCACCCCGTCGCTGATGTCTCAGTACCGTCTGATGCTGACCGAGATGCAAGCAAGCGGCGCGAAGGACCTTATCATCGACCTGCGCGGCAACCACGGCGGCATTCTGGACATGGCGTTTGAGATTGTCGACTCGCTCATCCCCGACGCCAATGTACACTATCTGACGATTGAGGTGCGCCAAAACGGCGATATGCACACCGAAAAGATGTACAGCACCGGCAAGGGCCTTAAGATGGACAATATCGTCATACTGTGCGACGGCGGCTCGGCCTCGGCATCCGAAATGCTGATGGGCGCGCTTGTCGAGACCGGGTATGCCACGTCTGTCGGCGTGCGCACATACGGCAAGGGCACCGGCCAGTACGAGATTGAGCTGACGGACCAATCACTGATTGTCATCACAGCCATGCGCGTGCTGACGGTTAAAACCGGCTCATACGACCTTAAGGGTCTCTACCCGTTTTACCATGTGGACAATTCCACGCAGGCCGGCGCCTATGCCGATATCCGCCTGCGCGAAATCGCGCTTAACCCCGGCAACTGCTCGGACGACGCCGAGAGCCTGAACAAGGCGCTTGTTGCGCTGGGCTATCTGCCCGGCCTGCCCGACAAGGCATACCGCTTTGGCGAGCAGACGCAGCGCGCGCTTGACAACCTGCGTCAGGCAAACGCACTGCCCGCGGCCGCGGGGCTTGACATCGCCGCCGCCCGGCAGATAAACACGCTGCTGATAAACGGCGCCGCCGTCGATGTGACGGTCGACAGGCAGCTGCAAAAGGCGCTCGAGCTTATCGCGGCGTCCTGACTCCGGCGGCCGGTCCTGCGCCAAAAAAATACAACAATATGCCAAAAACCGCGCGTCTATCGCCTTTAGCCGCGCGGTTTTCTTTTATAATGCTATTTTTGGGGGTGCCTGTATGAAAAATGACAGCTCTACGGAATCCTGGGGCAACAAGGCCATGACACGCGAGTGGATACAGCTGGCGCAGACAAATCCGCACAGAATACACTTTATCATGCCATTCACATTCAAGCGGCTCGGAGATGTCCGCGACAAGGGCATACTCGACCTCGGCTGCGGCGAAGGCGGATATTCGCGCGAGCTGACGCGTAATGGCGCGGCGGTCACTGCCGTCGACTGCGCTGGGGATGCCATAGACTACTGCATATCCCGGGCCGCGGAAGAGCGGCTGGATATTGCGTATCATGTGCGCAACAGCTGCGACCTGCATGGTATTGCCGACGGGTCGTTCGACATCGTTCTCTCCTCGATGATGCTTATGGACTGCGAGAATTTTGAGGGAACGGTAAGGGAGATAGCGCGGGTGCTGAAGCCCGGAGGGAAGCTGTTTGCCAGCGTGTGTCACCCGTGCTTCCACAAAAGCGGGGGCATCGGACGCATGGACAGCGGCATCGACAAAAAGGTTGTCGTATCGAATTACTATCACCCCGCCGAATGGGAAGCGCCGCTACCCTCGGGCAGCGTAAGCGTAATTTGGCGGCACCGGACAATAGAGGACTATGTTAAGACGTTTATCAAGTGCGGCTTGACGATAACCGACCTCAGCGAGCCTGTTCCGACGGACGAGCAGGCCGCGATATCGCCTGACATCGCATGGATGCAAAAAATCCCGATTTTCTTGTTTTGGGAGCTGCGAAAATAATCCCGGCCGATGCGCGGCGCCAAACAGCCCAGCGCGGATTAAATTAGTCTCAAGGGCACGGCGCAGTCGTTTGAAGAACCGATGCGCGGCGCCAAACAACCCACCAATCCAGCTGCCGAAACTGGCTGTCGAGCCGGCTGCAGCGAAACGTAGAGGAAAGCAAACGCCAAATCAGTCGAACCCGCCACCGCGCCAACAGCCAAACAACCCGCCAAAACACACGGGGATGCCGCAATGCGGCCGCGCGTCAGACTGTCAAAGAAAGGTGTTCAGGTTTTTGCATGAAAAGCAACGTGATTAAAAAGTTCCTAAAACCCCCGCTTATAATCAAAAATTCCGGGAATTCATTTCACGAGAATTTTTATCAAAATTGAAAATTGCCGAAAAACCCTCAACGGAGTGGGTTTTTAGGCAAGCTGACACGGGGATGCCGCAAGGCATCCCCGTGTGTTTTGGTATTCCGGCGCGTCAGGCCGCCGGCAGACTACTTCCCTCTGATGTCGCTTAGCGAAACCAGCGTGCATCCGCGCTTTTCAATTTTGGCGCGCACGGCCTCTTCGGCCCCGCTCTTACCGCTGCCCGAGACGAGAACGACCTCGACCTGCTTGCCTTGCGGCAGCGCGTCAAGCACAGCGTTTATCGCCGGGGCCGGCCTGCCCGCCCATACCGGCGCCATGATGACCACCCTGTCGCAGCCCGTCAAATCGGGCTGCCGCTTTATCGGCACGCTTTTGCCGGATATCGCCTTCGGGCAGCCGCTGAAAAATGTCATTATCTTGCTCATGCGGCGCGTCTCTTCAACCTTGAACAGCCCGGCCCCAAGCTCGGCCGCCCTGGCGCGGGCGTGCGCCTCGGTGCTGCCCGAATATGAATAGTACACGACCATTGTCTTCATGTAATCACCCGTCTCTTCTTTTCTACTGATTATAGCACCGCCGCATACCGCGCACAACAGTTATCTGCGCACCGGGATGCCGCGCTGCGCCAGATAGTCCTTCAGCTCGGGAATCTTCACCTGGCCGAAGTGGAACACCGACGCCGCCAGCCCGGCGTCGATGCCGGGCAGTGCCGTGAACAGCCGGGCAAAATCCTCCATACTCCCCGCCCCGCCCGAGGCGACAATCGGTATGCGCACCGCGTCCTGAATCATCCTCAGCAGCTCAAGGTCAAAGCCGTTTCGCACGCCGTCGGTGTCGATGCTGTTTATCACCAGCTCGCCGGCGCCGCGCCTTTCCCCCTCGACCGCCCATGCCACGGCATCAAGCGCCGTCGCGCTTCTGCCGCCGCCTGTGAAGACGGCAAAGCGTCCGTCAAGGCGCTTTACGTCCATAGACAGCACGACGCACTGGTTGCCGTATTTTGCCGCCGCGCGGTCTATCAGCGACGGGTCGCGTATCGCGCCGGTGTTGACGCTGACCTTATCGGCCCCGCAGCGCAGCACGCGGTCGAAGTCCTCGACAGTCGATATCCCTCCGCCGACAGTAAGCGGGATAAATATCTGCTGCGCAACGCGCGTCAGCAGGTCGCTCATCAGCTTGCGGTTTTCGGTCGAGGCGGTGATGTCGTAAAACACCAGCTCGTCGGCGCCCTGCGCGTTATACTCGGCGGCCTGCTCAACGGGGTCCGCTACGCTGCGCACCCCCTCGAAGTTGACTCCCTTCACCACTTTGCCGTCAGCGATGTCAAGACACGGCACGATGCGTTTTGTCAGCATAGCTCAAGTACCTCCTCCAGTTTTATCGCGCCGTCGTATATGGCGCGGCCTATTATCACGCCGCTGATGTTTGTCTGCGCCAGCCGCCGCACGTCGCCGGCAGACGACACGCCGCCCGAGGCGATGACATCGCACGGCAGCGCGCCAAGCTCGGCATAGGCCGAAAAGTTCGGCCCGCCCATCAGCCCGTCCCGCGAGATGTCGGTATATATCAGTGTTTTAAGCCCGATGTCGGCAAGCCTGCTGCACAGCAAAAACGCATCCTGCCCGTCGCCTGTCAGCCAGCCGTTGCCCAGCGCCACGCCGCCGCGCGCGTCTACGCCCACCGCGATGCTCCCGCCGTAGGCGCGTATCAGCTCGCGCGTCAGCTCAAAGTCCTCAAGCGCGGCCGTGCCAAGTATCACGCGGGCCGCGCCCAGCGAAAGATAGCGGTCGACACTCTCCCTGCCCCGCACACCTCCGCCGATTTGCACCGCGCCGGGGAACGCCGCGATAAGCCGGCCAATGGCGTCGGTATTGACGGGGCTGCCCCGCTTCGCGCCGTCAAGGTCTACGACATGCAGCGCCGTCGCTCCCTTTTCGGCAAACAGCGCCGCCTGCGCCGCAGGGTCGCTGCCAAATACGCTCTCGCGCGAAAAATCCCCTTGAATCAGACGCACGACATTGCCGCCTCTGATGTCTATCGCCGGATATATCGTCACAGCGCACCCCCCATCCCGCAAAACGCGCGCAAAATAGCAAGGCCGGTGTCGCCGCTTTTTTCGGGGTGGAACTGCGCGCCCATCACGTTACCCTTTGCGGCGATGCCTGTTATGCCGGCCCCGCCGTAGCCCGACGCCGCCACGGTATATTCGCCCCGCGGCGCGTAGAAGGAATGCACATAGTACACAAAAGCGCCGTCGGCCGTTCCGCTTAGCAGCGGATGCTCCGCGCAGCGGCCAAGGCTGTTCCAGCCGATGTGCGGCACCTTGAGCCCCTGCATCCCCGGCGCCGCGGCAAGGTCCTCGATTCTGCCGGGGATGAGCCCCAGGCCCTCGTGCTGCCCGTATTCGCAGCTGCCGTCAAACAGAAGCTGCATACCGAGGCATATGCCAAGCAGCGGCTTGCCGTCGCGCGCTATGCCGCGCACGGCCTCGGCAAGCCCGCGCCGGCGAAGCGCGCCCATCGCGTCGGCAAACGCGCCGACGCCCGGCAATATCACGCGCCGCGCGCTCTCAAGCACATGCCTGTCGCTTGTCACAACGCTGCTCGCGCCGATGTGCCGCAGCGAGCACTGAAGCGAGAACAGATTCCCGACGCCGTAGTCGACAATCGCGGTCAAGCCCTGCCCCTCCGTTTCGCGCGTCATTATATCACGCCCTTTGTCGACGGCGGCTCGTTTTCGTATCCCCGCTCGATGGCGACGGCCTGCCTGAGCGCGCGCGCAAGCCCTTTAAACATCGCCTCAATGATATGGTGGCTGTTCGTGCCGCACATCAGGCGGATATGCAGCGTCAGCCCCATCTGCCTGGCCAGCGCCTCCATAAACTCGCGCGCGAGCTCGGTGTCAAAATCCCCGACCTTCTGCGCCGGTATGTACGCCTGCCAGTGCACACCGGCTCTGCCGCTGATATCCAGCGCGACAAGCACAAGCGTCTCGTCCATCGGCAGCATAAAGCTGCCGTAACGCGCTATGCCAAGCCTCTGCCCGAGCGCGGCGTCAAACGCGCGCCCCAGCGCGATACCGACATCCTCAACCGTGTGGTGAAAATCGACATCAATGTCGCCGCGGCATGTCACATCAAGGTCAAACCGCCCATGCCGCGCAAAAAGCTGAAGCATGTGGTTTAAAAACCCGACGCCGGTGTCGCCGCCAAAAGCGCCGCCGCCGTCGAGGTTGAGCTTAAGCGAGATATCCGTCTCGCCGGTCTTGCGATTTATGTCGGCACTTCTCATGCTTTTCCCTCCAATATCCCGTCCAGCGCCGCCATAAGCGCCGCCATCTCGCTGTCAAGCCCTACAGATATCCTGATATACGCCCCGGTGCGCGCGCCGCCGAACTGACGCACAAGCACGCCCTTTTTGCGCAGCGCCGCCGCAAGGGACGCTCCGTCCATCTTCGGGTGCGCCGCAAAGATAAAGTTCGCGCTTGACGGCACGACGGCAAACCCGCGCCGGCGCAGCTCATCCTCGCTTCGCGCCCTTGTCGCGGCAATCATACGCGCCGTTTCACGCAGGTACGCCGCGTCGCCAAACGCCGCGACGCCCGCCTTGACGGCGACGATGCTGAGGTTATACGGGTCAAACGCGCCTTTGACGCGCTCGATATCCTCTATAAGCGCCGCATCGCCGTAGGCAAAGCCGAGGCGCATGCCGGCCAGCGCTCGCGATTTTGAAAATGTATGCACGACAAGCAGGTTATCGTAATCGTTTACAAGCCTTGCGCATGTCTCCTGCCCCGAAAAATCCACATATGCCTCATCAATTATAACAAGCCTGTCGCGGTCGCTTTCAAGCAGGCGCACGATGTCGGCGACGGGAATCATCAGCCCGGTCGGAGCGTTGGGGTTGGCGATGATTACCGGTCCGGTCGCGTCCAGATAGTCGGCTATGTTAAGCCCGAAGCTTTCGTCCAGCGGCGGCCTGACCGATTTAAGCCCCATCATATCGGCCGTCACCTTATAAAACCCGTACGTGATATCGGGATACCACACCGCGCCGCCGCGGGCGCAAAACGCCATCATGGCCAGCGTCAGCGCCTGGTCGCTTCCTGCTGCGGCAAACACATTTTCGGCATCCAGCCCCATGGCGGCGGCCGCCGCACGCTTAAGCTCGCCGGCGCCCGGGTCGGGGTACAGTCGCAGCGCCGAGCCGGGAAGCGCCTTTATGGCCGCCGTGACGGCGCGGCTGGGCGGATACGGGCATTCGTTTGTGTTCAGCTTAACAAGCACGCCGCCGCGCGGCTGCTCTCCCGGCGTATAGGGCGTAAGGCCGCGGCACCATTGCGATGCAAGTCTGCTCATGAGCGTTCCTCCTCAAATCTCATCTCTACCGACCGCGCGTGGCCCTCAAGCCCCTCGTGCCGGGCAAATGCCGCCACATCGCGGTACACATCGCCAAGCGCTTGCCTGCTGTAGCATATATAGGACGAGCGCTTGACAAAATCCATGCACGACAGCGGCGAGAAAAACCGCGCCGTACCCCCTGTGGGCAGCGTGTGGTTCGGCCCGGCAAGATAGTCGCCAAGCGCCTCGGGCGCGTACTGCCCAAGGAACACCGACGCCGCGTTGCTTATCATCGGCAGGACCTCCATCGGCGAGGCCGTGGCTATCTCAAGATGCTCGGGCGCTATGGCGTCGGCCGCCAGCGCCGCCGCAGCCATGTCGGCGACGATAAACACCGCGCTGTTTTTTTCAATCGCGGCGCGCGCTATATCGGCGCGCGGCAGGGCGGAGAGCTGCGTTTCGACAAGCCGCGTCACATCCTCGGCCAGCTTGCGGCTGTCCGTCACCAAAATCGCCGCCGCCATCGGGTCGTGCTCGGCCTGAGAGAGCAAATCGGCCGCAATCCAGTCGGCGCGCGCCCCGGCATCGGCGATGATGAGCACCTCGCTCGGCCCGGCAATCATATCTATGCCCACCTGCCCGAACACCTGCTTTTTAGCCGTCGCCACATATATGTTGCCCGGGCCGGTTATCTTGTCGACAGCGGGGACGGTGCCTGTGCCGTACGCCAGCGCGGCGACCGCCTGCGCGCCGCCCAGCTTGAATATCCTGCCCGCCCCCGCGATTCTCGCCGCGGCGAGAATATCGTCTCTCACGCGCCCGTCGGGCCCCGGCGGCGTCACCATTATGATATCACGAACCCCGGCAAGGCGCGCCGGGATAATATTCATCAGCACCGTGCTGGGGTAGCCCGCCGTGCCGCCCGGCACATACACGCCCACGCTGCCCAGCGGCGTCACACGCTGGCCCAGCACGGCGCCGTTGCCGGATATCTCAAACCCCGGCGTCAGCTGATTTTTGTGGAACGCCTCGATGTTGTCTCTGGCCCGCTCGAGCACGCGGATAAAATCTGCCGGCACGGCGGCGAGGGCATCCGCTATCTCCTGCTCGCTGACCTCGAGGCTTTCGAGCTCGGCGCGGTCGTACCAGCGGCAGTATTCAAACAGCGCAGTATCTCCGCGCTCGCGCACATCGCGGATGATTTCGGCGACGCGCGCCTCTACATCCTTTTGCGCCGTGTCGCGGCACAGCAAATCTGCCGCCCGGCGCGGCTCGGGGCAATCGACAATTCTCATCATGCAATGTTCCTCCTATCGTGTGCCGCACAGCCGCCCGAGGCGCTGGGCAAGCTGCTCTATCTGCCCGCTGCCAAACTTGCAGCTCGTCTTGTTTGCTATAAGCCTTGCGCTTATCGGCATGATTTCCTCATAAATATCCAGCCCGTTTTCGCGCAGCGTCGCGCCGGTCTCCACTATATCAACGATGCAGTCGCTCAGCCCTATCAGCGGGGCAAGCTCTATCGAGCCACTGAGGCGGATTATTTCGGCCCTGGTGTTTTTGCCGGCAAAGAACCCCCGCGTGATGACCGGGTATTTCGTCGCGACGCGGATATGCCCGGCACCTGCCCCGCCGCCCCTGGGCCCCGCAACGGCCATGCGGCATTTGCCGATGCCCAGGTCGAGCAGCTCGTACACGTCGCTGCCGGTCTCGACGATTGTATCCAGCCCGGCGACGCCTACATCGGCCGCGCCGTGTTCGACATACACCGGCACATCCCACGGCTTGACGAGGAAAAAGCTTATCCCGGCCTCCTCGTCGGTGATAATCAGCCTGCGCGAGCCGTCCTCCGCCTCGGGCAGCGCGATTTTCGCCTCGGCCATCATCGCCGTCACCTTGTCCCCCAGCCGCCCCTTCGGCAGCGCAATACGGATCATAATTCCCCCTCCTCAACTTCGCCGCCCGGCGTGAATCTGATTGTCCTGCCGCCGCGCCAAACGCCCTCGCCCCCGCTCGGCTCCAGCCGAACGGCAAGCCCCTGCGCCGTCAGCTCGGCGGCCTTTTTCAGCACAAGCGAAAAATCGCACCCCGGCTCGTACACGGCCAGCACATCGGCGGATTTTTCGCCGCTTTTATCCCGCGCAAGCTGCGACAGCGATATCGCGAACCCCACGGCGCGGCTGCTTTTGCCCATCTTATCCATCAGCCCGTCGTACCGCCCGCCGGACAGCACCGCCCCCGGCGCGCCGCTGATGTAGCCCAAAAACACAAGCCCGTTATAGTAATCAAGGTCGCCGACGACCGAAAAATCAAGGTTCATCTGCCCCCCGCGCGGCAGCGCAAGCGACGAGACCGGCGCAAGCTCGTCAAGCGCCGCCAGCATTGCGTCATTGCCGCAGGCCAGCTCTCTCGCCCGCGGCAGCGCGATGTCCAGCGGGCCGGATACCGCGGCAATCCCCGCCGCGCGTTCGGTCAAGGCGGCGTCCGCCCCGGCGGCCTGAAGCAGCGCGCGCACCCTGTGCGGGCTTTTTGCGTGCAGCGCCGCCATAAGCTGCTCGCGCGCGCCGTTATTTATGCCCAGCTCGTCTGTCATGGCCGAGATATATGCCAGATGTGAAATGTCCAGCACGAACTCACCGCCCAGCAGCGCGAGGCTGCGCAGCGCCATATCCAGCGCCTCAAGGCCGGAATACGGGTCGCTCGGGCCGATAATCTCCAGCCCCGTCTGCCTGATGAAGCGGTACTCGCCGCTGTCGCGCGTCATACGGCACACCTCGTCGCAGTAGTACAGCTTCTCGGGGGAAATCAGCGTGCCCGCCGTTATGCCCTTGGCAATCGACAGTGTGATGTCCGGCTTGACGGCAAGCAGCTTGCCGTCCGGCCCCATAAACGACACGACGCTGTCGCCGCGGAAAAAGCTTTTGTTGTCGGCAAAAAGCGAGTAATCCTCAAACCTCGGCGGGCTGGCGCGTCTGAAGCCGCGGCTCTCGAACAGCTCTCCCAGCGCGGCCTGCGCCGCCTCGTCGCGCGGGGCTGCGGTATCTCTTGTCATACATATCCTCTGTCCCGGCGCAAGCGCGCCGAAGCATGTGGCAATAAACAAAAAAGCGAACCCCCTACGAGGTTCGCGTCGTCGCTCTCTCATAGGCACAAGCACGAAAAGCACCTGTGCCCAGCGCACACGTGCTAGTTCCTATGATGGTGAAGCTTTGAAAGGCGAATCGAAGTCATAATGACCTCCGCAATAAAAAATACAAATAAATGGTAGCACGGCGCGGCGCCCGTGTCAAGAAAAACTTGCGCCTCATGCGCGCGACGCCCACGGCGCCGGCAAACACCGGCCGAGATTGTATTTTTTGTCGGTTTATGTTATTGTGTACAAAGACAAAATTGATGCGGAGGTCAGTGATATGAGGCTCGAAAATATATCATGGGTCAAGGCGGAGCAATATTTTAAAACAAACGACACCGTTATGCTGCCGATGGGCAGCATCGAATGCCACGGCAGGCATCTGCCGCTTGGCACCGACTTTTTAATACCGCAAAAACTCGTCACGCTCATCGAGCAAAAAAGCGACGTGCTCATCGCCCCGGCGCTCCCCTACGGCTGCTGCGACACCCTTGCCGACTTCCCCGGGACGGTTTCGCTGGGGCACGACGTGCTGTTTGACGTGCTGATGAAGATAACGACCGGCCTGGCTTCTCACGGCGCGCGCCGCATCGTCGTGCTTAACGGCCACGGCGGCAATATCCCGGTCATCGACCGCGCGGCGCTTGAGCTGTCCCGCCGCGGGATGCTGCTGGCGCGGCTTGACTGGTGGCTGATGGCCGGCGAGATGAACCCTCTGTGGAAGGGCGGCCACGGCGGCGCCGAGGAGACTGCCGGCGTTATCGCCGTCGACCCCGAGCTTGTCGACCGGTGCGAGATATCCGACATGACGCTTCTCGACCTTGACCCGTCGATGCCGTCGACGCATTTTTCCACAGTGCGCGTAGACGGGCTGAATATCCCGATAAACCGGCCGGTCATCTCGGTCACCGGCAACGGCTGGGTCGGGCCCGACCATCCGCGCCTTGCGACGCGCCAGATGGGTGAGGAGATGCTGGAGGCCGTCGCCGGTTACATCGCGCGGTTTATTGAGACCTTCGGCAAAATAGACATGCCCGAAGCGCCCGCCCGATGACGACGACGGTATATTTTGTGCGTCACGCCCAGCCGGATTACGGCGAGCCGACCGACGCAATCCGCCCTCTGACCGAAAAGGGCAAGGCCGACAGCTTGCTTGTAACCGGGTATTTGCGGGATAAAAATGTCACGGCTGTGCTGTCCAGCCCTTACAGGCGGGCGGTCGACACCGTGCTGGATTTTGCCGAAAGGCACGCGCTGACAGTCGAGTGCGACGACGGCTTTGCCGAGCGGAAAATCGCTGACGCGTGGATTAAAAACTTTGACGACTATGCCCGGGCGCAGTGGAACGACTTTGACTGCAAGCTGGAAAACGGCGAGAGCCTGCGCGAGGCGCGGACGCGGAATCTTGCGGCGCTGAGCCGCGCTGTCGGGCGGTATCGCGGCGGGTGCCTGGCCGTAGGCAGCCACGGCACGGCGCTATGCACCGTGATAAACTATTTTTGCGCCGCTTTCGGTTATAATGACTTTAACCGGATAAAAACACTTACGCCCTGGATTGTGCGCATGGATTTTGATGATGACGCTTGCGTACGCATCGAAACTGTGGACATATTAAACGGCGGTGCCTGCGCCGTGCTGCCCGCCGCCGGAACACTGCCTGGCGTGCTGCCGGCGCCCAAGAACGGCGCGTAACGTCTGCCCCGCACACCCATACGAGAGGATGATATTTTGAAGACCCCATCACCGAAAAAACGCGCCGCGATAATATCGCTGTCGCTTGCAATAATGCTTATATTCCGCTTTATTCCCGCGCCGCAGGGCGTCGGGCCGGGCGGGATGCCCGTCGTCGGCGTGTTCGTCGGCGTGCTGCTGCTGTGGCTGACAATCGGCATCGACTGGCCGAGCCTGCTGTGCCTGCTTGCGCTGGCGCTGTGCCCCGGCCTCAAAATCGGCACGATACTCTCGGGCTCTATCGGCAACCAGACGTTCGCATTTTTGCTGTTCACCTTCATGTGCACCCACGCGCTGAGCGAGACGCCGTTCATCCGCCGCTGCGCCGGGTGGTTCATCGGCAGCGCTCTTGCGCGCAAAAGCGCGTGGGGGTTCGTCACGCTGTTTTTCGCCTCGGTGCTGTTCCTCGGCTCGTTCATCTCTCCGACGGTGCTTTTTGTAATCTATCTGCCGATTCTTGACGAAATCTGCGCGATGCTGTCGCTTAAAAAAGGCGGCAAACCCGGCCAGATGCTGATGATGGGGCTTGTGTTCTGCTGCGGCATCTCGTCGGGCATGACGCCGATTGCCCATGTATTCCCCATCATGGCCATCGGCTACTGGCAGGCCGCCGGCGGCGCCGCGATAAGCTGGGCGTCGTATATGGCGTTCGCCGTGCCGTGCGGGCTTATCCTCTTCGGCGTCATGATGCTTGTCTTTCGGTTTATTCTGCGCCCCGATATGTCGCAGCTTACGCAAAATACGCGCATCGAGCTTGAGCTTCGCCGCATGGACGCGAGAGAAAAGCCGATACTTGCCGTGTTTGCCGTCGTCGCCGCGATGTGGGTCGTTCCGGGGCTGATTTCCGGCGTTGCGCCGGGTGTGTCCGCCGCGTTCGATGCGCTGGGCAGCGCGTTCCCGCCGCTGCTGGGGTGCGTGCTGATGTCTGTAATCACATCCGGCGGCAAGCCGCTGCTGGATTTTAAATCGGCGATGCAAAACGGCGTGCCGTGGGGAAGTCTCATCATGTGCGCCTCTACGCTGGCGCTGGGCGCGGCGCTTACAAACGCCGACATCGGCCTGACCGCGTGGCTGTCCGCCGCGGCCGCCCCGCGGATACAAACCCTAGCGCCGCTGGCGCTTGTTCTCGTCTTTGCCCTGTGGGCCGCAGTGCAGACGAATCTGTCTTCGAACATGGTCACCGTCACGGTCGTCACGGCCGTCGCGATACCTATATGCACGGCTGCGCCGGGCGTCAGCGCGCCGGCCGTGTGCGCGATTATCGGTATGCTGGCCTCGTGCGCGTTTGCCACGCCGCCCGCCATGCCGTGCGTCGCCATAGCCGGCGCGTCCGGATGGACCGACAGCCGCAGTCTGCTTGGCTACGGCTCGCTGATGGGCTTTGCCTGCACGGCTGTCTGCGGCACACTTGGCTATGCCATTGCCTCGGCGCTGATGTAACGCCCACCGATAAAACAACAATCGCACCCGGCCGCGCCGGGATAAAGGGAGGCCCGCTATGGAAACCGAAATCAAGCTTTCGCCCGTGCTGCCGCACGTCGCCGCTATGGTGTGCGATGATCCGGCGTTCGCGCCTTATCTGGCCGCCGAGCGCCGCCAGCGTATGCGTACCGACTACTATGACACCGTCGAGGGCGGCCTTGCCGCCAGAAAATACACGCTGCGCATGAGGCAGGAGGACAATATCCGCATGTGCTGCTTCAAGGCGCCGTCGCCGCAAAAGCACACGCGCATCGAGCTCAGCTGCCCGGCCGATACGCTGGCGCAGGGCATCGCAAAGCTGCGCCTGATGCCCGATATGCCGCCCGATGCCGCGGCGCTTTTTGACGCGCCGCTTTTGCGCGTGTGCGGCGCGTCGTTTACGCGCGTTTCGCATGTCTATCAGCGCGGCGCGCTTGTGTTCGAGCTCAGCCATGACGACGGCCAGGTCGAAAGCGGCACCCGCTTCGCGCCGTTTTGCGAGCTCGAGCTTGAGCTTATCTCGGGCGACGCGCCCGCTATGGAAAAGCTGGCGGCATACATCTGCGATACGTTCGGCGTCAGCCGCAGCGACTCGTCAAAGCACATGCGCGCGCTTGAGCTCTCCGCCCCGCAGGCGGCGCCAAGCGCGCCTGTCAGCCCGTTTTTCATCGGTTCCGAGATGCTTAATTTCTGTGTAAAATGCGGATACCTGACATACGAGCTCGACGAAAACAAGCGCCTGCGGTACTATGTGTCGCCCTCCGGCAACGACGCGCTGCCGCGCCTGTTCGGCATCAGCTTCGACAAGCCGTGCGCGCTGGCGCCAAGTGGCGACGGGGAGGAATAATCCATGCGCAAGCGGGTCAGCCGATGGGTCATTGCCTCGGCCGCGCTTCTGGGCGCGGCGGTTATGCTTTACCTTATATGCGCGTCGTTCGAGGCATATGCCTTACCCATTCGCGCCGCCGGGCGGGCCGTCAGCTCGCTTTTCGGCATCGTATTTTCTGCGGTGCCCATTCCTCTGTCCGAGATATTGATTATCGGCGTAATATTGCTTGTCCCGGCGCTGCTGATATCTTTCCCCGTCAGATACGGCGCAAGGCGCGGGTTTGCCAAAGCCGGCTGCCGCCTGCTGTTTACAATGTCACTCGCCGTGTTTATGTTCACGGCAAACTGGGGCGTTCAGTATTCGGCGCCGCCTCTGGCCGACCGGCTTGGCATGTATATCGGCAGGTACACGGCGCAGCAGCTGCGCGATGTGTGCGCTTTGCTTGCCGCCAAGGCAAACGAGTATTCGTCCGCCGTCCCCAGGGACTCGTCAGGCAACTGCGCCTTCGGCGATTTCGGCGGCATGTCGCGCTCGGTTCGCGGCACATACCGCACTATGGCCGGGGATACCTCGGCCGCATTTGATTACAGCGTATTCGCCGGTGCTGCCGCCCCCGCCAAAAAGGGCGCGCTGCTGTCGGTTCCGATGAGCTATCTCGACGTAGCTGGCTATTTCTTCCCGTGGACGGGCGAGGCCGTTGTCTCGGGCGATTATGTCGACAGCCACTACCCGTTTTGCATTGCGCACGAGACAGCGCACGCCCTCGGCGTCACGGCCGAGGATGAGGCAAACTTCGCGGCATTTTTGGCCTGCGTGCATTCCGATGACCCGCGCGCGCTCTATTCGGGGTATCTATGCGCGTTTGTCTACGCGTCGAACTCGCTTTACGCCGCCGACTACGACAGCTGGCTTGACATTTTTACGTCATGCGGCGAGCCAGTGCTGCACGACCTTGACGTGCTGGCGGCGCATCTTGCTAAATACGACACGCCTGTGCGCGATGTCGGCACGGCCGTCAACGACACATATATCAAGGCCACCGGCCAGCCGGGCGGCGTGATGACCTACGGCAAAGTGACCGACCTGCTGCTGGCGTACTACATCGAAGAGTGAGAGCAGAATATTATTTCCTTGGAGGCATAAATGAAACGAACACTTATCGGCTCGGTACTTGTGCTTGCCGGAACTCTGCTGCTGGCGGCCTGCTTAAATATCACAGGCGGCAACATGGCCGGCGGATGTAGCACCCCTCCCGGCCGGTTTCTGACGACGGTCTACGAGTGCGGCATCGGCGCACCGATGTTTTTAGGCGCTGCTCTGCTGGCGCTTGGGCTTGCCGCGCTGTGCATAGAATATTTTAAAAAAGAGAGCTGAGCGCCGCAAAAGCATGAAAGCGCTGCGGGGTTCCCGGCATTTAGCCGGCTGCGGCCTGAGGGCCGGATTTCGCCCGTTTCATGTGTAAGAATATGCGGGTTAGGGCGATCCCCCACCTGCCCGCGGAAAATCTGACCGGCTTGCGAAAAAGCAGGACACCCCCTGCTTTTTCGGCAAGCCTGAAGCCGGGTCAGACGACCCGGCTTCTCTGGCGTTTCAGTCCAGCTTTTTCAGCATCAGCATCGCGTTGAGGCCTGTCGAGACCGTCAGCGATACCCCTGTCAGCGATACGATGCTGAGGTCGACCACGTCGCCCGCGGCAAGCGCCACAAGCGCGCTGCCCTGAAGCACCGTCTCGCCGGACAGCACCGGCGTTGCCGCCACCGCCGTCTGCGGCGTTATTGCGACGCCGTTTCGCCGTACGGTCATCACCACATTCGCCGGCACTGTCGCACCGCTAAGCCTCAGCATAAACTGCAGCTCGTATATGCCGCCCTGCTGAATCGTCATTGACGAGCCGGGGGCATATGTTATTCCGCTCGACGGCATTTGCGATGTCAGCGGAATCTGAAGCGGCACGGCGGCCGAAAGCAGCAGCGATTGCGGCGCGCTGTTATAGATTCCGCCGAATGTCTGAACGCCCCCGGGACCTGTCGGCCCCGTCGGCCCGGGCAATCCCACTCCGGCCGGGCCTGTCGGCCCAGTCGGGCCAGGCAATCCCACTCCGACCGGGCCTGTCGGCCCCGTCGCTCCCGTGGGTCCCGTTGGCCCCGTCGGGCCGGTGACGCCAACCGGCGGCGGGAACGGCGGATTCGGCCACTGGCACTGCTGCCAGCATTGGCTCCACCAGGGATCCCAGCAGCCGTTTGCCGCCTGCCCCTGGCCGAAGCCCTGCGAAAAACCCTGCGCAGCGCGCATCGAGTTAACCCCGGCGGTTATATATCCGCCGTTGCGTACCGGCGGGGCGAACTGCTGGTCTAAAAACGGGTCGGGAAACTGATTTTCAAAAAGACGATTGCAACTCATCTATGCTCCTCCTTTGTTGTGCTGCCGTAAAACATCACTCGGGCGGGAGCGTACCGCCGCCTTTTGCCCTGCCCTATGTTCACATTCGCTGCGGCCCGGCATAAGCCGCACAGTACAGTTTATTGCCGAAACCGGTCGGATGTTCATGATTTTGCGGCAAAATAAACACAAAAAACCGCCCGCGGGCAATGATGCCCGCGGGCGGCTGCCGTATCCCGCTAACTCAGGTAGTTCTTCGGGTCGCGCTTAAGCGGCTGAAGTATGTCTTTATACGTTTCGCATATATGCGTTATCATATCGAAGATATACTGCGCCACAGGCGAGATGTTGATGATTGTCGTCCCCTCAACCCGCTGCAGGTCAAAACATACAAGCTGCTGCGCCATAGTGATAAACGGGCTGAGCGCGTCGTTTGTAAAGACAATCGTCGCGCATTCGTTCTCGATGGCGCGCTGCACCCAGCGGTGTGTGTAGAAATAATGCGGCTCAAACGACACGGCCAAAAGCACGGTGTCCTCCTTAAGCATATTGATGATTTCGCTCCAGTCACCGCTGTGCAGCCTGGTGAAGTATACATTCCCGCGCACCATCTCCAGCATGTGCAGCAGCTCGGCCGCCGTACCGAGAGACTCCAAAAACCCGACAATTATCACATTTTTCGCGCTCATCAGCATGCGGCATATCTCGTACATCTGCACGGCGCTCGGCTCGCTCATGACCGGCGCGGACGCCGCTTCGGCGGCCTGCCTCTCCTCGCCCAGCAAAAGTGTCTGCCGTATCTCGCGCTGCATATCGCTGTAGCCGCTGTAGCCCAGCATATAGCAAAACCGGACAATTGTGGCGGCGCTCGTCCCTACGGCCTGCGCCATGCGGGCAACGGTGGCAAACGCCGCCTCGTTGTAGTTCAGCTCGATATACCGGGCAATCTTCTGCTGCGCCTTTGACATTTTCGGGTATTTCTTCTCAATCTGCCTTAGAACCATCCGCCGCCTCCTCTGTCCGCCGTGTCAATACAAACTGACTGTTACTCCAGGATATCGGTCTCAAGCATCAGATATCCAAGCGCCTTACCGTGCGCGTCGATGGCGAGGGAGCGCGTCACGCCGCCGCCGAGTGTGCCGTGCAGCACGAAGTTAAGCGCGCCAAGCTGCGGCAGCTCGTACCGCTCTGCCTTTGTCGCGCCCAGCGGCGCGTATGTCTTAAGCGCCGCATCGGCTGTTAAGGCCGCCGCGATGCGCGGATAGTCCCTGATATCATAGGCGATGACCGACACGGTGGAGATGTTCCCCTTGTCCCCCGTGCGCGAGTGGGCAATTTCATACAGCTTCATCGGCGCACCTCTTTCCATACTATATCGGTGCGTATATCGCCGCGCGGAACAAGCACCGACGCCACCGAGACAATCTGCCGCGCGTATCCGCGCGCACCGCACCCGCCCGCCGGGCCGTTTGTATACATCGCCTCGGCCTCGCGCCCGATTATCAGCGCGTCAGCTTTGCCGTCCACCCTTGCGGCGACGCGCACGCGCACCTCCGCCGGTGCCGGGCGCGGCATCTCCGCCTCGCCGAACAGGCTGTTTATGCCCATCAAATCTACGCGCAGCTCTCGGATATTTATATCATAACCCTCCAGCCGGCGGCGCATAATATCGGCCGCCAGCCCGGCGCGTCTTTCGGCGTTGTGCCCGCCGTAGCTTATCTCGCCCTCGCCTATCCAGCCGTCGCTGTAGCCGATGCTCACCTTCAGCTTGTCGGGCCGCGAGCGGCCCGTGCCGCCCTTGACGATAACCCTGTCCCGCCCGGCATCTTCAATCGTCACGCGCGAAAAATCGGCGGTCACGTCGGGGGTCAGGTAGGCGGCGGGATCCATGATTTCATACAGCAGCTGCTCTGTCACCGTCGAACGGCTTACAAGCCCGCCGCAATCCGGCAGTTTTTCCAGCGAAAAATCGCCGTTTTCGCAAAACTCCACTATTGGGAAGCCAACATCCCACAGCATCGGCACATCCTTGAAGCCCGGGTCGGCAAAATATCCGCCGCTCGCCTGACCGGCGCACTCAAGCAGGTGCCCGGCCACGGTTGCCTTGCCCAAAAAATCCCAATCGTCAAACGCCCTGCCGAACTCGTACACAAGCGGCCCCACGGCAAGCGAGGGGTCGGCGGCGCGGCCGGTGACGACGATGTCGGCGCCTTGCGTCAGCGCCTCGGCAATCGCCTCGGCGCCGATATAGGCGTTGGCCGACACTATGCCGTCAAGCCCGCCAAGGCTGCCGCCGGTCTCGATGAGCGGGCAGTCTCCGTACAGCGCGATACGCTCCAGCAAATCATCCCCGAGCACGGCGGCGATTTTCAGCCCGCCAAGGCCGCATTTCTCCGCCATCGAGGCGATTTTATCGGCGGCGGCGCGCGGGTTGGCCGCGCCCATGTTTGTGATTATCTTTACCGGATGCTCTTTAAGCAGCGGCAGTATTTTTTCAAAGCGGTACTCGAGCAGGGGGTTATACCCCCTGGCGGGGTCGTCAAGCTTATCCTTTTGCGCCAGCGCGATTGTCCGCTCGGCAAGGCACTCGAACATGATATAGTCGACATTGCCGCGCTTTATGATATCAAGCGCCGGCTCTATGCGGTCCCCTCCGAACCCGGCCCCGGCCGCGATGCGCACCGTTTTCATTCTGATTCCTCCCGCCTTCCGCCTTTATACACTTCAACGATGCCGCGCGCGCCGTCGACGCGCACCCAGTCGCCGGTCTCGATTACGTCGCACGGGTCGCCGTCCAGCCTGTCGACTACGGGGATATCCGCGCCGTACAGCGCGCTTGACAGCATAGCGCCGGTAAGAATAATAAGCTCGGTCTCACGGTTGATTATAGCCTTTGGCGCGTTGCCGCACCGTGTCGACTCCAGCATCCATGTAGAGCCGCTTGTCGACCCCTTGCCCAGCGGATAGACGAGGACCTTATCCCTGACGCATTCGCCGCAGACGGCGACGCGCACGTCGTTTATCCTGCCGGTCGACGGCTCGACGCCGTGTGACCAGACAAGCGAATCACGGCTTACAAGCGCCTCGCCCTCGGCGACGCCTCCGGTCAGGCCGCGCCCCTTCATAACAACAGGCTGTCTCATACGCGGCCCTCCTCTTCGGTCACGGCGGCTATGCCCTGCTCTGTCGGGGCGTAGCGAAGCGCTATATTGTGCTCGGACGGCAGATAGCTTGCAAACTTGCCCGAGTCGGTTATCAGGGTCCTGTGCCCGCCGACAAGCGGGCTGATGACGATGCATGTCTGCGCCATCATCGTCACGCCGGCGCTCTCCAGCTTCTGCACGACGCCCATGCGCCGCATAAGCGCCTCGGTCTCGGCCGTTGTGAATATCCACATCGCCTTGCCGGGCTTCACCCTGCGCCCCGCCATCAGCTTGCCTATTGCCATAACCTCGGCGGCCGAGCTGTGCGGGCAGCCTGTTGCGAATAAATCTGGCTCGCCGGCGTCCGGCGTCGTCAGCGCCGCGGCCGCCTCGTCTATCATCCGCCGGGTGATAACATGTGTTTCCTGCGGGGCGGCGCCCTCAAACGGGTCGCGGTCAAGCGCCTCGGGCGTCACGCCCACGGCATGATACATCGCCACCGCGCCGCTTGCAGCGGCCGACGCGCCCATATATTTAAGGTTGTCGTTTGTCGCGCCCTGCGGTATGCCGTAAAGCGCCGGGACTTTGTGCCCGGACAGCTTGCCCAGCATAATGCCTATCGTATTATAGTCCAAATCGCTCAGCTCTCCGGCGTCGATTATCACCTTTATCTGCGCGCGGCGGTTTTCGGGCAGATACAGCCCGCAGCGCGGCGCGCGGCCGGTAAGCGCGCAGCAGACGGCAAACCCGGCGGGCGTCCTGTTTGTGCGCGCGCCGAGAACCGAGTTGGCATAGCTGACCGCGGAGGACTCGGCCCATGCCACATTTTGCCCAAGCCGCGGCACGCTGCCCTGATTATACGGCGTACACGACCACGCCGGCACCTCGCCGAGCTTGATTATCGCGTCGCGCAGCCGCATTTGATTGCCGGCATATTCTTTATCGTACCCCATCCGTTCCCACTTGTCAAACGGTATCGACGCCGGGTCCTGCGTCGTAAAGACGCAGCATTCGCCGCCGAGACAGGCCAGCTTTTCCAGCCAGTCGCGCCCGGCGGCGTGAAGCGAGCCGAAATGCGCCATCGCCTGCACGCTGACAACCTCAACCAGCTCGCGCGCGTCCATCGCGACGGCGGCCTTGACTATCATCTCCATAGCCAGTTTTTTCGCCTCTCCGTGCGCCCCGTCAAGCATTTCGCGTTCAAACGCGGTCAATTTTACCTGCAAACTACCCTCTCCCCCATCAAAAATGAAGTAATTGTTTCACTTGTATTTTATCAGCGCAGGGGATATACTTCAAATGCCGGGTTTTTATGATTGGCATAAGTTTTTGTAATGAATGCGGAGGGCGGTAATATGGTTGTCAGTCTCGATTACTATCGTGTATTCCACTGCGTCGCCGAGGCAAAGAGCATATCGCTTGCCGCGCAGCGGCTGTATCTGTCTCAGCCCGCCGTGACGCGCACGAT
Organism: Oscillospiraceae bacterium; assembly: GCA_031552995.1. Classification (GTDB taxonomy): domain Bacteria; phylum Bacillota; class Clostridia; order Oscillospirales; family Butyricicoccaceae; genus JAVBMB01. Next base: position 27,444 of record JAVBMB010000048.1, read on the forward strand.
TCGCAAGCTCGAGCGCGAAATCGGCTGCCCGCTGTTTGTGCGCACGCCGCGCGGCGTGACGCTGACGGCCGAGGGCGAAAAGCTCGCCGCGCATGTCTTAAACGCGATGAATCAGCTTGACACCGGCGAAATGCTTGTGCGCAAGCTTGCGGTCTACGGCTCCGGCTCGCTGTCTATCGGCACGACGGAAAATGCGCTTGCGCCTTTTCTGCTGCCGCGGCTGAAGAGCTTTTGCGCCGAGTATCCCGGCGCGCACATCCACGTCACCGGGGGCTCTACAGATGATTTGCTCGCGATGATTCGCTCGGGCGGCATCGAGCTTGCGCTTGTCATGGAGCCGATAGGCGACACATCAGGGCTGGATATTACCCCCCTGCGCCGCTATCAGGATATATTCGTCGCGGGCGAGGCGTTCGCGCAGCTGCGCGGAGAGGTACTGTCCGCGCAAGATCTGACGCGCTTTCCGCTTGTCGGGCTCGAGCGCGGCACAAGCTCGCGCCGCCATATTTCGGCGTGGTTCGAGGCGCAGGGCGCCCTGTTCGAGCCGCAGTACAGCGTGCGCACGTCGATGACCGTACTGCCGTTCGCGCGCCACGGCCTTGGCATCGGCACGGCATCGCTGGACGTGCTTGACGCGACGGACGCCGGCGGCCTGTTCGAAATAGCGCTAAGCTCGCCGGTTCCGCCGCGCAGCCTGTGCCTGGCGCGCAGCGACAGCGCGCGCCGCTCGGCGCTGTGCCAGAAGTTTATCGAGCGTCTGCTGTAGCGCCCGGCGCTTTACGCAGCGAATTGGCGCCCCCGTGCCCTATTTATCCGCACCCCATGCGGCGCGTCACGCCGGCCGGGCACAGGGCATTGACGCCCGCGCCGGCAGGTAATATAATTACATGTGATGAAGCGCCGGCCGCTTGCGGCGAAAAGCCGTCTGCGCTGACGCCTGTCACCCGCGCCGCGCCGGGCGGCCGCCGGCCGGGCCGGCGCCCGAGCTGACGGCATAAAAACAACCGTAAACTAATGCCACGGGGGGCCACCGTCCGCGAATGCGGCGTGGCTGATATCTCCCCGCGGCGCGAATGGAGGCAAACAATGTACAGTGAACGCATCAAAAGCTTTATCGAGACAAACAGGCAGGCCATGATTGACGACCTTATGGCCCTCGTGCGCATCCCCAGTGTCAAAAGCGAGGCCGAGCCGCACGCGCCGTTCGGGCGCGAGTGCCGTAACGTGCTGGAAGCCGGCGCCGCGCTGGCCGCGCGCCTCGGCCTTTCGGCGCAGTGCTTTCACGACGACGGCTACGCGCTGGCGAGCATGGGCGGCGGCGGCGGCAGGACAATCGGCATATTCTCTCACTGCGACGTAGTGCCCGCCGGCGGCGGGTGGCTGTACACCACGCCGTTTGAGCCTGTTGTCAAGGACGGTTATCTCATCGGCCGCGGCATCGGCGACAACAAGTCGGCCGTCGTCACCGGCCTTTACGCCATGAAGGCCGTGCGCGAGCTTGACCTGCCGGTCAAGAGCCGCATTGTCACATTTATGGGCAGCGACGAGGAATGCGGCATGAAGGACGTCGAGGCCTTTGCCAAAAACCAGCCTATGCCCGACCTGTGCATCGTGCCCGACGCCGCCTTCCCCGTCTGCAACGGCGAAAAAGGCATAATGGATGTCACCATCGGCAGCGAAACCGCCTTTAAGCAGATAATCACAATCGACGGCGGCATGGCCGCAAATGTCATAATCAGCGAGGCCGTCGCTGTTATCGCCTCTTCTCCCGAACTGCGCGCCGAGCTTGAGAGCAAGCTTAAATCGAACGAGCGCATCGTAATGACCGTGGACGGGAATAAGCTTGTGCTGACGGCAACCGGCATAACCAGCCACGCTTCGCGCCCCGACGGCTCGATTAACGCCATGCGCCTGCTGGCCGATTTGCTGAAAGACTGCGCCGCGCTTGACGCAGGCGACCGCAAAATCATGGCAGACGCGTCATTCGCCCTCGGCGACGATTACGGTGTAAACATGGGCATTGCGTGCGAGGATGAGAACACCGGCCGCACAACGGTCGCCTGCGGCATAGTCCGCGCGCCGCAGGGCAAGCTGCAGCTCGTGTTCAACCCGCGCGTCTGCGTCAGCATGCCGCTTGACGAAATTGAGGCCGGCTTCGCCCGTTTTTGCGCCGCGCGCGGCTGGCGCGTTATCGAGGCGACAAAAAGCGAGGGCTTTTATATCGAGGCCGACAGCCCTCTCGTCGCCGCGCTGCTTGAAGCGTGCTCGCAGTATGTGGACCTGTCGCACGGCAAGACATATGTCATGGGCGGCGGCACATACTCGCGCAAGCTCAAAAACGCCTGCGCGTTCGGCCCCGAGTTCGAAGAAGAGCCGGTGCCGTCGTTCATCCCCCCGGGGCACGGCGGCGCGCACCAGCCGGATGAATATATCAGCATCGACAGCTTTTTTAAAGCATTTGAGATATACCTGAACGCCTTGATTCTTGTCGACAAGGCGCTTGAAGCCCAAGCCTGAGCAGGATATGCGCCGCTGCCCGGCAGCATCACACCGCGCGGCAGGCGGCTTCGTCATACCGCATTGATTTTCGCGCAGAGCGCCGCCCGGGAACCATACGGTTCCCGGGCGTGTTTTTTTTACGGCGCGCGGCGGGATTAGGACCCAGCCGGACAACACAAAAGCCGGCGCATTTTCATGCACCGGCTCAAAGCACAGCCTTGACCCAAACGGCACGGCCGCCTGGCTTTTGCTCTCTTGGTCTTCTAAGTCTTCTTAGATGTTCTGAACGTTCACCGCGCGAAGCTTGCCGCTGTTTTTCGGATCGGCTTCGACATCGTACTGAACCTTCTGGCCTTCGGCAAGTGTCTTAAAGCCGTCACAGACGATAGAGGAGAAGTGGACGAACACATCGTCGCCGCCCTCATCATTCGAAATGAAGCCAAAGCCCTTGCTCTCGTTAAACCATTTTACTGTTCCTTTAAGCATAAAGGTACCTCCTGTTGAAATTGGCGCGTTGCGCCGTGCTGGAGATGCATAAACATGTCAAATGCACTTGTAAACCACGAAGCCAACTCATGATTTACAAGTGCATTTGCAATCAAATTGGTGCATCTTTACTTACTGCTGTATGATAACACATGATTAAGGATTTGTAAAGTGATATTTGTTATATTTTTTTCGTCAAATTATGCCATTACGCGGATAAATTTGCATGGTATGTCCAACAAATATATCAAAACTGCGCATTCGGCGTCCGCCGGGCCGGCGCCTCAACAGGCTAAATATCCGCGCCGGTCTCGTCGCGCACCTGCTTTGCAAGCCGGCCGAACGATATCTCGCCGTCCTCGCCGCCAGTATTGATAAAGCTCTTGGCAAGGTCCGCCACCGTCGTCTCAAGCTCCCGCATAAAGCGCGTATAGGCAAACTCGCGCTTGGCGTCGTCGTTTTCGCCGTAGACCAGGTTAATAAGCTCCTCAATCATCTGATCCATTCCGTACAGCTTCAGGTGCAGCAGCTCGTGGATGACAAGCTCCTCCATGTTCGTCTGCTTTGGGTCGCAGGCGTTAATCATCAGTACCGCGTTGCGCCCGTCGGCGTCAATTTTTATATCGCCGGTCTTGCGCCACGGCGTCTTCACAAAATGCAGCCTGATATCCCAGTCGCTCAGCTTCAGCTGTTTTTGCCATTTATCCAGCAGACGCGGCGCATCGTCGCAGTTCATCATCGCGTTTCCCTCCGGTGTCGCTTATTCCGGCTTATCCATCAGCTTGCGCCCAAGCAGCACGCCCATTATCGACGCCATCATCAGCCCGCGCGTCCAGCCGCTGGCGTCGCCCAGGCAGTACAGCCCCGGCAGGCTCGTCTCAAGCGCGGCGTTCATTTTCACCCTGTTCGAGTAGAACTTCAGCTCGGGCGAGTACAGCAGCGTCTCTACGCTGGCAAACCCCGGCACAACATGGTCCACCGCCTGAATAAAGCCGATGATATTCGTCATCGTGCGGTACGGCATGGCCGAGGTGATATCCCCGGCGACGGCGTCGGGCAGCGTCGGGCGCACGTTCGATTTGTTCAGCTCGTCCTGCCATGTGCGCTTGCCGTCGAGTATATCGCCGAAGCGCTGCACGAGGATAGACCCCGCGCCAAGCATATTCGTCAGCTCGCCTATCTTCTGCGCGTAGGCAATCGGCTGGTTAAACGGCTCGTTGAAGTTGTGGGAGCACAGTATGGCAAGGTTCGTGTTGCCGCTTTTCAAATCCTTGTACGAGTGGCCGTTGACGACGGCGAGGTCGTTGTCATAATTCTCCTGGCTGACAAAACCGCCGGGGTTCTGGCAAAATGTGCGCACCTTGTTTTTAAACGGCTTGGGGTAGCCTATCAGCTTCGATTCGTACAGCACGTTGTTGACATGCTCCATAACCTCGTTGCGCACCTCTACGCGCACGCCGATGTCGACCGTGCCCGGCTTGTGCAGTATACCGTGGGCGGCGCACTGCTTTTCCAGCCAGTCGGCCCCGCGCCGCCCGGCTGCGGCGACGACGGTCCCGGCCTCTATCTCGTACTCGGCGGCCCCGCGCTCTGCCGGCCGCACGCGCACGCCGGCGCACCGGCCGTTTTTAATCACGATATCCGTGACATTCGCGCCGAAAATAAGCTCGACCCCGGCGCTTGTCAGCGCCTGCTGAAGCGCGCCGTAGATGCTCTGCGCCCTCTCTGTGCCGAGATGGCGGATCGGGCAGTCGACAAGCTTAAGCCCGGCCTGTATGGCGCGCTTGCGGATTTCCTTTATCTGGTCATTGCTCTCGGCGCCCTCAATTTTGCTGTCTGCGCCGTATTCAAGGTATATTTTATCCGTGTAGTCGATAAGCTGCTGCGCCTGCTCGGCGCCGATAAGCTCGGGCAGCTCGCCCCCGACCTCGTACGACAGCGACAGCTTGCCGTCTGAAAAAGCGCCTGCGCCTGAAAATCCTGTGGTTATGTGGCAATACGGCTTGCACGAGACACAGGTTTTCGTCCTGCTCTTCGGGCAGGCGCGCTTTTCAATCGGCTGCCCCTGCTCGATGATTGCAATGCTGCTTTTACACCCGCCGCGCACAAGCTCCAGCGCCGTAAATATCCCGGCCGGCCCGGCGCCGACAATCACTATATCCCGTTTCATACTGTTCACTCCTCTTGGGGATACTACCCCGTTTCGGCTCTGCCGGGCGGATATTGCGGGGGCGAGCCGCCGGGCCAAATCCCGTCAGCTCTCGCCCTCGCCGCCTGCATACGCGCAAATGCCGCGGCGCTAACGCGCCGCAGCGTAAAATGTGGAGGCGTTTTACCGCCTGCCCTGTGCCTGCTGCTCCTTGTATGCCTGAAAATCGGGCACCTTGCCCTTTATCATATACGCAATGGCCAGCTCGCGCTGGTCTGCCGGGAACTCCAGCACATAGTCGCGCCGGCCGGCATCCATCCGGAAAGAGAACGTCTTTTCATTCTCGCGCTCTATGTTGTAGTATTTCATCTTTACATAAGGTATAAACGAGCCGTTAAAATACAGTCCGTTGTCTCCAAGCCCGGCCTTAAGCAACAGAGAGAGCACGCCGGACAGCAGTATACCGCCGAAAATTATCAGCCGCACCGTAGGGTCTCCCTGGCTTCTCATCGCGGCTACAAAGACAAGAATCATAAATAGAATCATCGAAATAATCCTGCCGAACACCTTGCCGGGCAGCTTGATTTTTCCCCGGCAGGACAGCAGCCCCGCCAGCTCCCAAATAATAAATCCGCCCAGCGCAAGCAGCAGAAGCAGATCGGTCCCCTGAAACACAGGCATGATGTGCCCTCCCAAATGATAGTATTCCGGCGATGCGCCGGGCTGTGTATGTGTGCCGGGATTTTGCGCGTGCTGTGCAAAACACGCGGTCACCCGTCGGATTGCAGTTCATCAAGCGTCAGTGAAAACGCCGGGGCAAACGTGCGCATATAGTGCTCGGCCTCGGGCATATCCATCGCCGCAATTGCGGCGCGCAGCTGAAGCTCGGCCTTTTTAAACTCGCTGTTGCCGCTTTTAAGCTCCTCGACGCACTTGACCCACGCCGAAATCTTGTCGGCGGCCTTGATGTACGCATACATCTCCGGCTGCTCGGTGTCGAAGCTGAACAAAACCTTGTATTTCGGGCGCAGATCCTGCGGAAGCATGGCGAGCAGGCTGTTGACGGCCGACGCCTCTACGGCGCGGTACGCCTCGCGTATGCCGGGGTTATGGTACTTTACAGGCGTCGGCATATCGCCGGTCAGTATCTCGGGCGCGTCGTGGAACAGCGCGGCCGCCGCGACCTGCCCGGCGTCGATTGCTTTGCCGAAATATTGCTGCCCGATAAGCGCCAGCGCGTGCGCCGTAACCGCCACATCAAAGCTGTGCTGCGAAAGATTTTCCTGCAGGCTGTTGCGCATCAGGCCCCAGCGCGCAATGTGCTTCATGCGCGCAAGGATTGCGAAAAAGCCGTTACGGTTCATGACAAATCCTCCAAAAAAGCCGCGTCGCGGCTGTGCGGCGCGGCGCATTTTGCCCCACAGCGGCGGGCCTTGGATACAGACCTCACCCTGCGGCCGGCGCTGCGCCCGATTATTTTTTTATTCTACCACAGTCGCGTTCAATATTCAACGGCAGGTTTATTCGGATGTTTCGGCGGGTTCTTAGGCGCAGCCCGTCCATATGTGAACCATCTGAAAATACGGTAAAAACTTTGTCGGATTCTGTTTAAAACGCCCCCGAGTTGTGCTATAATAGCTTAAATATGGCTTTCTTCCCGCACGCCGGCGATTTCGGTCGCCGCGCGCAGCATGTTTTGCGGGCGGAAGACGCCCCCGCCCGGCGGCGGGCGGCATATGCCCCTTACACTTAACCGCCGGAGAAATGGTGACAGCTATGCTTAACCGTGTGATTGTCTCTATCGACGGGTTGGATTACACCGTCGTTTCCGAGGAGGATGTCTCTCATATCCGCGAGTGCGCCTCTCTTGTGGATCAGCAGGTCAAGGAGATAAAGGGCGCGACGCCTTTTTCGTCTATGACGGCCACCGTGCTTGCCGCCATGAACCTTGCCGGCAAATACCGCCGCGAGCAGAAGAGCTGCGACGACCTGCGCGCGCAGGTGCGCGACTACGCCGAGGAGTGCGCGAAGCTGCGCGCCGAGCTGGCAAAACGCAAATAATTATGCCCGCCGCTTTGCGGGCTTTTCCCTTTGGAGGTGACGCTGTTGGCTCTTGAGCTTATGAGCCCCGCCGGCTCGTATGACGGGGTGGTTGCCGCCGTTCGCGGCGGCGCCGACGCCGTATATTTCGGCGCCGGTGATTTTAACGCGCGCCGCGGCGCGCGCAACCTTAACGACGAGGAGCTTCCCGAGGCCATAAAATACTGCCGCCTGCGCGGCGTCAAGACATATATCACTGTCAACACGCTTGTCACCGACCGCGAGCTTTCCGAAGCGCGCGCGCTTGTCGGCAGGCTTAACGCGTGGGGCGCCGACGCGCTTATCGTGCAGGACCTGGGCATGGCGCGCATGATACGCGCCGTCGCGCCCGACATGCCGATTCACGCCTCTACCCAGATGACAATCCACAACCTGGCCGGGGCGATGGCGGCAAAAAAGCTCGGCTTTTCGCGCGTCGTGCTGTCCAGAGAGCTTCCGCTTAGCGAGATAGAGTTCATATCCCGCCGCGCCGGCATCGAAACGGAGGTTTTCTGCCACGGCGCGCTGTGCATGTGCTATTCCGGTCAGTGCTATTTTTCAGCCGCCGTCGGCGGGCGCTCGGGCAACCGCGGCATGTGCGCCCAGCCGTGCAGGATGCAGTACAGCTTCTTCGGCTCAAGCCCGGGGTATCACCTCAGCCTCAAGGATCTCAGCCTCGCCTCGTACCTCGGCCGGATGGAGGCCGCCGGCGTCACATGCGTCAAAATCGAAGGACGCATGAAGCGCCCGGAATACACCGCGCTTGTGACGAACATCTACAAGCGCGCCATAACCTCGGGCGCGCCGCCCACAAAGGATGAGCTGGACAAGCTTGAAACCGTATTCTCGCGCTCGGGCTTCACCGACGCGTACCTGACCGAAACAAAAGGCCCCGATATGTTCGGCATGCGCAGCGAGGAGGATAAGCAGAGCAGCCGGGCGATATATAAAGAGGCGGCGCAGATATACGAATCGCAGCCCGAAACGCCGCGCATCGGCGTCGACATGCTGTTTACGGCTCGCGCCGGCTCGCCGATGACGCTGTGCGTGCGCGACCTTGACGGCAACGAGCATATCACCGAGGCTCTGCCGGCCGAAGCCGCGGTAACCCAGCCGTCGACGGCGTCGGAGATTGCCGTCTGCCTGCGCAAGACGGGCGGCACGGTGTTTTTCCCCGCCAACATGAAGGTAACTGTGGATCCCGGCCTGCGCGTTCCGGCGTCGGCCGTAAACGCCATACGCCGCTCGGCGCTTGAATCGCTGTCCAACCTGCGCCGCAGGCCGCCGCAGCGCGGCGAGGGCGAATGGCAGCCGGGCGTAAAGCGCCTGCCGTACGACGGCGGGCAGAAGTTCATTTTCTCGTTCTTAAAGCTGGAGCAGGTGACGCCCGACGTGCTCGAGCGCCGCCCGGATATGATATATCTGCCGCTGAGCGAGGTCGCGCGGCACGCCGATATAATCAGCCAGATAATAAAGCGCGGCCAGCCGGTCGTGCCGGTTCTTCCGCGGATTATCTGGGACCGCCAGTGGCCGCAGGCGCTTGGCGAGCTGCGCGCCGCCAAGGAGGCCGGCGTCACGGCAATCGTTTGCACAAACCTCGGCCAGCTCGAGCTTCTGCGCCCGCTTGGCCTTGAGCTGCGCTGCGACTATGGGCTTAATGTGATGAACAGCCAGTCGATAAAAGAGCTTAAGTCTCTGGGCGCCGCGTCGTGTACGCTGTCGTTCGAGCTTAATATGCCGCAGATACGCGACATATCGGCGTCGATAGACAGCGAGCTGATTGTCTACGGCCGCCTGCCGCTGATGATAACCGAGAACTGCGTCATCAAGCGCCGCAACGGCAGCTGTGTGTGCGACGGCCCGCCAAACGCGATAATCGACAAGACCGGCCGCAGCTTCCCCCTCGTCAAGGAGGAATATTGCCGCACGGCGATATACAACTCGGAAAAGCTGTATCTGGCCGACAGGCCGGACGACCTGCGCGCGAGCGGCGTGCGCTGGCTGCGCCTGTGCTTTACCACCGAAAACAACAAGGAGTGCGCGTCGGTCGTCGCCGACTATATGGACGGCGAGCCTGCCGCCATGCCCGAGCGCATGACGCGCGGGCTGTACTATCGCGGCGTGCAGTGAACGGCGCATGAGCGGAGCGTTTGATGGAAATACTTAATATTGTCAGAATACAGCGGGACGGCCGGGTGCCGCCGATGCCGGAATATCAGACGTCCGGCGCGGCGGGTTTTGATTTGCGCGCGTTTTTGCTGCAGGACATTGTTCTGCCCCCCGGCGGCAGGGCGCTTGTACCCACAGGGCTGCGCATCGCGCTTCCGCCCGGGTATGCCGGGCTTGTGATGGCGCGCTCCGGCCTGGCGTCAAAGCACGGCATCGCGCTGGCAAACGGCGTCGGGCTGATAGACAGCGACTACCGCGGCGAGCTGCTTGTGGCCGTGATAAACCTGTCAGGCGTGGCGTTTACGCTGCGCGACGGCGAGCGCGTCGCCCAGCTTGTCTCCGTCCCCGTCCCTCAGCTTAAGCTTGTCGAGACCTCCGGGCTGGACGAGACGGCACGCGGCGAAAACGGGTTTGGCAGCACAGGGGTTAAATAGCATTCCGGCGCGATAATACGCGCCGGTATCCGCGGCATACATATCTGTAGGCCGGCTTAAACACCAATACTCAGGCGGGAAGGACATCCACATGGTCATACTGGCATCACGCTCACCGCGCCGTCAGGCGCTGCTTAAACGAATATACGACGATTTTGAGTGCCGCCCGACCGACTGCGACGAAACGCCGTCGACCGACAAGCCCGCGGTTCTTCAGGTTATGGAAATTGCCGTGCGCAAGGCGCGCGCCGCGCAAAAGGAATCCGATGAAAGCGACCTTATCATCGCGGCGGACACCTCTGTCGAGATAAACGGCATCTCTCTGGGCAAGCCGCGTGACGGGCGCGACGCGGCGGCGATGCTGCATATGCTGTCCGGCAAGATGAATACCGTTCACACAGGCGTGTGCGTCATACACCGCGGCAAAATATACGGACTTACCGAGAGTACCGACGTGTTTTTCTACACGCTGACCGATGCCGAAATCGAACGCTATGTCGGCACAGACGAGCCGCTGGACAAAGCCGGCGCCTACGGCATACAGGGGCAGGGCGCGCTGCTTGTGCGGCGCGTCGAGGGCGATTTTTACAACGCGTGCGGCCTGCCCATAGCAGCGCTTAACCGCCTGCTGCGCGACATTGGCGCTGCGGAATAGAGGTAGGGCATGAAGCTGTTTCGCTCAAAGCTGTTTCTGTTCGCGCTGGCGATTGTGTTGATCTCCGGCGCGCTTATGGTCGCCGCGTACACCGGCAACGGCCGCAACACCGCAATAGGCCGCGCCGTCGGCGCTGTTGTGACAACGGCCGAAAACGCCGTGTCGTCTGTATCGGGCTGGTTTTCAAATGTTTTTGGATATTTCTACCGCTACAGCGCGCTTGTCGAGGAAAATGAGGCACTTCGGCGCGAGCTTGGCGAGGCGCGCGCGCTGGAAAGCGAATACTTCGCCGCCGTGCAGGAGAATGATGACCTTCGCCGCCTGAACAAGCTGCGCGAGCGCAACCCCGACTATGAGTGCGCGCTGTCTTCAATCGTCTCGGTGTCGGGAACCGGGTTTCAGGGCTCGTTCACGATAAACCGCGGCACAAACGCCGATATCGAAACGGGCGACCCTGTCGTCACGTCGGACGGCGGCTACGGCTATCTTGTCGGATATGTCTCGGAGGTCGGCCCGAACTACGCCGAGGTCGTCACGGTCGTCAACCTAAGCAGCAAGGCCGGCGCGCTGATAACGCGCACGCGCGAGCCTGTTGTCGCCGAAGGCGATTTCGAGCTTGCCGGCAAGGGGCTGTTCAAGCTGTCGTACCTGAGCAACGACGCCGATATACGCGAGGGCGACTGGGTCGAGACGTCGGGCAGCGGCGGCAACTATCCGCGCGGGCTGCTCATCGGCCGGGTCGAGGAATATCTGCTCGAAAGCCACGGCATATCAAGCTATGCCACCGTGCGCCCCGCCGTCGATATCGGCTCGCTTAAATCGGTGTTCGTCATAACAGGCTTTAATCAGGATGAATAACACGCCCGCCGCGCCGGCGTTAATAATACCGCCGGGCGCAGTGCACGGTCAATACGGCCGCCGCGGCGCGGCGCACAGGTGTATGCTATGACGCAGTCGCGCAAAAAGCTAATCAAATACATGGCCTACGCGCTGATTTTGCTCATCGTCCACACGATGGAAAACGCGCGCGGGCTGTCTGTCACGCTATGGGGGGCAACGGTCAACGCCGTCCCGTTTCTCATCGCGTCCGTCGCGCTGTTTGACGGCCCGTATGCCGGCGGCGTCCTCGGCTTTATGGCCGGGCTTGTCGCCGCCATCGGCTCGCCGATGGTCGAGGGCGTCGCCGCGATGTATCTCGGCTTGTTCGGGGTTTCGTTCGGGTATCTCGGCGGCGAATATATGCGCGCGGTATTGCCGTCCGCAATGCTTGGCGGCGCGGTGTGCATCGCGCTAAACGGCGTTATACGCTATGTGTTTTACTATTGGCTCGTGTTCAGCGTCAACCTCGGCTTCGGCTTGCGCGCCATTCTGGCCGAGCTTGCGCTGTCGGCGCTTCCCGGTGCCGTGATGTTCTTTGCCGTGCGGTTTATCGGCCAAAAGCTCAGCCGGGGAGAGGGCCAGCCGTGACCGCTATATTTCCGGAGGCGAAATTGTGAAAAAATACTCGCTTGTCATTCGCACGGTGCTGCTCGCCGCCATCATGCTGCTGATATCCGTCGGCTTCATCACCAGGCTTGCGTACCTGCAAATAATCGTCGGGCCCGAGGAGGTGGCAGCCGCCTCGAGCACCGTCGTGCGCACATATACCGAGCTTGCCTCCCGCGGGGAGATATACGACCGCACCGGCAAGCCGCTTGTCACAAACTCGCTCGGCTTCGCCGTCGAGCTTGATTATTATGAGTGGGACAGGATAAATCAGAACGACGTCATACTTCAGCTTTGCTCGATGCTCAGTGGCGCCGATGTCGAATACGCGGACGCGCTGCCGCTGACGTACGACCCGCCATACCGCTTTACCTTCATCGAGGGTGAGGATAGCAATGACGAAATACGCCTGCGCAAGTTCTTGTCCAAGCAGGAGGATTGGCCGCAAAACCCCGACGCCAACACTCTGTTTTCGCTTCTGTGCGAAAAATACGGCGTCGAACAGGATATGCTTCTTGCCGACAAGCGTACGATTGTCGGCCTGCGCTATTACCTTGACCGGTATGAGTTTTCGGCCTATAACACGCCGGTGCGCATCGCGTCAAGCGTCGATATGAGTATCGTGTCCGACATCACCGGCCAAAGCCTTAAGATGCCCGGCGTCACCATACAGGTCGACGACGAGCGCAACTATGCCACGATATACGCCGCGCACATACTCGGGCGCGTCGCGCCGATATCCGCCGAGGAATATGCCGCGCTTAAAAACGACCCTGTCCCGTACGGCATGAACGACACGCTGGGCAAGGACGGCATGGAAAAAGCGCTTGAGAGCTATCTGCGCGGCATAGACGGCATGAGAGCCGTCGAGGTGTCGCGCCAGACGGGCGCCGTCGTGCGGGAGTATGCCGTCACGCCGCCCGAGCCGGGCAGCCACTGCTACCTGACCATCGACCTCGATTTGCAGAAGGTCGTCGAGGACGCGCTGGCGCGCGGCATCTCGACCGTGCGCGAAAAAGGAGAAAAAGCCAAGGATAAAAAAGGTGCCGATATCGAGGGCGGCGCCGCCCTCGGTCTGGACCTCAACACCGGCGAGGTGCTGGCGCTGGCCAGCTACCCGACGTTTGACCTGTCGAACTACAGCGCCGGCTTTGCCGAAAACCTTGCAAACCCGCTTAAGCCGCTGTTCGACCGCGCCGTATCCGGCGCATACCCGCCCGGCTCCACGTTCAAGATGGTCACGGCCGTCGCCGGGCTTGAGGAGGGCGTCATCACGACGTCCACGAAGATACGCGACCAGGGGATATACACATTTTACGACGACTATCAGCCCCGCTGCTGGATTTATAACCAGACGCACGGCACACACGGCAGCATAAATGTCAGCCAGGCGCTTAAATACTCGTGCAACTACTTCTTCTACGATGTCGGCCGCCAGCTGACCATCGAACGCCTGAACCGCTATGCGGCCGAGCTTGGCCTGGGCAAAAAAACCGGCATAGAGCTTTCGGGCGAGAATCCCGGCAACCTCGACGGCCCCGAGGCGCGCCTTGTGCGCGGCGAGGAGTGGTACGACGGCATGACGCTGTCGGCCGCCATCGGTCAGGCCGGCCAGCAGCTAAGCCCTCTCCAGCTTGCCGGCTACGTCGCGACGATACTCAACGGCGGCACGCGTTACCGCCCGCACCTGCTGAAAAGTGTCGTCGACTACACCGGCGAGAATACGCTGCTTGAACAGCAACCCGAGGTGCTGAGCACCATGAACCTGAAGGACAGCACCATCAAGGCCGTCAAGGAGGGCATGCGCGGCGTCGTCACCGACGACGGCACGGCGTCGAGCTATTTTAAAAACTTCCCGATGGAGGTCGGCGGCAAGACCGGCTCGGCCGAAACCCGTGCCGGGCGGTCGGCTCACGGCGTATTCGTGTCGTTCGCGCCTTATGACGACCCGCAGATTGTAGTCGTCGTCATCGGCGAGCACGCCGGCACCGGCGGCGGCATGGCCCCGGTGTGTATCGAGATATATAACCACTACTTCGGCCTGTCCGTCGACGCCGGGATGACAGCGCCCGCGCAGCCCGCCGCGCCCGTAACGCAGCCGGCGACAGAGCCGGCGACACAGCCCGTAACGCAGCCGGTTACTGAACAGACAACCGAACCGGCGGCCGAGCCGACCTCGGCGGGCTGATTTTGCGGCGAAGCGCGTTAAAATATGTCGAAAAAGTAATGATTTCCCCAAAACGCCCGCATTTTCAATAAAAACCTTGAGTAAAATAATAATTTACTGTATAATATTTTGCATAGTTTGCGGTGCTGTTTTCGGCGCTTCGGCAACGGACTGGGAGGTGCGCATGGGAGAAGTCATCGCCGTATGCTCCGGCAAGGGCGGCACAGGCAAGACATCGTTTTGCGCCAACGTCGCCGTCTGCCTGTGCGCGCTCGGAGAGCATGTTTTGCTCATCGACGCCGACGCCGGGCTTCGAAACCTCGACCTTGTCCTGGGGATGAGCGACAGCCTTCTGTTTTCGTATATCGATGTCCTGGGCGGCACGGTAAGCCTTAAAGAGGCGTCGGTCATACATCCTATAGTTAAGAATCTGCGGGTGCTCACAGCCCCGGCGTCAAGCAGCGCCGCGTTTTTGCCGGATTTTGGCAGCTTGGCCACTCGGGCGCGCGAGCATTTTACATACACGCTTATCGACTGTTCGGCGGGTCTCGGGCGTGATGTGCTGTCGTTTGGAACGGCAGCGGACCGCGCGGTTATTGTCTCGACGCCGGACGCAACCTCGCTGCGCAACGCGCAGGCCACGGCAATCGCACTGGCCGAAAACGGGCAGTCGAACTGCCGCCTTGCCGTAAACCGGGTGCGCAAGGCACTTATTAACCGCGGCGACGCGTACAATATCGACCGCGCTATGGACGCTTCCGGCCTCGGGCTGCTGGGCGTGATACCCGAGGATGAGCAGGTCATCGCCTGCTCAAACCGCGGGCAGGTGCTGCTGCTAAGCTCGCTCAGCCCGGCGGTCGGCGCTTATATGAACATCGCGCGCCGCATAAAGGGGATACGCGTCCCCTTGCTTGAAGGCGTAAAGGGATTCTGACTGTCGCGGCCGAAGGCGGCCGCAAATGCTTTTGGGGAGGGCACTATGAACATAGCAATCATAGCGCAGAACAGCAAAAAGGAACTGATGGTGCAATTTTGCATCGCCTACTGCGGCATACTGGCCAAGCACGAGCTTTGCGCTACCGCGACTACCGGCAAGGTCATAATGGACGCGACCGGCCTGCGCATCGAATGCCTGCTGCCCGGCGCGACCGGCGGCGAGCAGCAGATAGCGGCGCGCGTCGCCTATAACGAGATTGACCTTGTGCTGATGTTCCGCGACCCTATGGAAAAATATTCCGGCGAGCCGCAGATAAACAACCTGCTGCGCAACTGCGACCTCAACAGCATACCCGTGGCCACAAATGTCGCCACGGCGGAGGTTATGATTCAGGGCCTTGCCCGCGGCGACCTGGCCTGGCGCGAGATTGTAAACCCGCGCCACAACGCCTAGGAAAGCACCGCCGCCAAAGGGCTTGACAAACCGCCCCCCGTGCGCATATAATCAAATACAATCCCCGCGCGGCTTTGCTTCGCCGCGGAGGGTTCGCAATGACCGGAAAGCAGTACCCGTTGCACACGGCGGCTTCAGAGAGCGGCGCGCATGCTGAAAGCGCCGCGCCGGACCGGACGGGGAAGACATTCCGCGAGCGCGCGTATAAGGCGGCACTGCCGCCGAAGTCGCAGCGTGCCCGGGCTTTATCGGGCTCAAAAGGGTGTTTTTTACGCCGAAATTGGGTGGCACCACGGGCTGATTTTGCCCCGTCCCATGTCTTGGGACGGGGCTGTTTTATTTTCGCGGCGCGGCTTTCTCAAATGCAATACAGCCCGGCATAACCATACTAAACATGATAACTATATAATATCCCGAAAGGAATGACTGACAATGGACAAGATTCGTCCGCGCACCCTCTCCGGCTTTATGGAGCTTCTGCCGCCGGCGCAGGCCAAAATGGAGCTGTTTATGCAGACGCTGCGTGATTCGTATTCTCTTTACGGCTTCGCGCCGCTCGATACGCCGATTATCGAAGACGCTGAGGTGCTGCTCGCCAAAGGCGGCGGCGAGACCGAGAAGCAAATCTACCGCTTTATGAAGGGCGACAGCGACCTTGCGCTGCGCTTCGATCTCACCGTGCCGCTGGCAAAATATGTGGCGCTTAACTATGGCCAGCTGACATTTCCGTTCCGCCGGTACCAGATTGGCAAGGTCTACCGCGGCGAGCGCGCGCAGCGCGGGCGCTTCCGCGAGTTCTATCAGGCCGATATCGATATAATCGGCGACGGCCGGCTGGATATCATGAGCGAGGCCGAAATCCCGGCCGTCATTTATCACACGTTCTCGGCGCTGGGCCTGCGCCGCTTTTGCATCAACCTCAACAACCGCAAGGTGCTCAACGGCTTTTTTGAGATATTGGGGCTGGGGGCGATATCAGGCGACGTAATGCGTGCCATCGACCGGCTGGATAAAATCGGCCCCGAAAAGACGCGCGCCATGCTGACAGAGCTTGGCGTCGCGCCGGATACGGCCGGCGAGATAATGCGCTTTATCGGGGCCGCCGGCACAAACGCCCAAAAGCTTAACATGCTTGAAGCGTACCGCGGCAAGAACGGGCTGTTCGATTTGGGCCTTGACGAGCTGCGCGCCGTCGCATCGTACCTGCCCGCCTTCGGCGTGCCGGAGGAACACTGCGCGATAAACCTCACCATCGCCCGCGGGCTGGACTATTATACCGGCACCGTGTACGAGACAACTATGCTTGACTATCCCGAGATAGGCTCAATCTGCTCGGGCGGGCGGTATGACGACCTTGCGGCGTACTACACCGACAAGAATCTGCCCGGTGTCGGCATATCCATCGGCGTCACGCGGCTGTTTTTCGTTCTGGAGGAGCAAAATCTTCTCTCGCAGCGCATTATTTCGTCGCCCAGCGACCTGCTTGTGATTCCGATGACCGACGACCCCGCCTTTGCCGTCGCCTGCGCCACGGCGATGCGCCGCGCCGGAATCCGCACCCAGGTGTACACCGAAAACAAAAAGTTCAAGGCAAAAATAAGCTACGCCGATAAGCTTGGCGTCCCGTTCGTCGCGTTTATCGGGCAGGACGAGGTCGACAGCGGGAACATGGCCGTCAAGGACATGACCTCCGGCGAGCAGCGCAGCCTTTCTCCGCAGGACGCCGCCGGCTATATCGCAAACGAGCTTTCCTGCCGGCGCGGCGCGGCGCTGATTGAGGAGAAATAGACAAGACGCCTCCCGTGCCGCAACAGCCCGCACGGCCGGCACACAATAAAAACGAAAGGAACGATAAATATGAATGATAATGTTTTCCCCGGCGAGCGCGTCTATTGCGGCGTCCTGCGTGACGAGCATATAGGAAGCCATGTGGAGGTGCGCGGCTGGGTCGCGCGAAGCCGCAACCTCGGCGGCCTGATATTCACCGACGTGCGCGACCGCACAGGCATAATCCAGTGCGTGTTCGACGAGGCGGCGGACAAGGCGCTTGCCGGGCTTGCGTTCGAGCTGCGTATGGAGTTCACGGTGCGCATCGCCGGAACGGTGCGCCTGCGCTCGTCAATCAACGACAAAATACCGACCGGCCGGGTCGAGATACTGGCCGACACGCTGGAAATATACGCCAGAGCCGAGACGCCGCCGTTCGAGATAAACGACGCGATAAACGTCAACGACACGACACGCCTTAAATACCGGTATCTCGACCTGCGCCGCCCGTCGCTGCAGGGCAACATCGCCCTGCGCCACCGCGTTATGCAGATAACGCGCAGCTACTTCGACAGTGTCGGCTTCCTTGAAATCGAGACTCCAATCCTTACAAAATCTACGCCGGAGGGCGCGCGCGACTATCTCGTGCCGTCCAGGGTTCACCCGGGGGAGTTCTATGCGCTGCCGCAATCGCCCCAGCAGTACAAGCAGATGCTGATGCTGTCGGGCTTTGACAGGTATATTCAGATTGCGCGATGCTTCCGCGACGAGGACCTGCGCTACGACCGCCAGCCGGAGTTCACACAGATTGACCTTGAGATGAGCTTTGCCGGCGTCGAGGACGTCATCGGCGTAAACGAGGGCTTTGTCGCGCGCCTGATGCGCGAAGCGGCGGGAGCCGATATTCCGATGCCTGTTCCGCGGATGACATATGCCGAGGCGATGCGCCGCTACGGCAGCGACAAGCCGGATATCCGCTTTGAGATGGAGCTTTGCGACCTGTCTGCCGCGGTGCGCGGCGGCGGCTTCGCCGTGTTTGACGGCGCGCTGGAAAAAGGAGGCGCCGTTCTGGCGATAAACGCCGTCGGCGGCGCCCGCATGACGCGCAAGGAGATAGACTCGCTGGCGGAATATGTAAAAACCTACAAAGCCAAAGGGCTTGCGTGGCTTAAAATAACGCCGGAGGGCGAGCGCAGCTCGTCATTTGCCAAGTTCCTGCCCGAGCAGACGGTGGAGGCCATGCTTGCGGCCGCCGGCACAAAGCCGGGCGACCTGCTGCTGTGCGTCGCCGACGCCGATATCGAGCTGGCGCAAAACGCGGCCGGCTCGCTTCGCTGCGAGGTCGCCCGCCGCATGGACATCATCCCCCATGGCGAATATAAGTTCCTGTGGGTCACCGAGTTTCCGATGTTCGAATACGGCGAGGACGACTACGGCGTCACGCGGCTGTATGCCAAGCATCACCCGTTCACCTGCCCGATGGATGAGGATTTGCATCTCTTCGACACCGCGCCGCAGAACATGCGCGCCAAGGCGTATGACCTTGTATTGAACGGCACCGAGCTTGGCGGCGGCTCGATAAGGATACACCGGCCGGAGGTGCAGGAGCGCATGTTCGAGGCCCTCGGCTTTTCGCCCGAGCAGGCGCAGGCGCAGTTCGGGCACCTGATAAACGCCTTCCGCTACGGCGCGCCGCCGCACGGCGGCATTGCGTTCGGGCTCGACCGCATTATAATGCATCTGGCCGGCACCGACAATATCCGCGATGTCATCGCCTTCCCAAAGGTGCAAAACGCGTCCGAGCTGCTGTTCGAATGCCCCTCCCCCGTGGATTCAAAGCAGCTTGAGATACTGAGCATCAAGCTGGATATAAAAAAATAGCATTCACCCCCGGCGAGGTGTAAAGCGAGCCGGGGGTGTTTTTGCGTTAAATCGTCAATTTTTGCCGGCAATGCGGTCTTACGGATGACTCAAACACAAAGATATCGTTTTATCGCGCTCGGATGCAGGCAGTCGCCGGTCATCCCTTTTCTATACGGCAATCACCTTGCTGCCGTCGAAGCCGTCAATCGCCTCGCAGCAGGTTATGATGCTCTGCCCTCCCAGCGCGTTGCGGCAGACATAATCTCTCCTCGCGCCGTCAAGCTCGCTGAGCACATCGTCAAGCAGCATTACCGGGTATTCTCCCCCGTCTATAAACATCATTTCCCGCTCGCCGAACTTAAGCGCCAGCGCCGCGCTTCTCGCCTGCCCCTGCGAGGCGAACGCGCGCGCCGCCATTCCGTTTATCTCAAGCTCCAAATCATCGCGGTGCACGCCCGAAAGGCATGTGCCGTTTCTTTTCTCGGCCTCGCGGTGGCTTTGCAGGTGCTGCCACAGCCACTCGTAAATCTGCTTTTCTCCGGCCGCGCTGTCCCGCACAGATGAAACCGTGCGGTATTTGACCGTCAGCGCCTCTGTGCCGCCCGAAATTGCGGCATGAACCTTACCGCCCTCGGCTGAAAGGCCGCGGCTGAACGAGCCCCTGTACCCTATTATGGAGGCCCCCAGAGAGCACAGCTGGATGTCATACTCTTCCAGCACCTGATTCATATGCTCTCCGCCGTCCTTAAGCAGGCGGTTCTTGCTCATTATCACGCGGTTATACCGGCTTATAAGCTGACCGTAGCGCGGCCGCATCTGGGATATGGCGGCGTCGACAAAAGCGCGCCTCCCTGCCGGCGCGCCTTTTACAAGTTGGATATCTTCCGGAGAGAACAAAACGGCGCGGAAACAGTCTCCAAGAGGGCGGTGTGCCCCCGCAGGCGCTCCGTTTATCGTGGCGCCGCTCCTGCCGGAATACGGTATGTGCAGTTTTATCTCGAACTCGCGGGTGCGCGAACGGACGGCGGCCTGAACGCGGGCTGCCGGCATTGTGTGCATCACAAGCTCGCCCTTTTGGGCGGCGCGCCAGCTGCGCGCGCCGCTAAGGATATATACTGCTTCTAAAATATTTGTCTTACCGCGGCCGTTTTGCCCGCTGATAATGGTGACGCCGTCCGAAAAATCAAACGCGGCGTCGCCCCAGCTGCGAAACGACGTGAGACGAAGGCTGTCAATTATCATCTATAACGACCAAAAAATCTTTGCCGTGCGCCGAAACAATATCTCCTCCGTACAGCTTGCGTCCGCGGCGGATCTCTTTTTCGCCGTTTACCTTTGCCCCGCCCTCAAGGACAAGGGATTTCGCCTCCCCTCCCGTCTGGCAGCAGCCGCAGAACTTCAAAAAGCTGTCGAGCTTGATAAACGGGGGCGCAACACGGATACTCTCCATATCACTCCCCGGCCTTCAGGCGCACGGGCAGAACCATGTACAGATAGGCGTCGCCCTCTTTGGGGCGGATATTGCACGGGGACAGCCCGCTTTTCAGCTCGAGGACGATTTCATCGTCCGGCGTCGCCTTAAGCGCGTCCAGCAGATAGCGGTTGTTGAAGCCTATTTCAATTTTTTCAGGGCACTCGGGAATCGTCACCTCATCATAGCTGCGGCCCAGGGCCGTGACGCATGACAACTTTAAAACCGGGCCGTCGAAGACAAAATGAATCGGGTTTTTAAGCCGCTCTGATATGATGAGAGACACCCTGTCGATGGCGGTCATCAGGTCGCCGCGGTTTAAGGTCAGGCTGACAGGATGGTCCACAGGGATTGCGGCGCGGTAATTTAAAAACTCTCCTTCCAGCAGGCGGGTGATGACTGTCGTGGCGTCAAACTCAAACAGCGCGTGTTTACGCTCGGGATAGATAACGCACGGCTGGTCGTCATCCGGAAGTATCCGCGCTATCTCGCGCAGGCTTTCGCCGGGCACAACAAACTTCATCGGGCTGTCGGAAAAGCCCGCCGCAGCCTCCCTGCGCACGGCGAGGCGATACCCGTCGACAGAGATAAGGCTGAGGCTGTTCTGCTCTATTTCAAACAGAGAGCCGGTGTGTATCGGCTTGTTTTCATTGTCCGAAACGGCAAAAACCGTGCCGGAAATCATGTCGCGCAGCAAGGTGTTGGCAATCGAAATTGACGTGTTTTTTGTCACCTTCGGAAGCTCGGGAAACTCGCTTGCGTTTGAGCCGACAAGGTTAAACTGGCTTGAACGGCATTTGATAGTGACCATCAGCTTTTCATCGGCATATATCTCTATAATCTCATCCGGCATTTTACGGATGATATCGGATAACAGCTTTGCGTTGATGACAATTTGTCCTTTTTCGTAGACAGAGGCATCAAATGTCTTTTTTATACCCAGCTTGTAGTTGTATCCCGACATTTGTACATTCTGCTCGGCAACAATCAAAAGCCCTTCGAGTATAGGTGTAGAGCTTTTGGATGACACTGCGTGAAGGCAGACAGAGACAGCTTCGTTAAGAATTGACTTTTCACAGGAAAAACGCATTATGCCCACTCCTTTATATCTAATCTGTAATTACATTATTCTAGTCATAGTAGTAGAGGCTGTGAAATTGTGCATAAAAACCGGAAATATATGCCCTGCCAACCGTTTGAGGCCGCACAGCCCCGTGTGGATAAGTATATGCTTTTTAGAGGGTTTTCAACAGGGCGTGTTTGTCAACAGGGATTTAACAGGACTTATGAATGACTTAACAGGAGTCTGTTGAAAACTATTTGTTTTGGATATTGCTCTTTAAATCCTTTATGGCGTTGCGCAGTTCTTCCTGCTGGCTCATCTGCTCGGTAAGCTTGTTTATGGCATAAAGAATTGTCGTGTGGTGCTGGTTCATAAACTTGCCGATGTCGGGCAGGCTGGCCTCTGTAAGCTCGCGTATAAGGTAAACCGTAATTTGACGCGGCACGACGATATCCTTTGTACGCGATGAACCGAGAAGCCGTGAGGCCGGTATGTTATAGTATTCGGCGACCTCGTCAAGTATAAGCTGCGGCGTCGGGTTCAGCCCGGGGCGCTCCTTATATATATCCTTTATGGCCTCCTGCGCCAGAGCCAGGTCGATTGTCTTGCCCATAAGCGAGTGATTGGCAGCAAGCTTCTTTACGACGCCCTCAATTTCCCTCACGTTGTTTGTTATGGATGCGGCTATGTATTCCACTACATTGTTGGGAATTTTTACCCCGAGAAGCTCGCCCTTTTCCACGACGAGCGCCATGCGCGTCTCAAGGTCGGGGGACTGGATATCGGCAAGAAGCCCTGCCTCGAATCTGGTGCGCAGACGGTCGGCCAGCGGGGTTATCTCCTTCGGCGGCCGGTCGGATGTCAGCACGACTTGCTTCGACGCCTCGTGCAGGGTGTTGAAGGTGTGGAAAAACTCCTCCTGTGTGCGCTCCTTACCGGCGATAAACTGAATATCGTCGACAAGCAGCAGGTCGGCCTGCCTGTAGTGGGCGCGCACGTCGGCCATTGTGCCGTTTTGTATCGCCTCGACGATTTCGTTTGTAAAGTCGTCGCCTTTTTTGTAGATTATCTTGAAGTTTTTGTTATTTTTGCGTATCTCCCCGGCGATGGCGTAAAGAAGATGCGTCTTGCCAAGCCCCGACTGCCCATAGATAAACAGCGGGTTATAGAGAGCTGCAGGCTTTTTTGCGACGGCAAGCGCCGCCGCGTGGGCAAACTTGTTCGAGTTGCCGACTATGTACCTCTCGAATGTGTAGCTCGTATATATCGTCTCGTCATTTTCGCGGCGCCACTGTTCGGCCTGTTCTCCGCAAAGAAAAAGCGGCGAGGTGTCCTTGCCGGTTATCCTGCGGCAGGCAGTACGGATATCGCTGCTGAAACGCTCGGTAAGTGTGTCTCGAAACAGCTCGTTCGATACGCTGATAACAAGCTGATTTTCTTTTATCGCCAGTGCCTCGGCTCCCATAAACCACGGTGTAACAACAAGCTCGCCCTTGTCGCGGACAAGCGTTTTTATAACTGCATCCAGCAGTGCGGACGGTGTGAACATCTCATTTTCCCCTTCGACCGGCGCAGGGCGTCGCGTGGCCTCGCGCCGTTTTTCCGCCCAAATCGCAATATAATCATTGTGCATAGATTATAACATAAACCTCCTTTTGCCGCAACGGTTTTCCACAGGCTGTCAATCAAATGACGCTGCCGGGCCGCCAGGAAAAAACGCTTTGGAAAATCTTATGATTACAGTTTGGCGCATGTCGGCGGAAGTGTGTAATGAAGTGCGACTCTTGACATTGCTGCGAGGGTTACATCTGCGGGCTTGCCCGCGATAATTTTGCGGCCATTGCACGGCAAAAGGCAAAATATTACGCCAAACACCAAAATGCCGAAAAAACACATCGGTTGATAACGCGATTTGGTACAAAAACAGGTCATTTTCTATTGACATTTATATTACATGAGCTTAAGATGGGATGTGGGGCGGAGTTATTATTCCATTATTGCAAAGCCCCAAAAAAATTTTGTGCAAAATAAAAAAATTATTGGCTTTAAAACAATTTTTTGGGAGGAAAGTACATGAACGCCTACATCGAAAGAGTTATCGATCAGGTAAAGCACCGCGACGCCGGCGAGCCGGAGTTCCAGCAGACAGTTGAGGAGGTTCTCCGCTCGCTTGAGACCGTAATCGAGCAGCATCCCGAATACGAGAAGGCCGGTCTTCTCGAGCGCCTTGTCGAGCCGGAGCGCGTTATCGAGTTCCGCGTCAGCTGGGTGGATGACAAGGGCGGCGTAAACGTAAACCGCGGCTACCGCGTGCAGTTCAACGGCGCTATCGGCCCCTTCAAGGGCGGTCTGCGTTTTGCCCCGCACGTCAATCTGTCGGTCATGAAGTTCCTTGGCTTTGAGCAGACATTTAAAAACAGCCTTACCAGCCTGCCCATGGGCGGCGGCAAGGGCGGCAGCGACTTTGACCCCAACGGCCGCAGCGACGGCGAGATTATGCGTTTCTGCCAGGCTTTCATGACAGAGCTGTATCGTCATATCGGCCCCGATGTCGACGTGCCGGCCGGTGATATCGGCGTTGGCGCCCGCGAAATCGGCTACATGTTCGGCCAGTACAAGCGTATAGTTGGCGCGTATGAGAACGGCGTTCTCACAGGCAAGGGCCTCAGCTACGGCGGCAGCCTTATCCGCCCCGAGGCCACAGGCTTTGGCGCCGTCTACTACCTCGTCGAAGTTCTTAAACACCTGAAGGATGAGATAAAGGGCAAGACCATCGCCGCCTCCGGCTTCGGCAACGTCACATGGGGCGTGTGCAAGAAGGCCGCCGAGCTCGGCGCCAAGGTTGTAACCCTTGCCGGCCCCGACGGGTATATATATGATCCGGACGGCGTCGTGACAGAGGAGAAAATCAACTACCTGCTTGAGATGCGCAACAGCGGCCGCAACAAGGTCAAGGACTATGCCGACAAGTTTGGCGTGAAGTTCTTCGAGGGCAAAAAGCCCTGGGGCCAGAAGGCCGACATCTGCATGCCCTGCGCGTTCCAGAACGAAATCGGTATGACCGAAGCGAACCAGATTCTTGAAAACGGCACGAAGTACTATATAGAGGTTGCCAACATGCCGACAACAAACGAAGCACTGTTCTATCTGATGGAAAAGGGCCTTGTCGTCGCCCCGTCCAAGGCTGTCAACGCCGGCGGCGTTGCCACCTCCGGCCTCGAGATGAGCCAGAACTCCGGCCGTCTGGCCTGGAGCGCCGAGGAAGTTGACGCCAAGCTGCTGACAATCATGCAGAACATCCACGCCGCCTCGGCCAAAGCCGCCGCCGATGTCGGGCTGGGATACAACCTTGTCGCCGGCGCGAACATCGCCGGGTTCAAGAAGGTCGCCGACGCCATGATGGCTCAGGGCGTTGTGTAATTAATCGAAACAAGCTGAATAAGCGCTACCCCGCTTCCGATTTATCAGGAAGCGGGGTTTTTTATCTATATTTTGTTGCGATTTTGATAACGGTAAATAATAGCATACACTGAATATATATTCATTCAATATATCTCAATCCAGCCCTTGTAAAAATCCGACCGGGGTCCCTCGGCAGCCGTGGCGACAAAGCGGGAGACAATAACACCCGTCTTGTACCCCATCGCTTCAAAGCGCTTGCGCGTCTGTTGATAGTTGCTGTCCTGCCGGTCATCCACCGCTATGCGAAGCGCGCATTCGGCGAACCGCCGGTTCTTTTTGTCGCACACCCACAGCGGCGCGGCATCCTCTTCGGCGGCTGTGCATATCCAGCCGGATTGCGGTATTGCGCCGCTGCAAAGCTGAACATTGCCAAACTCGTATTCGCCGGAGAAATATTTCTGCCATGTTTTGCTGCTGTACAGGTTTGTGTGGGGAATCAGCATGTCGACATCCGGCGTCGACATGCGTACATCATCGCTCTGCATCAGTTCGTTGAACTGGCGTATCAGCTGGCGCGAGGCGTTGACCTTGCGCAGCGTCGCCTCAAGCCTTTCTATTTCTTTTTGCAACTCGCCGCTCTGTTCGGCATAAAGCAGTTCAAGCTCGTCCAGACCCATATGCGGGAACCTGCGCATCTGCTTAATGGATATGCCCAGGTTGCGCAAATCCATCAGGTCGCACATCGTAATCATATCCTGATAGCTGAAATCGCGGTAGCGGTTCTGCCTGTCTCTGCTGACGGAGAGAAGACCCATGCTCTCCCAGTATCTGAGTGTCGAGGCCGGGACATTAAACGCCTTCGCGACGCGGCTTATCCCGGCGTGGCTTGTCATATCCCAGCGCGGAATATCCATTGAAGCGCCTCCTTATGCCGCTAAATGTTAATTACATCACTTACGTGATGAAAAGTATTGACATTCAAGTTACTTTAAAGTTTATGATAACTATACAGCCACAATTAATATTTTGCAAGAAGAAACGTCATCCAAATCATCTCAAGGAGGTAGAAAAATGAGAAAAGCGACATGTCTGCTCGTTTCAGTTTTGCTGCTTATTACACTCGTCGCCGGATGCAGCACCGGCGGCACCCAAAAGGAGAACGCCGTCCTTTACCATTCAATCGCGTCCGAGCCGTTTATAACGCTTGACCCGAGCGCCGAAAACTCCAACGGTATCTACATCCTGCAAAATGTCTACGAGACGTTGACGCGCTACAATACCGAGACAAACGAGATTGAACCGTGTCTCGCCGAGTCGTGGAAAAGCAACGACGACGGAACGGTCTGGGATTTTGTGCTGCGCTCCGGCGTCAAGTTCCATGACGGCTCGCAGATGAACGCCGAGGCGGTCAAGAAATCCATCGACCGCACAATGACTATGGGCAAGGGCGCCGCGTATATCTGGGGCGCGGTCGAGTCGATAGAGGTCGTCGACGAGATGACCGTGCGCTTCATCTGCAAGGACCCAGCGGCTGTGGATTTGATAGCGACGGCTGCCTATGCGGCGTATATCATATCCCCCGCCGCGTGTGAAAAGGACAGCGATTGGTTCAACGCGGCCGACGGCAATGACGGCGGCAGCGGCCCGTACACTGTCAAAAGCCTCGTTACAGGCGACCAGGTAGTGCTGGAGGCATTTGACGGCTATTGGAAAGAGTGGAAGAAGGGCTCGTACAAGAACATCCTTCTTAAAAAGAGTGTCGAGTCGAGCGCGCGCCGCCAGCTGATGGAATCGGGCGAGGCGCAGATTTCGTCCGGCTTCTCGACGACCGACACAACCGCGCTGAAGTCGAGCGATAAGGTAAACATAAGCTATGTGACGACATACGACAATATCGTCATATTCCCCAACACCGAAAAAGCCCCGCTGGACAATGCCGATTTCCGCCGCGCGCTGGCGTATGCCTTCCCGTATGAGGAGGTTGTGACCAACGTGCTGGAAAACCGCGGCGCCCAGTCGCGCGGGCTCGTTCCCCCGGGCCTGTGGGGGCATGACGAAAATGTGCTGCAGTATACTTACGACCTTGATAAAGCGCGCGAGTATCTGCAGAAGTCGGGCGTAGACCCGTCGGCGCGCACGCTGGAGTTTGCCATACAGTCGGGCACGACCGAATACCGCGACCTTGCGCAGCTGTGGCAGGTCAACCTTAAGCAGCTGGGCATAAATATCGACATCCGAGAGCGCAATTGGGATTCGCACTGGGAATACGCCAAGAACCCCAACCCGGATGAGCGGCAGGATCTGTTCATCATGATATGGTGGCCCGATTACGCCAGCCCGATTTCGTGGTATCAGAGCCTTGTGCACTCGGAGGATGAAATATTCTTCAATCTGTCGTATATAAAGGACCCCGAGCTTGACGCCAAGATTGACGAGGCGGCGCTTTTGACGGCTACCGACCGCGCCGGTGCGGAAAAGCTGTATAATGAAGTGCAGGAAAAAGTGGTGGAAGAGGCGTATTTCATACTTCCGTATGACCGCGTCGAGGTTGTGGGCGTAAGCAAGGCGATAAGCGGATTCAACCGCTCCCCGGCCTATCCGACCGCCGTACAGTATTTTGAGATAACACAGGCACAATAAACCCTGTGTGGCGCGCCGGGCGCAGCAGGTATTAATCTGCTGCGCCCGTAAAACAAAGAAGGGTTCATTTCCCGTCACCCTAAAGGAGGCGCTGTTCTGACAAATGCTTAAATACATTGTAAAACGCCTGTTCAACGGCCTGCTTGTACTTATCGGCGTCGTGACGATAACATTCTTTATCGCGCGCGTCATACCGTCCGACCCCGCGGCAAAATGGGTGGGGCCGCGGGCGACTGCCGAGCAAAAAGCGGCGGCGACCGTTGAGCTTGGGCTTGATAAGCCGCTGTATGTGCAGTATTACAGGTATATCGTAGACCTGCTGCACGGAGACCTCGGCCGGTCGCTTAACTCTAAGCTTAGCATAACGTCCGAGCTTAAGACATATCTGCCGGCTACATTCGAGCTGGTCATAATCGCGTTTATGTTCGCCGTGGTCGCAGGTATCCCGCTTGGCATATACTCTGCCAAGCACAACGGCAAGGCGCTGGACCATGTGACGCGCTTTTTTTCAATAGGCGCTGTCTCGCTGCCGGCGTTCTGGGTGTCACTTCTGCTTCAGCTGCTGTTTTACAAGCAACTCGGCTGGCTGCCGCTGGGCGGGCGCATCAGTGTCGAAGCGTCGATATTCTCGACCATACCTAACATCACCGGCCTGCTTCTTGTCGACACGGCCATCACCGGGCAGTGGGCGCTGTTCGGCGACGCGCTGCGGCATATTGTGCTTCCGGCGATAACAATATCGCTGTACCCCATCGGCCTTGTCGCGCGGATGACGCGCTCGGCCCTGCTTGAAATCCTCAACGAGGACTATGTTGTCGCCTCGCGCTCTTACGGCATAGTCGAGCGCAAGGTACTGTGGAGCTATGCGCTTAAAAACTCGCTTGGCGCCACGGCCACGGTTGTCGCGCTGTCGATGGGTTATACGCTTGTCAACACATTCCTCACCGAAACAATCTTCAGCTGGCCGGGCCTTGGAAGCTATGTCGCCAAGTCGGTCGTCACGCTCGACTACCCCGCGATAATCGGCATAGCGCTTATCTCGGCAATCTTCTATGTTGTTCTCAATCTGCTTGCGGATATTATCATAGCGATGGATCCGCGCGTGCGGCTTTAGGGGGGTGAGAGTGTGAATCACAGAAGATTTACCGATATATTCCGCGCCAGGGCGAAAAACGCCAAGGAGACCGCTTACCTGCTGGGGCGCAACAAGCTGACGGCCGCCGCCGTAATCGTGCTTGTTCTCATCCTGCTGCTTGCCGTATTAGCGCCGCTGATAATCCCCTATCCCCAGCATATTTCTGACGCGGTCGACATGCAAAGCAAGTTCGCCGCGCCGTCGGGGCAGCATCTTTTCGGCACAGATGAGATGGGCCGCGACATATTCAGCCGCGTTATATACGGCTCACGCATATCAATCCTTACGGCGATAATCGCAGTCGTGCTGTCGCTTGTCATCGGTGTGCCGCTCGGGGCAATCGCCGGCACAATCGGCGGGTGGCTGGACGAGGTGATTATGCGCATAACCGACGTGTTCCTCAGCTTCCCGCCGCTGCTGCTTGCCATCGTGCTTGTCTCGATGCTGGGGCCGAGCCTTAATAACGCGATTATGGCAATCGCGCTGTCGTGGTGGCCGTGGTATACCCGCCTTGTGCGCGGCCAGGCCATATCTATCAAGGAGCGCAAGTTTGTGCAGGCCGCCGAGACCATCGGCACCTCGCGCTGGAAAATCATCACGCGGCACGTCATACCCAACACAATATCCCCCGTTATCGTGCAGGCGTCGATGGATATGGGAGGAGTTATACTGACCGTCGCGTCGCTGTCGTTTTTGGGCCTGGGCGCCCAGGCGCCTCAGCCGGAATGGGGCCTGATGATAAACGTCAGCAAGAACTATTTCCCCGACATATGGTGGTACAGCCTGTTCCCCGGGCTTGCCATATTTATAACCGTGCTCGCATTCAACCTTCTTGGCGACGGTGTCCGTGAGATACTCGACCCCAAGACGCGCAAGAAATAGGGGGTGACGAGATGGCATATTTTGAAGTTAAAAACCTGATTGTCAACCACAGGACATTCGAAAGCACGAAGCGTGTGCTTGATATCGACAGCATAGAAATCGAAAAAGGAACGACATTCGGCATAGTCGGCGAGAGCGGCCAGGGAAAAACCGTGCTTGCCCTCAGCGCGCTGAAGCTTTTGCAGTGCCCGCCGGGAGAGATCGCCTCGGGCGAGATCATCCTGGACGGCGAAAACCTGCTCTCACTGAGCCAAAAGCGGATGCAAAGCGAAATCCGCGGCAAGAAAATAGCCATGATTTTTCAGGACCCGATGAGCTGCCTCAACCCGGTGTTCACAGTCAAAAAGCAGATGCTCAACGTCATCGGGCAGAACCGCGCTTTAAAAGGCAAGCCCGCGCTGGACTATGCGATAGACGTGCTGGGGCAGGTGCGGCTGTCCGACCCGCTTGAGACGCTTAACAAATACCCGCATCAGCTGTCCGGCGGGCAGCGGCAGCGTGTTATCATCGCGCTTGCGCTGTGCTGCGGCGCCGAGTTTTTGATTGCCGACGAGCCGACCCGAAACCTCGACGCGACAATTCAGGCCAGTATACTTAAGCTGCTTAAGGAGATTCAGCGGACACACGGCATGACCGTGCTGTTCATTGCCAATAATATGAGCCTTGTCTCGGCATTTTGCGACAGGATAGGCATACTTCACGGCGGCAGGATTATCGAGCAGGGCGCTGCTGCGGATATTATATCAAACCCGCAAAACGAGTACACAAAGATGCTGATAGAGGCGGCGCGGCTTGACCGCGAAAGCGCAGAGGACGTAAAAAGCGACGAGGTGCTGCTTAAGGTGAAGAACCTTAAAAAGTACTTCCTTGTCACACGCGGCGTCGGGAGCAAAAAAGAGCAGCTAAAGGCTGTCGACGATGTCAGCCTCGAGCTGAAAAAGGGCGAGGTGCTCGGCATAGTCGGAGAGTCGGGCTGCGGCAAATCGACGCTTGTCAACACGATACTCAACCTTTTTGAACCGACCGA
The DNA here is from genome assembly GCA_031552995.1 of Oscillospiraceae bacterium. Taxonomy (GTDB): domain Bacteria; phylum Bacillota; class Clostridia; order Oscillospirales; family Butyricicoccaceae; genus JAVBMB01. The sequence goes on from JAVBMB010000048.1 coordinate 58,207, forward strand.
TGGCGAGGTGTGGTTCGAGGGTCAAAATGTGTTTGCCTCGGGCGCAGGCAAGTCGAATGTATTCAAAAAGAACGTGCAGATAGTGTTTCAGGACCCGTTTTGGTCCCTTAACCCGCGCTGGCTCGTGCGGGATATCGTCGCCGAGCCGCTGGACGCGTTCGGCGGATTCAAGGGGCAGAAGCGCCTTGAGCGCGTTGCCGAGCTGCTTAAGATGGTCGGCCTCTCGCCCGAGGATATGTTCCGCTTCCCGCATGAGTTCTCAGGCGGGCAGCGGCAGCGCATCGCAATAGCGCGCTCGCTGGCTTTGAACCCAAAGCTCGTCGTGCTGGATGAGCCGACAAGCTCGATAGACGTTTTCTCGCAGGCGCAGATACTCGGCCTTTTGCGTGAGCTTAAGGACGAGTTTAACCTGACGAACATACTCATCTCGCACGACCTGGGCATCGTCAACCAGATGGCGAACAAAATAGCCGTTATGTATCTTGGCAAAATCGCCGAGTTCGGCCCGTCCGCCGCGGTGTTTAACAACCCGCTGCACCCATACACAAAGGCGCTGTTCAACTCGATTCCAAAGCTGGGCACAGCCGGGATGGACAGCCTCGCGACGCTGGAAGGGACGATACCAAGCCCGATAAATCCGCCTCAGGGCTGCTCGTTCCACACGCGCTGTACCTCGGCCTGCGAAAGATGCGCCTCATGGACGCCGCACCCGATATACATCGACGACGAGCACTATGTGTGCTGCTTGCTGTACGAGGATAAAGAGGAGGCTGCCGATGATTGATAAAAAAACCGTCGCAATAATCACAATGGGGCAAAGCGGGGAGGCGAGCGACGACATTGTAAGCGCCATGCCTAACGCCGCCGCCGTAAAGTACGGCATACTTGACGGCATGACGCTTGAGGATGTGAAGCGCGACATATGGCCGAAGGGCGACGAGACGTTTATCGTCAGCAACCTTGCGGACGGTACAAATGTGAAGATTGCCGAGCGGTTTGCGATGGATAAAGCCAACGAGCTTATACTGAAAGCCGAAGAGGACGGCGCCTCGGCCGCGCTGATAGTATGCACCGGCAGGTTTGACCCGCCGGAGACCGGCATGACGCTTATTGTGCCCGAGCGCATTTTGCTTGCGGTGCTGGGGGCGCTGGGCGTGACGAAGCTTGGTGTTATCGTGCCCGAGCCGGAGCAGATAGCGATGACCGAGGAATACTACGCGCGGTACAGCCCTGTTGTGCGCGCCGCGTCACCTTACGGCGGCGACGGGCACATAGCGCAGGCGGCGAGCCTGTTTGCCGATGAGCCTGTTGACCTTATCCTGTCGGACTGCATGGGCTTTAACGCGCGGCACGGGGCGATTATCGCCAAGTCATCGGGCAAAAGCGTGTTTGTGCCTCGGGCCGTGCTGCCGGCGCTGATAAACGCGATGATGATTTAGCCTGTAATATAATATTTGGGAGGAACTGTAAATGCGTAAGTTAACCCGAGAGGATCTGACAAACATCATGTACGGCGCCACAATACTTGGCACCGGCGGCGGAGGAAGCCTGGAGCGCGGCCTTGCCAAGATAGACCACGCTCTGTCGTTGGGTAAGGAGTTCAACCTTGTCACGTTCGATGAGCTGTCGCCCGACGACCTTATAGGCACGCCGTACTCCTGCGGCGCGATATCCCCGCTGACCGAGGAAGAGCGCAAAAAATACGAGCGCCTGCCCGATTTTGATATGGAATACCATATAATGTCGATTACTAACGCCGAAAAGTTCTTGGGCAAGCCGCTGAAGGCGGTTGTCTCGACAGAGCTTGGCGGCGGCAACACCGCCGCGGCATTTTATTCCGGCGCGATGGCCGGCAAGCTGCTGCTTGACGCCGACCCCGCCGGGCGCAGCGTTCCGGCGCTTCAGCACTCGACATACTATCTCAAAAATGTGCCGATATGCCCGATGTCGCTTGTCAACAAGTTCGGCGAAAGCGCCGTAGTAATGAATGTGTTCGACGACGAACGCGCCGAGGATTGGGTGCGCGCGCTTGCCGTCGCCAGCCAGAATACGATGGCGGTGTGCGACCACCTGCATCCCGTTTCGATGCTGAAGGACGCGCTGATCGACCGCGCGATAAGCTATAGTGAGAAGATCGGCAAGGCGTTCCTCGAGAGCAAGGCAGCCGGCGCAAGCTATACCGAGGCGGTCGTCAAGGCCGGCGGCGGCAAGTTCATCGCCGGCGGAAAGATAATCTCAAACGACTGGTATACCGAGGGCGGCTATACATTCGGCACGATGGAAGTTGAGAGCGGCAGCGACATATACCGCATCTGGTACCAGAACGAGAATATAATCATGTGGAAGAACGGCGAATACTTCTGCACGGTGCCCGACCTGATATGCATGTTCAACGACCGCGAAAAAATGCCGCAGCTCAATCCGTATGCCGAGGTCGGCTGCCCGGTGTCAATCATTGCGCTTCCCGCGCCCGAGATGTGGACGACGCCGCGCGGGCTTGAGGTGTTCGGGCCGCGCAGCTTCGGCTATGATGTCGAATGGACGCCGTTTTGCGGTAAATAATTATGAGGCTCCACATAATTCACGCGGTGCCAAAAAGCAATGACGGCATTGAAAGGTCGCAGCGGTACATCCGCGCATCGCTTCGCGCCGATACCGAGGCAGTCTTTTCCGCCGTCAAGTCAGGGTTTCCGTCGGTAGAGAGCGAGCTGCAGGGGATGGTGAACGGCGCGCAGGTTATCAGGCAGGCGCAGTCGGCCGCGGCGGACGGCGCGGACGGCATATTCGTCAACTGCTTCGACGACCCCGGCGTATATGCCTGCCGCGAGTTTTTGGAGGTTCCGGTCTTCGGCGCCTATCTGCCGGCGATGGTAACCGCGCTGTCGCTGACCGAGAGGGTCGGCGTGCTGACAACCGACGTCGCCGGGATACTGAGCGAGGAGCGCAAAGCCCGCCTGCTGGGGATAGAGAGCCGCTTGGCGTGCGTCAAGGCGGTGGATATGGGAGTGCTGTCGTTTGGCAACGACAGCCAGACGCTTCTAGACAGGCTTTTTGACGCCTGCCGGGATATGTACGTAAACCACCGCGTCGGCGCGGTCACGCTGGGATGCACGGCGATGTTCGGTGTCATTGACGGGCTGCGCGTCAGGCTGCGGAGCGAAAATTGCCCGATAACCGTTATCGAGCCTCTGCAAAACGGCGTGCGGTACTTGGAGCACATAGTCGCGCAGGGGTACACAACGGCGCTTCGCGTATTGCCCGCGACGCTTGACCTTGGGGCAAACGGCAATGGATAGCTTTTTTGAAATGCTGGCGGGCCGCACGACCTGCCGTAACTTCGAAGGGCGGGAAATCCCGCAGGATGTTATGAACCGGCTGTACGCCGCCGCCTGCTCGGCCGCGACGGCCGGCGGGTTTCAGCGGGTCAGCATAGTTTCCGTAAAAGACGGCGCCGCCAAGAAAACGCTGATGAGCCTCAGCCGCGGGCAGGGCTTCATTGCCCGCGCGCCGGTTAACCTGATATTTTGCGCCGACAATCGCCGCACGACGCGCATCGCCGAGTATGAGCGCGCGCCGTATGAAAGCGGCGGTGATTTGCGCCGGCTGTGGATGGGTATCGTCGACGCCACCATTGCGGCGCAGACGCTGGCGCTTGCGGCCGAGCTGCTTGGCCTTGCAAGCTGCTATAACGGCAATGTTATCGACAGCATTGACGAGCTGAGCGACTTGCTTGCGCTGCCAGGCGGCGTTGTTCCGGTGATAATGCTGACGCTGGGCTACCCTAAAACGAAGCCGAAGCCGCCTAAAAGATATCGCTGGCAGGTCATGGTTCATGACGGGACGTACCGCGATTTGCCGTTTGATGAGCTGTATGCCGAGCATATGAATAAGTCGGGACGCGAAAGATATCCGCTTACAGACGCGCGGCTTGAAAAGCTGCTCGAGTCGGCGGGGCGCCACGGCGAGGAATATGCCGCGAGCTGCGCTGCCAGGGCGCGGGAGCAGGGGTATCTGTCGGCGTTTCAGTACTGGTTCGGCTGCTATTACCCCGAGGGGACGGCGTCCGATACCGCAAGGTTCCTCGATTACCTTGCGGCGCAGGGGTTCGATTGCCGGTAAAATAATTGACAGAATAGAAAAAGCCCCGGGACAATATCAGTCCCGGGGCTTGGTATTGATTCGCCTACCTGTCAAGCCAGCCGTGGCCAAACTTCATGTCGAACAGCAGGTCGACAATCGCATGCCTGACAGGCACAAACTCGCCGAGGTCTATCATGCGGTGGATGTCCTCTTTGCCCGCCCAGCGCACCCGCTCGACCTCGTCGGCCTGAAGTGTAAGCGAGGAGAGGTCGATATCGGCCTCGATGGCGTATATGTCGCCGATTGCGCTTTCGAACGGCAGAGATACGGTGGGCAGCAGGCCGCTGAAATCGCGGCGGATGCCAAGCTCTTCCCGCAGCTCGCGTTCGGCGCACTGCCGGCTGTTGTCGCCGGAGACAGCCGCCCCTCCGGCGGAGAGATCCCATCGCCCGGGGAACAGCGGCTTACTTGCGGCGCGCTTTTGAATAAGCATATCGCCGCGCGGGCTGAACACGCATATATGCGTCACAAGGTGATACATACCGCGCGGAACGGCATCGCCGCGCGTCATCGTGCGCCCGGTCAATACGCGGTCGATGTCATACAGGTCCCACTGCTCCACGCGGCGCCCCCCATTTTGTGTGATTTACACGAACTCGACAAGCCCGCACGCGGCAAGCAGCCCGATAAACTGCGCGACAAGCGGCGTGGCAAGATGCATATCAAGCGCGGTCAGCGCCACGACGTCGCCCACCGTGCGGCGGCCGTCAATATAGTACTGCGCTACGGCCTCAAATGTGTGCATGTTCTTCGGCCCGTCCTTGCACGCGGCTTTATATTGTTCGTACAGCTCGGTTTGTCCGGAGACCCGCGCCGAATGGTCAAGCTCCTGCACCGGCATCTGATACAGTCTGCGCGGCACGCGCATATCTGACGAAACAGGCTTTTCGGCAGAAGCCGGGCAAAAAGCCGCAAGCAGGCTGTCTATCCTGCGGCACTCGTCCGCGATAATCGCGTCGGTACCGGGCAAAAAGCGCGCGATATCGCGCACGGCGGCGCGATGCGCCTCGGTGATGTGCCAGTACGCCGCGTCGGCGAGGTCCTTAGCCAGTTTTCCGCTCTCGATACTTGCCCCCAGCGCATTCAGCTCGTCCGCCAAACGAAGACGCCCGCGGGAGAGAAGCTGCGGCAAATCGCCCTCCCTAAGCCCGGCAAGCTGCATGGCAAACAGCGCAGCCGTACCGGCCGAGCAGGCCAGAACTTCGGGGCAAAGGCGGTCGACAGTGTCGCCGCTTGTGTGATAATACGGGTCGGGCCACTGCCCCAGCATGGTGCAGGGCACGCCGACCGTCGGGTCGCTGAGGATATAGTGGTCGCTGCCGGGCGCAAAGTCAGCCACGGCGATATTCTTCATCGTGATGTCGAGCACCTCGCCCAAAAAGTCCAGCCTTATGCTTGATGCCGCCTCAAGCGCCAGCATGGCGGCATACTCGGTAAACGACGCTGCGGCGCGCGGCAGCGACGAAAGCGTCAGCGGGCCGTAGCCCTCCGCCTGTTTTGCGCCGACCATGTCGAGGTTTATCGCGGCCATGGTATTCTCTATGCGCCCGGCGTTGCCGGCGACGTACTCGACAGTGCCGGACATCTCGGGAATCAGCAGAATCCGCACGCCGCGCTCAAGCGTGATATCACCGTTCTCGCTTGCAGCCTTCAATGCGGCAAGGGCTTCGATGGCGGCGGCGACGCCGCTGGCGTTGTCGTTTGCCGATGCGTTCGGGTGGCACAAATGCGCCGCGATAAGTATCTCCTGCTCGCTTTTACCGGGCAAAAAGGCCGACACGCCGTTAAGCTCTCCGTCGTAGCGGCTGGATGCTATGTACCCGCGGGCGATGGCTTTTTCGCCCCGTTCACGTTTTTCCACAAGGAACTCGGCCAGCCTTTTGCCGACGCACGGCGCCAGCGCAAAGGCATAGTAGGTCAGCTCTTCCGGCTCCTCCTTCCACCAGAACGATGTGTAGCGGATGACATCCTGTTGCTTGTCGGGGTGCAGCACATAGTCGGTGATGATGCCGGCGGCGCCGCGTTTTTCCACAGCCCATGTGAAGTTCTGATAGTTCTCGCGCACAAAGACCAGCTTGTTTTTCAGGTCAAGCCCGTCATAATCGTTGATGTCGCTGCTCTTGTCCAGATATACAAGCTCAAGCCCGTGCGGCGCAAAATCGCACGCTATACTGCGCGGCAATATAGACATTGGCTCGGTGAAAAAGTTCGCAATCTCGCCAAAGCCTTCGACCATGCAGTTGCCCGCGGTAATATCCCACTCGCGCAGTATGCGCGTTGTATTTGTGCGCGCCTTGCCGTCGGCAGGCCAGCTAAGCAGCTCGGCCTCGATGCCGAGGTCCTGAATTATCTTGATGACATGCTTCGCCGCGCGGCGGAAATCGGCCGATGCCTGGATGCGGTGGAAGCGCGAGACCTGCTCGGCGATGTCCAGCGCGCGCGCGCCGTCAATTGCGCCTTTTACGGCGGCTATCTCTTTTTGAGTCATGTCACACCCCTTGGTTCCACAGGTCGTCGCGGCACAGTATATCGGCGAGTGACTGCGTCATGCGCTCGACGATTTTCTCTCCCTTTTCTTTACTGGCGGCGTTCGAGTTGCCCATGACGCCGTTATCCGTCATATGCTCCATGCGGTGGAATGTATGTATGACGCCGTCGTCCTCAAGGTCGGTGCCGTAGCTGCTGTTTCCGCTTGTCTGCTTGTATATCGGGTCTACGAGGTCCTCGTTTATCGCCAGCATCAGCGATGTCTCGCCCTCGCAGGCGTGAATCATGCCGCTTTGCGTCTCAAGCACCCGGGCGGTATACGCTCCGCTGCCTGCCCAGTAGCCCATATACCAGACTGGGAAGCCGAGAGCCTCGTTTATCATAACCTGCGCGACGCCGATAGGGTCTTTGTTGCCTCCGTGGCCGTTTATAAGCGCGATTTTCTTAAACCCGTGCGCCGCGATGCACTTGCACTGCTCAAGCAGCGCGTCGAGGAATGTGTGCGGAGTCAGCGTCATCGAGCCGGGGAAGCTCATGTGGTGCGTCGAGTTGGCGACGGCGAATGTCGGCGCGACGACGGCGGGAAAGCCGCGTTTTTTAAGTTCGGCGGCGGCGCGTTCGCACATGGCGGTTGCCAAAATGGCGTCGCAGCCGGTCGGCAGATGAGGGCCGTGCTGCTCGGTAGAGCCGACGGGCAGAAGAACAATCGCCTGGTCGGCGGATAGCTGTTTGATTTCAGGCCATGTCAAATTGTCCCAGCGCAGATAGTTTTTCATAAACGATCCTCCTGTGTATATGTTTTTTGAAATGCCGCATTGTGGTGACGCGCCGAGCCGGCGCTAAACCCATTGTAATACAAACCTCACATAATGCCAACTGCTTTTTATCGGGAACGCGGCGCAAAAAACATCCGCGGCGCTTTTGGCCGCGGATGAGGGTGTTTTTGCGGATTCCGGCTTATTGTTTAACCGGCGCTTCGCAGTAATAGCAGCGCAGCTCGCCGTCTTGCCCGGTGAACGATTCGATAACCCCGCGTTCCAGATGGGTGATGCAGCGCGGGTTTTTGCAAACATGGTCGTGCCGCAGCGGCGGCGCGGCGCGCTCGGGATATCTGCCCTGCAGCACGGCAAGCAGAAGCGCCATGCGGGCGTATTTGCCGTTTTGCACCTGACGGAAGTATGCGGCGCGGACGTCGCTGTCAACATCTGTCGATATCTCGTTTACGCGCGGCAGAGGATGCATGACTATCATGTCCCGCGGCGCGCGGCGCATTTTTTCGGCCGTAAGGATATAACTGTCGCGCAGGCGCTCGAACTCGCGCGGGTCGTCAAACCGCTCGCCCTGGACGCGCGTCATGTACAGCATGTCCAGCCCGGGAAGAGCTTCGTCAAGGTCGGTCGTTTCGCTCCACGCCATCGAGGCCAGCGCGCCGCCGCGTATATGCTCCGGCAGCGCCAGCTCTTTTGGCGAGACAAGCACGAGCTTGACACCGCTGTAAAGACGCAGAGCGTTTATAAGCGAGTGAACCGTGCGGCCGTATTTCAGGTCGCCGCACAGCCCGATAGTCAGGCCGTCCACCTTGCCTTTTTCACGCCGCAGCGTCAGCAGGTCGCCCAGTGTCTGCGTCGGGTGGCAGTGCCCGCCGTCGCCGGCATTTATCACCGGCACACCGGCGGCCGGGGCGGCAAGCGTGGCGGCGCCCTCCCTCGGGTGGCGCATGGCGATGATATCGCTGTAGCAGCCGACTGTACGCACCGTGTCGCGCAGGCTTTCGCCTTTAGTTGTCGAGCTTGATGCGCTGTCGCTGAACCCAAGCGTACCGCCGCCCAGGCTCAGCATCGCCGATTCAAAGCTGAGGCGGGTACGGGTCGACGGCTCGAAAAACAGCGTGGCGAGAATCTTCCCTTCGGCGCTTTTTGAAAAATCACCCGGCCGGTCAATTATGCCTTCGGCCAGCGCCAGCAGGTCTTCGAGCTCGCTCAGCTCGAAATCGATGATATCTATCAGGCTTCTCATATGCCGTATCTCTTTTCCTGTGCAGATTTTGTTACGCCATCCAGCTCTCGTCCGAGGGGTTGCCGCGGAAAGCGAGCAGTCGCGGCACATCGTCTTGCGTGATGTATCCAAGCTCGGCGGCGACATCGACAAGCGTGTCAAAGTCGGTCACGCTTGTGTTCTCCACGTTCGCTGCCGCAAGCTTGTCCGCTGCCTTCTTCATGCCGTAGGTGAATATGCTGACGATTCCCAGCACGCGCGCCCCGGCGTCGCGCAGCGCGTCGACGACCTCGATGACGCTGCCGCCGGTTGAGATGAGATCCTCTATGACGACGACCTTCGCCCCCGGCTCAAGCCGTCCCTCTATCTGGTTTGTGCGGCCGTGGTCCTTTGCCGTGCCGCGCACATAGCCCATAGGCATGTCAAGGATATACCCGGCGATGGCGGCGTGGCCGATGCCGGCGGTCGATGTGCCCATCAGCGCCTCGGCGTCCGGGTACTTGCGCCTGACGGTGTCGGCTATGGCCTGCTCCAGGCGGCGGCGCGCCTCGGGAGCGGAAAGGATAAGGCGGTTGTCGCAGTATATCGGGCTTTTTATGCCGCTGGCCCATGTAAACGGCTGCTGCGGGCGAAGAAAAACCGCGCCGATATCAAGCAGGTCGCGAGCTGTTTGTCTTTTTGTTTCGCTCATATTGTCCTCCGTATTTTACGCCGCGGCGCGGCTGTTTATTAGTCCGCGAACTGCTCGCGGCAGTATTGCCACACGGCAAGAGGGTCTGCCGCGCCGGTTATCGGGCGGCCGACAACAATATAGTCCGCTCCAAGCCGCTTTGCCATAGCGGGCGTCGTCACGCGCGCCTGGTCTCCAAGCGTCTTGTCATCCAGCCGGATGCCCGGCGTGACGGTGAGGAAGCTGTCGCCGCATGCCGCGTGGACTTTACCGGTCTCGAGCGGGGAACAGACGACACCGTCAAGGCCGCAGTTTGCGGCATTTTTGGCGTAGGATATAACGGTCTCATCCATCGGGGAGGATATAAGCAGCTCGTCGCGCAGCATCGCGTCGTTTGTCGACGTCAGCTGCGTCACGGCTATCAGCAGCGGCCTTGTGCCGTCGGGGCGCGTCAGCCCCTCGACGGCGGCGCGCATCATGGCGCTGCCGCCGGCGGCGTGCAGGTTGCAGATGTCGACGCCGAGGTCGCGCAGCGACGCCATGCCGCCTTTGACGGTGTTCGGAATATCGTGCAGCTTGAGGTCGAGAAACAGGCGGAAGCCCATCGCCTTTATCCGGCGGACAATGTCAGGCCCGGCGGCGTAAAACAGCTCCATCCCAACCTTGACATAGGGACTGTGTCCTTCGAACAGACGCAAAAAATCAAGCGAAGCCGCAGCCGAGGGGAAATCGAGCGCGATTATAACATCCTTACCCATGATTGCATCACCTCATATATATTTTTCGTTGTATCGGCTTCAAAGCGCCGCGCCTATGATATCGCGCAGCCGCGATATGCCGAGCTTTTTCATCACGCCGGGCAGAGCCTCGATGATATCGCGGCAGATGAAGGGGTTGCGCAGGTTTTCGGCCCCGATCTGCACGGCGGTCGCCCCGGCCATCATCATCTCAATGACATCCTCGGCCCGCGCCACGCCGCCCATACCGATTATCGGCAGGCCGGTCGCCCCGGCGACCTGATATACCATCCGCAGCGCCACAGGGAATATCGCCGGGCCGGAAAACCCGCCCATCGTATTCGCCAGCACCGGGCGGCGTGTCTTGATGTCGACCCTCATGCCGAGCAGTGTGTTTATCAGGCTTATGCCGTCGGCGCCGCCTTCCTTGACGGCCTGCGCAATCTCTGTTATGTCGGTGACATTCGGGCTCAGCTTGACGAACACCGGCTTTGTCGTCACCGCCTTGACGGCGCGTGTAACCTCGCGCGCCATGCCGGGAGACGTGCCGAAGCTCATCCCGCCGCCGTGAACATTCGGGCAGCTGATGTTGACCTCCAGTATGCCTACATTCGGGCAGGCATCCAGCTTTTGACAGCACTCGGCGTATTCGTCTGTCGAAAAGCCGCTGACATTGGCGATGACCGGCTTGCGGAATCTTTCGGCAAGCCGCGGCAGCTCGTCCGATATGACGGCGTCGACGCCGGGGTTTTGCAGCCCGACGGCGTTTATCATCCCGCTTGTGCACTCGGCAATGCGCGGAGTCGGGTTGCCGAAGCGCGGTTCGCGCGTCGTACCCTTAAACGAAAAGCTGCCCAATATATTGATGTCATAGTATTCGCTGTGCTCGGCGCCGAAGCCGAAGGCCCCGCTTGCCGCCATGACAGGGTTTGTCAGCTCAAGGCCGCACAGGCTGACGGTCATATCGCTCATCACAGGCCCTCCCATACGATGTCGTCGCGGCTTAGCACCGGGCCGTCCTTGCATATCCGCTTCGCGCCGCTGTTTGTGCGGCAGGTGCAGCCCATGCACGCGCCGAATCCGCACGCCATGCGCTGCTCGAAGCTGTACTGCCCGCCGGTTTCGGTTGCCAGATACACCGCTTTCAGCATCGGCAGCGGGCCGCATGCGTAGATATAGTCGAACCCGCCGCCGCGCATCAGCCCGGCGTCCGTTACAAAGCCCTTTGTGCCGCGGCTGCCGTCTATCGTACATACCTCAATCTCGCCGTACTTTGAAAACTCGTCGGTATAGAACACCTCGTCTTCGCTCCCCCACCCAAGCACCGCCTTCGGCGCAAGGCCGGACTCGCGCAGGCGGCGCATCAGCCACAGCATCGGCGGGGTGCCGACACCGCCGCCGACAAGCAGCGGACGCCTGATGCCGCCCGGCGCCGAAAAGCCGTTGCCCAGAGGGCCCAGCAGCTCAAGCGCCGCGCCGGGCGCTGTGCCGCTCAGCGCCTCGGTACCTAATCCGACGGCTTTGTAGACAAGCGTCAGGCCGCTGCCGCTTCTCTCGCATATCGATATCGGCCGCCGCAGGTAAAACCCCGGCACGGCGATATTGACGAATTGCCCCGGCGTGTCATAGCCGCTTGTGTCGCCGGCAAGCGTCATCTCGTACACCTGCTTTGCAAGCGCGCGGTTGGAAATAACCTTGAACTGCCGCACAAAAGACATGGCTCGCCCTCCCTCAGGCTTTGGTTTTTTATTCGGAATCTATCGTCGAAATCATCAGTGTGATCTCCTCAAGAACCTCCAGCAGCGCGCGGACGGTATCGAGCGCGGTGAACATCGTAATGTTGTTCTCGACAGCGCAGCAGCGGATGGCGTATCCGTCGGTCTGCTGGCCGATTTCGCCCTCGTCGCGCGTGTTGATGACATAGCTGACATACCCCTTGCGCAGGCCCTGAAGTATTTCGTCCGAGCCTTCGCTGAGCTTCTTCTTCACACGGGTGCGTATGCCGTTTTCGCGCAGGAAGCGCGCCGTGCCCTCCGTCGCCTCGATATTGAAGCCGAGACGGTAGAACCTGCGAATCAGCGGCAGCGCCTCCGGCTTATCCTTGTCGGCGATGGTGACAAGCACCGTGCCGTAATTGCTAACATTCATGCCCGAGCTTTGCAGCGCCTTGTAAAGCGCCCTTGTAAACGAGCTGTCGTAGCCTATGGCCTCGCCGGTGGATTTCATCTCGGGCGACAGATACGCGTCGATGCCGCTGAGCTTGGAGAATGAGAACGCCGGGGCCTTGACATACCACTTTTTCTTTTCGGCGGGGTAGACATCGGTCAAACCCTGCTGCTTTAGGCTTTGGCCAAGCGCGGCGTATGTGCCGATATCGGCCAGCGAAAAGCCCGACGCCTTTGATATAAACGGCACCGTGCGCGAGCTGCGCGGGTTGACCTCGATGACGAACACATTGTCCTTGCCGTCGACGATAAACTGGATGTTGTAAAGCCCGACTATGCCCAGCCCAAGGCCGAGGCGCACGGTGTAATCTATGATGGTCTTTTTCACTTCGGCGCTGACGCTGAACGTCGGGTAGACGCTTATCGAATCCCCCGAGTGCACGCCTGTGCGCTCGATATGCTCCATGATTCCGGGGATGAATACGTCTGTGCCGTCGCACACGGCGTCCACCTCAAGCTCCTTGCCCGATATATAGCGGTCGACAAGCACCGGGTTGTCGGTGTTTATCTCGACGGCGGTTTTCAGGTATGTGCGCAGCTGCTTCTCTCCGCTGACAATCTGCATGGCCCTGCCGCCCAGAACATAACTTGGCCGCACAAGCACGGGGTATCCGATTTCTCCCGCCGTGCGCACGCCGTCGTCGATATTTGTAACCGCCTTGCCTTTCGGCTGCGGTATCCCAAGCGCTTCAAGAAGCTGCTCGAAGCTGTCGCGGTTTTCGGCGCGCTCAATGGCCTCAACACCGGTGCCGATGAAGGGCACACCCATCTCGGCCAGCGGCGCTGCCAGGTTTATCGCCGTCTGGCCGCCGAGGGTAACGACGACGCCGAGCGGCTTTTCCAGCGTGACGATGTTCATCACATCCTCAAGCGACAGCGGCTCGAAATACAGCTTGTCCGACGTCTTGTAGTCGGTCGACACAGTCTCGGGGTTGTTGTTGATGATAATCGCCTCGTACCCAGCTTTTTGGATGGCCCATACGGCGTGTACCGAGGAGTAATCGAACTCGACGCCCTGCCCGATGCGGATCGGGCCCGAGCCGAGCACGATTATCTTGCGGCGGTCGCTGACGATTGACTCGTTCTCCTCCTCATACGTCGAGTAGAAGTATGGCACATATCCGGCCATTTCACCGGCGCAGGTGTCAATGGTTTTGTACACCGGCATGATATTCAGCTCGCGCCGCATCAGGAATATCTCGCGTTCGGTCTTCCCCCACACCTTGCCGATATACTTGTCGGAAAAACCGCGTATCTTGGCCCCGCGCAGATATTTGGGCGACAGCGGGTTTGCGGCAAGCCGGCGTTCGTATGTGACGATATTTTGTATTTTTGTCAAAAACAGCATGTCGATTTTTGTCAGGTCATATATATTGTGCAGTTCCTCGCCCATGCGTATAAGCTGGGCGATGGCAAACAGCCGGTCGTCGCGCCCGCTTTTTATATAGTCAAGCAGCGTGTCGCGGCCGACATTTTCAAACTTCGCCGATTCGATGTGGCACACGCCGGTCTCAAGCGAGCGAATGGATTTAAGCAGGCTTTCCTCCAGCGTGCGGCCGATGCTCATGACCTCGCCCGTAGCCTTCATCTGGGTGGACAGCTTGTTTGACGCGCTTGAGAACTTGTCAAACGGGAAACGCGCCATCTTCATGACAACATAGTCCAGCGACGGCTCGAAGCACGCCGGAAGCGACGCCAGCCGTATCTCGTCAAGAGTCAGGCCGACGGCGATTTTAGCCGACACGCTGGCTATCGGATACCCCGATGCCTTTGACGCAAGAGCCGAGCTGCGCGACACGCGGGGGTTTACCTCGATGAGGAAGTATTCGAATGAATAGGGGTCAAGCGCGAACTGCACATTGCACCCGCCCTCGATTTTAAGCGCGCGGATTATCTTAAGCGCGCTTGTACGCAGCATCGAATATTCGCTGGTCGACAGTGTCTGGCTGGGGGCGATGACGATTGAATCACCGGTGTGTACGCCGACCGGGTCGAGGTTTTCCATACTGCATATCGTTATGGCGGTGTCGCGGCTGTCGCGCATCACCTCGAACTCTATCTCTTTGTACCCTTTTATGCTTTTTTCCACAAGCACCTGATGCACGGGGGACAGGCTGAGCCCGTGTTTCAGCACCTCGACAAGCTCGGCTTCGTCGTCCGCAAACCCGCCGCCCGTACCGCCAAGCGTAAACGCCGGGCGAAGAACGACGGGGTAGCCGATTTCCTTTGCGGCGGCAATGCCCTCTTCCTCGCTGTGCACAACAAGCGACGGCAGCACAGGCTCGCCGATGCGCTGGCACATCCGCTTGAACAGCTCGCGGTCCTCTGCCTCCTCTATACTTGTAAAGCTTGTGCCCAGTATTTCCACATGGCACTCGTCCAGTATCCCCTTTCGCGCAAGCTGCATGGCAAGGTTAAGCCCCGTCTGCCCGCCAAGGCCGGGCAGTATGGCGTCGGGGCGCTCATAGCGCACAATCTTCGCCACATATTCAAGCGTCAGTGGCTCCATATACACCTTGTCGGCGATATTTGTATCGGTCATTATCGTCGCGGGGTTCGAGTTTATCAGAATGACCTCGAAGCCCTCCTCTTTAAGCGACAGGCAGGCCTGTGTGCCGGCGTAGTCGAACTCGGCGGCCTGGCCGATGACAATCGGCCCCGAGCCGATGACGAGAACCTTTTTTATATCAGTGCGTCTGGGCATTTCAGCGTACCTCCTTTATCGCGTCGATAAACCTGAGAAAGAACCCCTTGTCCCCGTCCGGGCCGGGCACCGAATCGGGGTAGAACTGCACGGCCTCTATGCGCTGCTCTTTCAGGGAAAAACCCTCGACACTGCCGTCGAGCAGGCTGAAATATGTCTCCGCAAGTCCGGCCGGGGCCAGGCTTTCCCGTGTAACCGTATAGCCGTGGTTTTGCGTCGTCGCCTCGACAAACCCGGTGGAGGCCGACTTAACCGGATGGTTTGCGCCGCGGTGGCCGAGCGGCATGCGGTATATGTCCGCCCCGCAGGCCAGCGCAACGACCGATGCGCCAAGCCCGACACCGTATATCGGCACCGTGCCGCGCAGCGCGCGGACAAGCTCAATTGTCGCTTTCAGCTCGCGCGGGTCGCCGGGGCCGCCGGATATAAAAATGCCGTCCGTGCGCACATCCGCGGCCTGCGCCGCGCTTATGCCGCAGGGTGCTATCGTCACATTGCACTTCAGCTCGACAAGCCTGCGCACGTGGCTGAGCTTTATGCCGCAGTCGACAGCCATGACATTGTACAGCGGGTTTGACGTGCGCGAATACCAGATTTTTTTGCATCCGGCGCGCGATGCAAGCCCGTATTCCGGCGTATATGCGGCAAGCCGGTGCGCGCATTCGTCCGCAGGGGTGTTTATAGATGTGATAAGCGCCGGCTGCGGGCCGCTGCCTCGCAGCGCGCGTACAAGCTTGCGCGTGTCTACGCCGCTTATGCCGGGCACACCGTCCTCCTCGAGCACCTCGGAAAATGTCTTTGTGTACCTGAAGTTGCTCGGCCTGTCGTTATATTCCCGCACGATAAAGCCCCCGGCGCAGATGCCGCGGCTCTCGTTATCCTCGTCCGTCATACCGTAGTTGCCTATCATCGGGTAGGACATTACGACGATTTGCCCCATGCTTGCCGGGTCGGAGGCGACCTCCTGATACCCGACCATCGATGTATTGAACACAATTTCACACAGGGCGTCCGTGCCGGCGCCGAAGCCCCAGCCGTGGAACTCCGTACCGTCCTTAAGCACTAATTTTCTGTCTTTTGCCATACGATTTTCCCTCCAGATACCGTCATTACGATTTGTCCGCTCAGCACGCGTCCGGCAAAGGGGCTGGCGCGTCCCATCGACATGAAACGCTCGGGGTCGACGGTGCGGCGCGCGTTTAAGTCTATCACGGCGGCGTCCAAAAGCACGCCTGGCTCAATTTTACCGCCGGGGATTTGCGGGAAACGCCGCCTTGGCGCAAGGGCCATCAGGTCGACAAGCTTTTCCAGCGTCAGCTCCCCTGTCAGCACCAGCCCGGTGTACAGCGCGGCGAAGGATGTTTCGAGCCCGCACACGCCCATAGCGCTGCCCGCCAGCCCTTTGGATTTTTCCTCGCGGGAGTGGGGTGCGTGGTCGGTCGCGATCATGTCAATCGTGCCGTCCCGCACGGCGTCAATCAGCGCAAGGCGGTCGCCCTCGCCGCGCAGCGGCGGGTTCATCTTGAACCTGCCGTCCTCCTCGATATCGCGTTCGCTCAGCACAAGATAGTGCGGAGCGGTTTCGCACGATATGTCAACACCGCCAGCCTTTGCCCTGCGGACAAGCTCTGCGCTTTCCTTCGTTGACAGATGGCACATATGGTAGCGGCAGCCGGTCTCACCCGCAAGCTCGATATCGCGCGCAAGCTGCGTCCATTCGCTTGCCGGGCTGATGCCCCTGTGGCCGTGCGCCGCGGCATATTCGCCGGCGTGGATATATCCGCCGCCGAGCATGGATTCATCTTCGCAGTGCGCTGCGATTGTGCCGTTTAAGCGCTTCACTTCGCGCATGGCTTCAAGCATCATACCCTCGCGCTGTACACCCTTGCCGTCGTCGGAAAACGCAAAGCACATCGGCGCAAGCGCGGCAAAATCCACAGGGATCTCGCCCTTTTCGCCTCTGGTGATGCAGGCATAGGGCAGCACAGGGATAAGCGCGTCGCGCGCGATTATGTCCAGCTGCTCGCAAAGCGAATCCACACAGTCGGGCATGGGGTTAAGGTTGGGCATGCTGCACACGGCTGTGTAGCCGCCGGCGGCGGCGGCGCGTGTGCCCGACTCAATCGTCTCCTTATAACAAAAACCGGGCTGCCGCAAATGTACATGAACATCGGCGAAGCCCGGAACAATAATTAAATTGGTAAGATCAAAAACAGTATCATATCCGCTTGGAGAGATGCCGACACCTATCGAGGAGACAATACCGTCCATGACCTCGATATCGGCCGGGGAAAAATGCCCGTTTTGATATACGGCAGCACCTTTGAACAGAGTTTTCATGGCCAAGCTCCTTTGCGACGAAATGATCTTTCAAATAAATATTATGCCATGTATAAACGACGCTGTCAAGCTTAAAATATATTTTCAACAGTTTTTATATACTTCCGCGCGGCTGATCCATTGCAAGCGGGAGGGGATACGGCTGCCGTATCCCCTCCCGCTGTGTTGTAGCTTTACGGGCGTTTTAATCTCAATACAGCTCCTGCTGCTGAAGCTGCCACAGCGGCGTGTTGTGCTTGGGATAGCTCTCCATCGTGCGGTGAGAAATCTTCTGCGCCGCCTCGTGGGCCTGCATGACGGCAGCTTTTTCGTTGACGGTCAGTATCTGCCGGTTTTCCATGACGATTTTTCCGTCGATGATTGACATCTCGACCTCGCTGCCCTTGGCCGAGTAGACAAGGTTTGGTATGATGTTGCGCAGCGGGCGCATGAATATCGGCGCCATGCACGGCTCGTCCAGGCTGACAAGGATGATATCGGCCTTTTTGCCCGGCCTGAGCGAGCCGATTTCGTCGCCGAGGCCGATGGCGCGGGCAGATTCAATCGTCGCCATGCGAAGCACCTTGCCGGCGTTGAACACCGACGGGTCCTTTGCCTTGCATTTGTTGAGTATGGCGGTGAACTTCATCTCGTTGAACATGTTGTTGCAGTTGTTGCCCGGCGCCTGGTCACTGCCCAGCGCCAGCAAGTCGCTGACCTCCAGGAACTCGGCCGCCGGCGGCACGATGCCGTCAATGATGCCGATGCTGCCAGAGCAGAGAATCATCGACGCGCCGCTTTTTGCCAGATACTGCGTCTCCTCGCGTGTCGCCTCGGTCAGGTGGACGGCCATCAGGTATTTGTCGAGATAGCCGATTTCGTCAAGGTAAGCGATGCTGCGCTTGCCGAAGCGGAGCAGCATCTGGTTTATTTCGCGGTCGCCCTGGGCGACGTGCATATGTATGCGCGTGTCGTTTTTGACGGCAAAGTCTTTTATCTCCAGCAGCAGCTCGCGGCTGACCATATCGGGGCCCTGCGGCCCCATCAGCACGGTGATGCGTCCGCCGTCACAGCCGTGATAATGCTCGAAAAGCTGCACGTTTTCTTTATATCTCGCGTTGCCCTGCGCCGGGTCAAGCGGATACAGCGCGCCGACAGGGATATTGCTGACACCGGGTGGCAGCTCGTTTATCATCGACGCGACGCGCGCGCGCAGGCCCAGCTGTATGTGGTTGCCGATGAACCTGTGCATGGGGTGGTCATAATCGCACACGGTCGTCGTGCCGCACTTCACAGCCTCGATAAGGTTCATAAGAGAACCGGGGATGATCTCCTCCTCGGTCGTCGCCTCGGAAAACGGCCACAGCCCCTTTTGCATCCAGTTGTTAAGGTCCTGCGCCAGCCCGCGAAGTATGCCCATTGCCGAGTGCATATGCGCGTCAATCAGCCCGGGCATCACGACGCGACGCGTCGCGTCGATATACCGGTGAGCCTTGTACTGCCGCAGGATGTCGGCCGTCGGCCCGACAGCCTCGATGCGGTTTCCTTTGATGCCGACAGCGCCGTCCTCGATGACGCCGACGCCGGGGCCCTCCATAGTCACAAGAATGCCGTTCATAATGATGATATCAAGCATTTGGTGAGGCTCCTTTCGGTTTTGCATATTATTCACATACATTGTGCTTTGTATGCCGGTGTATATGTACATTTTAACAACGCGGCCGGATTATGTCAAATATTTAGGCCTGCCGAAAGCGCAACGCCGGGTGTTGTTAACAGTTTTTACAAATATAATTAAGTATTTCGTCAAGCATGCGCGCCGCGCCGTGGTAGAATAATGTGTAGCCACTACGCCGCTATGGTTTTAAATGTCGCCGCACATCATCGGAGGGTTATGTATGTCCACGCTTAGATTTGTCAGGCGGGCGCTGCTGTTTGTGCTTGTCGCCGCCGTTCTTTATGCCGTACTCGGCTCGCTGCTGCCAAACTGGCGGCAAAAAACCGTCAGCGAGGAGTCGCTGGCTCAGCTTGCGGATGTCGAGGCGTTCTCGCCCGAAGCTGATGGCCGTTACGGCTACCGCGCCGCACTGATTGAAGCCCCGCAGGACGCGTTTGCCGTTCGCGTCGCGATGATTCGCGAGGCCAAAAGCAGCATAGAGCTTGTATGCCACGGCATAAGCGAGGGGCTGTGCAGCGACGCGATACTTAGCGAGCTTATCAAGGCGGCGCAGCGCGGCGTACGCGTGCGCGTTGTCGTCGACGCCAAAGTCGGGGCGAAGGATTCGATTGCGGACAGCCTGGACGCGATGGCGTCGATGGAAAACATAGAGGTGTACGGCTATAACCCGTTTAAGCTTTTTGCTCCGCAGACATGGCATGCGCTGCTGCATGACAAGATTTTGCTGTGCGACAGCACCGGGGTGCTTATCGGCGGGCGCAACATAGGCGACAGGTATTTTGCGCCGGACGGCTACAGCGGCGAGGTGACATATGACCGCGACGTATATGTCTCGGCGCCGGCTGCCGACTCGCCCATCATGCGGGATACGGCGGCGTATATCCACGAGCTTATCACATACAGCACGGTGCGCGCCGGCACCGGCGAAGAGCTTGACGCCGCGGCGCCGCGGCTTGAGGCCGGCGCGCGGAAGCTTATGCTGCAAAGCCCCGGGCTTTTTGACAAGATACTGGCCGATTTTGACGCCGCCGCCGTGCCGGCGCGCGACGTGCGCCTGATAACGAACCCCGCCGTAAATACAAAAAAAGAGCCGCTTTTGGCGTGGCAGCTCATTGATATAGCAAAATCCGCCTCCAGCGAGGTCGTGATTCAGACGCCGTATTCAACGGCAAACGGTGTATTGCTTGAGGCGCTGACCGCTGTCGGAAGCGGACCGCGCGACGCGCTGTATCTGACAAACTCTATGGCGTCGGCGGCGAACTTTCCGGCGTTTTCCGACTATCATTACAACCGTGATGATATGCTGGAGACCGGGCTTGACATATACGAATATCAGGGGCCCGGCTCGATACACGCAAAGTCGCTTGTCGCCGACGGGAGAATCAGCGCCGTCGGCTCGTTCAATTTCGACGACCGCAGCATGTATCTCGATACCGAGTCGATGCTCGTCATCGACAGCGAGGAGCTTGCGCAGCAGCTTAGGGCGGCGATGCAAAGCAGGCTGGACAGGGCGCTGCAGGTGGGAACAGACAATGAATATATAGAAAATGAAAGCCTGACACCGTCGCCGGTGCCGGCTTTCAAAAGAGTTATGATGGCGGTATCGTCGGTGTTTGTTCGAATGATACGCTGTCTTGTGTGACGGCGATGTCACACGGCGCGGAGCTCTCCTCCGCCGGCTTGGCCGCGGCTTTTTTGCGGCCGATGCGCTGCAAAAGCTCTATCGTCATGGACGATGTCATGACCGAGATGAGCGACCAGACGATTTTGCCCAGCGGGATGTAGCTCAGCGACAGCGTGAGCACGACGAAATCTGTAAGCATATAAGCACGCGATATCGGCCACTTTGCCAGCTTGGATATAGACATCGCAAGAGCGTCGTCGCCCCCCGCCGCGCCGCCGATGCGCACTATCGTGCCGCAGCCGACGCCGACGAACAGCCCGCCGGCCAGCGCCGCCGCCAGAGGCCAGGGTGACAGGTCGGGCAAAATCGGCCCGATGCGCTCGAACAGGGCATAGCTTGCGGCAAAGCCCGCCGTCGCGACGATTGAATATTTGGCAAACGAGCCGCCAAGAACCTTGAACCCGATGAGATAGCACAGACTGTCCATTATAGCGCCCGTTATCGACGGGGAGATGTGCAGCCAGTGCTCGACAAGAAGCATTGCGCCAAGAACGCCGCCTTCGGTTATCATCGTGCGCGAATGCACGTTGAACAGGCCGAAGGCCAATACCATTGAGCCCAGCAGAATGACGCCGTAACGCCAGGCCCCTTTGATGCGGTTCACCTTTTAAAACCTCGCAGTCATTTTCAAAAGCCGCTTTCGGCTTTTTTATTTGCCGGAAAATCCGGCGGAAATTGGTAAATATGATAACATTTTACCTCCAAATATGCCTGAATATGCATAAATCAAGTGTATTCGTTCACATATCGCCTTATATATTATACCACGTCGGCAGTTTGGCGCGCAACCCTTGAAAACAGGCAAAAGCCGGCCGGAGTTCGCCGTAAACAGCCGCAAATTGCGGCGGCTGCTGAGAAATCACGCGTTTCGTTCAATCTCCGCCGCTTTGCTTCGACTTTCTGCGCCGCCCGCGCTGGCGAAATATATCAAAAAAATATGTCTGCGCTTGTCCTTTTTGCGCCGATATACTATAATATAAGCAGTAAAGACACGTCAAACAGCCGAGGGCTTCACACAGCGGAGGTGAGCGAAATGCGGAAGCATGTGTCCCGTATCATACGCGGGGTTTTCAGTCAGATGGTCATCGTCGGGCTGCTTTTGGTTCTTCAGGTGTTTTTTATAGTTGCGACGATAGCCAGACTCAGCGAGTTTTATGCGTATATCTATACGGCGCTCACTGTTCTCAGCTTTTTTGTTGTGCTGCATGTCATCAACAAGCCGGGCAGCTCGTCGGGCAAAATTGCTTGGGTCGTGCCGATTATGGTGTTCCCGCTGTTCGGCGGGCTGTTCTATCTGATAGTGTACGGCCAGCGACATCCCAGAGATTTTGCGAAAAAAATCGAAAACACCGTCCGCAGGACGGCGCAGTACTCGGTGCAAAGCGTAAAAGTCGCGCAGGGGCTTGCCGAGGCCGAGCCGGGGTCGACGCGCATGGTGCCGTATATGAACAAGCACGCCGGCGCGTGCGTGCGCAAGAACAGCGGCGTGGTCTACTATAAAATCGGCGAGGATATGGAAGCCGCAATGCTGGAAGCCATTGAAAAGGCCGAAAAATATGTCTTTCTCGAGTTTTTTATCATCAAGCCGGGGCTGTTTTGGGATACAATGCGCGAGCTTCTTGTGCGCAAAGCGGCGCAGGGCGTGGATGTGCGACTGATGTACGACGGCATGGGTTGTCTTGCGCATCTGCCGTATCACTACGAGCGCAAGCTTGAAAAAATGGGTATAAACGCGAGGGTGTTCGGGCCGTTTACGCCGTTTCTGTCGGTGATGCAGAACAACAGGGATCACCGAAAGGTCGCCGCCATCGACGGGCATACAGCCTTCTGCGGAGGCATCAACCTGGCTGACGAGTATATAAACCACACAGCGCCATATGGACATTGGAAGGATACCGGCGTCAAGGTCACGGGTGATGCGGCGTTCGATTTCACGATGATGTTCCTGCGGATGTGGGAGCTGCTTGGCGACGACCGGGAGGATTATGACGCCTTTCTGCCGCAGGAAAGGCCGCAGCTGCAAAGCGGCGGCTTTGTGATGGCGTATGGCGACAGCCCGCTCGACGGCGAAAAGGTAAGCGAGTACATGTACATGACGGCGATAAACAGCGCGCGGCGATATCTGCACATCATGACGCCTTACCTGATACTTGACGACGCGATGATTTCGGGGCTGTGCAGCGCCGCGAAGAGCGATGTCGACGTCAAGATAATCGTCCCGGCGCGCTCGGACCACTGGTACGCCCACGCCGTGGCGAAGGCATATTATAAAGAGCTTACGCTTGGAGGGGTGCGGATATACGAGTACTCCCCGGGCTTTATCCACGCCAAAAGCTTTGCGTGGGATGACACAAACGCCATTGTCGGCACAATAAACCTCGATTACCGCAGCTTGTATTTGCACTTCGAATGCGCAGCGTGGATGCGCGATGTGCCGGCGGTGGCGGATATCAGCCGTGATTTTGACGAGACGCTAAAAAAATGCCGCGAAATCACGCCGGAGGACTGCGAGGTGCGCAACCCCGTAAAAAAGGTGCTGTACAGCATATTACGCATATTCGCCCCGCTGATGTAGCGCGCGCGGATATAAATACCGTGCAGATAAACCAGAAGACCCCTTAAAAAGGCTCCGTCGTTCAAACCGGAGTTTTTAAGGGGTCTTGCTTGCGGGGATGCTAACGCGTGTTTCCCTTAAGGGGCGCCGTCCCTGATATTATGTTTCATGTAAATCCCTTTTCGTTGTGTTATCTGTGTTTCGCCGAGTCACTGCGACTCAAAAAAATACACGTCGCCCGGGCTGCCGTCGTCGTACATAGTACCGGGGCAGCCGGTAACAAGCTCATACTCGCCGCCGGTGAACTCGGCTACAGCCGAATCCCAAAAAGAGGCGGAGGTCAGGTTTTTCGGGTGACGCATCAGTTGCCACCTGCCGCGGTGGCGGCGGAGTACATCAAAAAATGCCGCTTTGCCCGCGCCGCGCCGCCTGTACTTCGGCATTATAAAAAACTCCGCCAGCGAAAAATCCGTCTCGCGGCATGCCGCCTCGGGCAGAGTATACACCATTGCGAAGCCTGCCAGCTTGCCGCCGGCCATGATAAAATACGCCCATCTGCCGGGCTCAATCCAGTAGCAGTCGAGGTATTTGTATCCGTACAGGCCAAGGCGGTTTATATCACGTCCGGTGTACTGCGAGAACTCATATTCGTATTTTTCAAGCAGATTAGCCAGTATTTCACGCTCCTCCAGCGTGACGGGGACAAGCGTTATTTCCATACTTCACCTCGTTATGCGGCGGCAAAATATGGGGGAGATAATGCCGCGACATTATCTCCCCCATTCATTATGTTCAGTGGCAGCTTCCCGAACCGTCGCACCCGCAGTCGCAATCGCACGCGTGCCCGACGATCAGGCCGGGGTCGATGCCCTGGCGGGAATAATAGTCCGATATGGCAGACTTGATTGCCTCCTCGGCCAGAACGCTGCAATGTATCTTGACGGGCGGCAAGCCCTCCAGCGCCTCGACAACGGCGGAGTTTGTAAGCTCAAGCGCCTGCTTGACAGATTTGCCCTTGACAAGCTCGGTCGCCATCGAGCTTGTGGCCACGGCGGCGCCGCAGCCGAAGGTCTGGAACTTGACATCCTTGATTATGTCGTCCTCAATCAGCATGTACATCTTCATTATGTCGCCGCACTTCATGTTGCCAACCTCGCCGACGCCGTTTGCGTCCTCGATGACGCCGACGTTGCGCGGGTGCGTAAAATGATCCATTACCTTAGCTGAATATGCCATATTCGTTACCTCTTTTCTATATCTGTGTGGAAGCGGGGCAAGTCAGCCTTTCCACACCGGCGACATCTCGCGCAGACGCGCGACTACGCCGGGCAGCCTGTCAAGTATATAATCTATATCCTCAACCGTAGTCTGCGGGCCGAAGGTCAGGCGCAGCGAGCCGTGCGCGCGCTCGTGCGTCAGGCCGATTCCCATGAGCACATGGCTGGGGTCAAGGCTTCCGGTCGAGCAGGCCGAGCCGGTCGAGCAGCATATGCCGTTAAGGTCCATCATCAGCACAAGGCTTTCGCCCTCGATGGCAGTGAACACAAAGCTGCACACGCCGGGCAGGCGCATGGTCGGGTGGCCGGTCAGCATCGACTGCGGTATGAGCTCGGCAACGCCGTCAATCAGCCTGCGCGACAGGCCGCGCATGTACTCCATCTCCTGTTCAAGATGCTCTTTTTTAAGCCGTGCCGCCTCGCCGAAGCCGACGATGCCGGCGACATTTTCTGTGCCCGAGCGCAGATTTTTTTCCTGCCCGCCTCCGGTGATGACCGGTGACAGCTTGATGCTGCCGCGGACATAAATGGCGCCGACGCCCTTGGGGCCGTTTATCTTATGGGCCGAAACAGACATCATGTCGATGTCCATCGCCTTGACATCAAGAGGAATGTGCCCGTATGCCTGCACGGCATCGGTGTGGAAGAACACGCCGCGCCTTTTGCACAGCGCGCCTATCTTCTCAAGCTCCTGAATTGTGCCTATCTCGTTGTTGGCCGCGATTATCGAGACAAGCGCCGTGTTCTCGGTTATCGCGCTGTCAAGCCTGGCAAGGTCAATCTGTCCCAGCTTGTCCACGGGCAGATATGTCACCTCAAAGCCCAGCTTTTCCATCGCCTGAGCGGTGTGGAGAATGGCGTGATGTTCGATTGACGAGACGATAAAGTGCTTCTTCCCGCGCGCCTGCGGGCTGTTCATCAGGCCGCGAAGCGCAATATTGTCCGCCTCGGTGCCGCTGCCGGTGAAATATATCTCCCCAGGCTCGGCGCCCATAAGCGCCGCGACGTGCTTCCTCGCCTGAGAAAGCGCCTCGGCGCTGGACTGGCCAAGCCTGTAGAGAGTGCTAGGGTTGCCGTACTCTTTTGTGAAAAAAGGGAGCATGGCGTCGAGCACCTGCGACGCCATTGGCGTTGTCGCCGCGTTATCGGCGTATACAAAACGGTTTTCCATAAGCATCTCCCAAGATGATGATCTGTAGTATTTTGCGGTTAGTCGTGACTTTTTCTTACAATTACATTGTACACTAAATAAGTAAAGATTACAACCCCCGCCTGAAAAAATGTTATGACGGCGGCGGAATTACACTTTGCTTTGAAACTTCCCCGTCTGCTCGGTGGCTAAACTGTCGCAGCGGTTGTTGTATGGGTTGTCGGCATGTCCCTTAACCCAAAACAGTTTGACGTCGTGCCTGCGCATCTGCTCGTCAAGCTGCTGCCACAAATCGACATTTGCCACATCCGATTTGTCGCTGCGTCGCCAGCCGTTTTTCTTCCATCGGTCCAGCCAGCCCTGCGTTATCGACTGCTCGATATAGCGTGAATCAGTATAGAGATGGACAGAGCATTTCTGGTTGAGCGCCCTAAGGCCCATTATGGCGGCCATAAGCTCCATGCGGTTGTTTGTCGTCTCGGTTGCCCCGCCCGACAGTTCTTTTTCCAGTCCGGCGTATATCAGAACAGCGCCCCAGCCGCCCGGGCCGGGGTTTCCGCTGCACGAGCCGTCAGTATATAAGTCGACATGCTTCATATGTGTTTTATTATTTCCGTTCGCTGCGCTTCATATTCTTCGCGCGTTATAACGCGCCGTTCATACAGGTCGTTCAGGCGCGCAAGGCGCTGCTCGACAGTTTGTGACGACCCGGCAGACTGTGGGTTGTTTGTGCCCTCGTCGTCGATGTCAAACTCAATTTCATGCGAGACGACACCCTTTTTTGAAACGGCGGAATAGAAGCTCATGCCGCAGATTGCGGCGGCGATAAGCGTCCAAAATATCCCGAACAGGCCGAATGTGGGAACGACAAGGACGAGGCCGATAATGACGAAGACGAGACCGACAATGCCTCCGAACATCGCCGGCCCTTTGCCGGGCTTGACGCGAACGCGCTTCATTCGCCAACCTCCTCCTGCGGGGGGACATACACCCTCGGCCCGGGTTCGGCTTTTTCCCGGCCGATGATTATACCGATGTTGATGAATGTGCCGATAAGCCCGAGCAGCCCAAGAGCTGTGCCCAGCCCGCGGGCCCGCGGGCGGATCACCTTAAAACAGAATATGGCGCTGAGAAGGTTTGTGAAAAGAGAGAAGACGTCTTCACGGTTTCTTTCAAAAATTGAGGCGATGTTGATGTTATTCATTATCCTGCACCTCCGGTTCGTTTTCAATAGCTTCCTCATCTGTATTTTCGTCGGTCTCGTCGCTGTCCTTGGCGGTGCGCGCCAGCGATATCACCCTTACGCCGTCGCCCAGGCGTATCAGCTTGACGCCCTGGCTGGAGCGGCCGCAGACCCTGATGCTTTCGGCCGAGGTGCGGATGACAACGCCGTCGCTGTTCATAAGCAGTATATCGTCGTCGTATGTCACAAACTTAAGCCCGACCAGGCTGCCGGTTTTATCGGTCAGGTTGTGGGCTGTCACGCCGCTGCCG
>JAVBMB010000035.1:0-9500 GCA_031552995.1 Oscillospiraceae bacterium
AGATGCTGTCGCGGCATACGTAATGGAGACGCTGGGGCGCACCGCAACCGTTTTCAACGGAGAGGGCGCCTACTCGGGTGAGGCCCGAACCATGCTGATGTGCGTCGTAAAACCATGGCAGGTGCTAAAGTTTAGGAACGATATCATCAATATCGATTCGTCGGCATTTCTAACTGTCAGCGATATCAGGGCGGTGCAGGGCAATGGTTTTGAAGGGAACTAAAGCAGACTGCGCCTTTCTTCAGTCGGCCTGCTTTAGCGGGTTGACACCACTGTCGCTAATTGCGCTCGCTCATTCTCTGCTTCATTCTCCACAGCGCTTTTTTCTCAATCCGTGAC
Organism: Oscillospiraceae bacterium; assembly: GCA_031552995.1. Taxonomy (GTDB): domain Bacteria; phylum Bacillota; class Clostridia; order Oscillospirales; family Butyricicoccaceae; genus JAVBMB01. The sequence goes on from JAVBMB010000035.1 coordinate 340, forward strand.
ACATAGCTGCGCGAAATACCGATTTTATCCGCAATCTCGCGCTGCGTAAGCTGCTTTGTGCCATAAAGCCCGTATCGCAGTATGACGATTTCGCGCTCTCGCTCATCGAGTGATTGGTTTAAGTATGTGTACAGCTGCCGCTGCCTGTCATTCAGGTATATGTCGTCAAGCATTGTGTCCTCGCATGATATTACATCCAGCAGCGACAGAGCGCTGCCGTCGTTATCGCTGTCAATCGGGTCAGACAGCGATACCTCCTGTGACAGCTTCCTCAGCGAGCGAAAATACATAAGTATTTCATTCTCGATGCATTTTGCAGCATAAGTCGCAAGCTTAATATTCTTGTTCGTGTCAAACGAGGATATTGCCTTAATCAGCCCAATCGTCCCTCCCGAAATTAAGTCATCCTGATCCTCTCTCGACGCATAATATTTTTTCACCACATGCGCAACCAGGCGCAGATTATGTACGATAAGCAAGTCGCGGGCATCGCAGTCTCCGCTTTCCATTCGCGCAAGCATGTCGCGTTCCTCGGCGGCGTTAAGCGGCTTGGGGAATGAACCAGCTCCGGGCGATAGCCTAAGCATAAAAAACAGTGTATTCGCCAACAAAAATAATGTCTCAGGGAACATATCGGACCTCCAATCGCTTGCCATGTGGATGTGTGAACATATTGCATGGTATGCCGCAACATTTTGTCTGTTGCCAGTCCGCATAGCCGATATAAAAAATACACCGACTGAAAAAAAATTGCACACATCAAAGCCTGCCCACATACAGAGTATTTGTAATAAAGCCGTCCGATACCGGCTGTCGAGTTTTAGTACGAATACATAACAATACCCCCTGATGCCTTTTTGCCGCATCAGGGGGTATATGTCTTAATATTTCCGGACTATAAAGCCGGCGTGTCGCGTTATAAAGAATCATATCATACGTGACAAATCAAGCGAAAAATGATATCCTAGAGCTGTCAATACTACCGCAGCGCATATAGCGCGGGAGGCCGCCATGGAAAACACATCACAGCATTATATCGTCCACGAGGATGCGCTGCCTGACGGGCTGAAACGCGTATGTCTCGCGCAGAAACTTCTGATGGGGGGGCATGCGAAGACTGTCACCAAAGCTATCGAGCTTGCCGGTGTCAGCCGCAGCGCGTTTTACAAATACCGCGGCCTTATCAGGCCGTTTACAAAAGCCGACAGAGACAATATTATCACGCTGCAAGCGGTGCTCGAGCATCGCGCCGGTGTGCTTGGCAACTTCCTCAACACCGTCGCGCGCGCCGGGGCGAATGTAATAACCGTTAACCAAAGCATGCCCGCCGGCGGTGTCGCCGGGATAACGCTGTCGGTAAATACCGCGCAGATGAATCTAAGCACCGACGGCCTGATACGCCGCCTTGCGGCGGCGTCAGGCGTCGAGAACGTCGCATTGCTGATAGGGGAGTAGCCTCGTCAAATCCGCTTGACAGGGATTGCTATCTTTGCGCCCCTCCCTGCACTGCCGCCAAAGTTGAAGCTTGGCGCGGTATCCGGCGCCTCAGCAAACCCGTATGCCTCAAAATCATACGTCTCACGTGCCCTGAACACCGCTGCCAGCGCCTGATAAAACTGCTCGTCGGACTCAAACCGTTCGCTTTGGAAGTACATCAGCTCGCACGGCGGCAAATCTGCAAGCTCGCAGCCGTCAGGTATCGCACCGTCATAGCTTGCCGGAAGCTCTACGCCGGAAGCGACCGCGCCAAAACCATCCTTCATCAAAAACTCAGGCAATTCAAGTATTGCCGCGGTATCCAGCTTACCCGGTATGCTGTTGAACAGCCCCTCCCAGTCGCACCCCATTTCCTCGCAATAACTCCAGTAATCCTCGGCTTTTTTCGAGCGCATCAGCATCAGCTTGCGCGCCGGCCGGCCGACTGCGGTAACATTGCAGATAAACGGCGTTTTTTCCATGTTGCTTTCACCTCTGTCATTAAAGTGAAGGATGGAATCCCGTATTGGGTATCCGATAAACAACGGTATGGGTGTTTTACCTCGGCGATAATCTCTGGGTGTCGCGCCAAACGCGCTTGAAAACGCCTTTGTATACCCTTCATGAGAGTCAAAGCTGCTGCTCAGCGCTACATCCAAAATGCTTCTGTCGCCGTCAAGCAGCATCGGCGCGCTCAGTGACAGCCTCAGCTTGCGGATATACTCAAGCGGGGTCATCCCAATAAGTTGACGAAACATCCTGTCTGCATGGCGCTTTGTATAACCGATATAAGTATAAAGCGCGTTCTGGTCAAACATCGCGTCGTCAATATTCTGCCCGATATAGTCCTGCATCCTCTGCACGGTGTCTATCATTTCCCAGTTCGTCATATCATCCTCCCTCTAACAGTATACAGCCGCCGGCGTCAAAATTTCTTGACCAAAAAGGACATTCATTATCCTGCTAAAAATCATTTCTCAATGCAAAAACACGCACACCATTACGGCGTACGTGTTCTGATTTTCTGGTGCGGTCGACGAGACTTGAACTCGTACGGTCTCCCACACGCCCCTCAAACGTGCGCGTCTGCCTGTTCCGCCACGACCGCATTTGTACCTGTTTTTGGGTACTTTGCTATGATAGCATAGCCCGGCAAAAAAATCAATACCTTTTATCAAATTGTGCCATCAAATATAAGAGGAGTATAAGCCCATGCGCATAAATGACAGTATAATCATGCTCAATATCAAATGGGGGCAAGATGCTATCCATCCTGTGCTGTTAAAGGGAGAAAACAGACTCGCTCTTGTCGACACCGGCTTTCCCGGCCAGCTTTCCCTGTTCCGCGAAGCTGTAAAGCTTTATGGCTTCACATTGCCTGACATCACAGACATAATCATAACTCATCAGGATTTGGATCATATAGGCTGCGCAAAAGATATAAAATCCGAAGCACCGCATGTGAAAATTTTAGCACACCGCAAGGAGGCAGAATACATGTCCGGCGAAAAGCTGCCGATAAAGCTGGCCGCCAGATATGAACAAATAGACTCACTGCCCGCGGAAGAGCGTGAGGGGCTCGAAGCCTTGGTCAGTGCGTTTTATGCCAGGGCTGTCGCCACCGACGAGCCGCTGCACGGAGGTGAGACGCTGCCGTTTGCCGGAGGAACCAAAATACTTCACGTACCCGGCCATACGCCCGGGCATATATGCCTGTATATCCCGGCGGACGGCGGAACGCTTATAACCGGCGACGCGCTGAATGTGAGTGACAGCAAACTTGCGGGGCCAAACCCCTCATATACATACGACATGCCGCTGGCGCTTGAATCGCTGAGGCCGCTTACCTCCCTCAAAATCAACCGTGCAATTTGCTATCACGGCGGGATTGTGGAAGGGGATATCTCCGCGCGGATAGCCGCGCTGACCGGGCAGCAATAGGCAGCACAAAAATAATACTGGATGAACATTCTTTGTATTTGGTGGTGTTGAAAATGCGTCGTTCTCACTTAGGGGTGTATGGCGTTTTTATACAAAGCAACAAAGTACTGCTGATTAAATAAGCTGACGGTCCATACGCCGGTCTACTTGACTTGCCGGGCGGGACAATCGAAGTTGGTGAAAAACTTGAAGAGGCACTGGCAAGAGAAATGCTCGAGGAAACCGGGTTGAATATTGTAGAATCCAAGCTGTATTTTTGTGATTCCATTCGATTTTCGCATAACGCCACACCTGACAGGAGCAGCGTAGAGTTGCAACATATCTGCATAGCCTGCAGCGTGACTGCCGAAGATTTCCAAAACATCAAAACAGACGCAGACGGCTTGGATTCTGCCGGAGCACTTTGGTTTGATCTAGCTGACGGTTACAGGGAATTGTTGGCACCATTTGCTAAAGCAGCGTGTACACTATGCCATCGCCAAAAGTTATAACACAGAGCAAAATAATATCTTCCGTCCCGGCCTAACGCACCTTATTTTGTCTCTCACGCTTTTCTGTATTTGTTTACCGCGGCGCGCGCAATAAATACAGCCAATAATCTCAGATTGACAGTCTGTAAAGCCGGCAAGGCTGTCCCTTGCCGGCTTTAGCAATTCACGCATCAAAACGCGGTCTCTTCAGGTCAAGCAGCTCCGCCGCCGCATCGCAATTCGCGCGCTCCAGTTGCCGCAATCTCATCGAAACATCCTTGTGCCCGCTATCCCCGCGCATCACTTTATCAATTTCGGCGCACAGCCAGCCGGCGTTCATTTCATTCAGCTCACGGCACGCGCTTGACCCGATATAGTTCATAAAACTCGACACCTTAATCTCGTACGCTGCCGCGATAAACGGCACATTCGCCGCCGCCGAGAACACAAGCGCGTGCAGCCTCATCGCGCACACTACGCTCATGCATTTCAGTATCGCAATTGTCAAATCAACCTCGTCCGGCGTTTGAAGCAAAACGTAGTTGCTTTTCATAAAGCTGCCCGCAACCTGCGACGGAGGTATATCCTTCGGCTTTTCAATCGGAAGAAACACAACCTGCATCCCGTATTTCCCGGTCGCATAGTCCGCCGCTTCCGCAAATATGTCAAACGAATCAAAGCCCTTCCAGTTTCGTATAGAAAAACATATCGAAGGCCTGTCTGCGTCAATGCCATGCGCCGCCATAAACGCCCGTCCAAGCTGCATATCAGCCGGCTGAAGGCTCATTGCCGGGTCGGCGGCGTCGCGGATATCCGGTCTGCTGACGCCCATATTCTGCAAATCCTCCCGCGAGACAGCGTCGCGCAGTGTGATAATGTCGACATTCCTGTCAAGAACCCCGCTTGAAATGCGTCTGTTCAGCCGTCCGCTGACCGGCCCGATTCCGCAGCCGTACATCAGCACTTTGCAGCCCAGCTTCTTTGCCGCGAATATGGTCATCAGGTAAAAATACAGCGATCTGCTCGATGTTGAGTCCTGAATCAGGCTTCCTCCGCCGTTGACAAACAGCGCCGCTTTGCTCATATGCCCAATGAACGCCGGGTTAAACGTATAAACCGCGTTTACCCCGTGCTTAAGCCTTGTCTGCTTCGGCTGCCGTGTCATCACTGTCAGCGGCATCAACGGATCCAGCTCGCGCATAGAGTGAATTATCGCGTTCAATATCGCCTCATCGCCCGAGTTCCCGCGCCCGTAAGCGCCGCATATCAATACGCCGTCGCGGCGCCGCTCGGCGCGTTTTTCCAGCTCTAAAATCCGGCTGTATATGCCGCTTTGCGTCGCCGCCATGCTGTCAAGGGAATACCGCGCCGAGGCGTCGGCATGAAGACGCTCGGCGAACAGCCGGCGCTTTGTATTGTCACGCGCCAGTTCAATAATATACCCGGCAAATGTCCCGTCGTCGCCCGGGTTAAATATATATCCGCTCTCGCCGTGGCGAACAAGCTGCCGCATACCGCCGACATCGGAGGTAATAACGGCGCACCCCTCGCGAATCCCCTCAAGAATCGAATAGGGGAACGATTCCGATATCGAGCACAGCACATTTATATCACATGCCGCAAAAAACTGAGGCACATCGCTGACCCAGCCGAAAAAGCTGACCTTATCGTCAAGCGAGAGCGCCGCAGCCTGTTTTTTCAGGTTTTGCAGCTCCTCGCCGTCGCCGCCGATAATAAGCCTGACATTCGGCTGCTCGTCCAGCGCGCGCCGGAACGCGCGCAGCAGCGTCGGGATATCCTTTACCGGCGTCAGTCTGGCCGGTATCCCCAGAACAATATCGCCTTCTTTATAGTCAAGTCCGTGGCTCCGCAGATATTCGCCCCTGTCAAACGGCGCCGCCGTCTTGGAAAAATCCACACCGTTATATATCGTCATTATGTCAAGAGGGCAGAACCCGCGCTCAATCATCATTTTCCTAAACTGGTCCGAAACCGTCGTATAATAGTCAAACCTGCGCAAAGCCGCGGCATTTATCCGCCCAATCGTGTTGCGTCTAAGCGCGCTGTGTAGATAATCGAGCCGGTAGTCGCTGTGTATCGTCGTAACTATAGTTCTGCGGCAGAACAGCTTTACAAGCACGCCGCCCACGTTTGCCTTGGCGCCGTGGCAATGCACGACATCGGGCTTTTCGCGCCTGACAAACCTGATAAGCCTTATGTAGTCAAGCGGCGCAAACCCAGAGAACAGTGTAACGGTGTTTATCCCGGCCTCCTCGGCGTCTTTTGGGAAATCTCCCGACCTCATGCTGACAAGTTTTATATCATGCTCGCGGCTCAGGCGAGAACACAACTGAATAATATGCGGTTTAGCACCGCCGCGGTCTCCGCCGCCAGCAATGTGTATGACTTTCATAGTTTTCACTCCACGTATAAATATGCCTAAAAATTGAAAAGCACACGGCTCACAAATGCAGCTGTAACCGATTGTTCAATTATAACCAAATTATTGTGCAGGGTCAATAAACACATCCGTATTTTGTGTATATTACATTGACATGCACAAAAAAAAGTGGTTAAATTATTGTAACGAGCGCCGGCGGCGCTTTTTTTGGGGTATGTCGCCGGCAGCTTATCGTCATTTTTGCCGCAAGAATATTATAGTGAATGGACGGTGGTGTTATTGTCGCTCAATGCAATCAAACTGATCGGCGATATTGAGCAGCAGGCGGAAGCGATTGTCACTAAGGCCGCGCAGGATGCTAGAGAGCTTATCTTAACCGCACAAAAAGACGCGTCTGCTTCTCACGAAAAACGTGTGCAGGAGGAGCTTCGCGCCGTTGCGCAGGCCACGCAGGATGTGCAGGAAAAATCTCGTGTCACATCCGAGGAGACTGTAAAAAGCGCCGAAAGCCAGTGTAAGCTCATTGCCGATGAAGCTGCCGGCAATATGAAAGCGGCCATTTCCATCATCGTTGGGAGGGTTGTTGAGAGCTGATGTCTATCGTCAAAATGAAACGCTTGACAGCCATTGCTTCCCGGCAGGCACGCAGACAGGTTTTGCTCAACCTTCACAGGCTGGAATGCGTCGAGATTGAGGAGAGCGAGCCTTCGGACCAGCTTAGGCTTCAAAGATTAAGCGAGGACACCGGTTCACAGCAGAGCCGCGCCTCGCTTGCTCGTGCGCTCGGGCTGCTAAATCAGGTTGCTCCGTTCAAAAAACCTATGCTGTCCGCCAAAAGGGAAGTGAGTGAAAGCCTGTTGTTCGACGGTCGGCGTCTCGACGGCGCGCTTAAGCTGGCCGAGGAAATCGACGCGCTTTACACGAGGCGGGAAGATACAAAAAACCAGATTTCACGTTACGAAACGCACATAAAGATGATGGCTCCGTGGATTGAATGCGAGCTGCCGCTTAATACAACCGGAACACGCGGCGCACCGCTTCTGTTTGGGACTATGTCGTCGTCATCAAATATTGAGCTGGCCGTCAAGGCGCTCGAAGAATCCGGCGCCGCGTTCGATCTTTCGCGCGTGTCGACCGACTCTGATTTGCACTACGTCACGCTTATGTATTTCCGCGGTGATGAAGACACCGTCATGACGGCGCTCAAACCGTTCGGCTTCTCTCGTGTCGTGTTCAAAGACATAACACGCAGCGCTAAAGGGGAGACCGACGGCGCCGGACGGCAAATCACAGCTCTCCAAAAAGATATGGCCGTCGCTCTCGGGCAGATTGCAGCCTTCGCCCCGCAAAGAGAGCTGCTTGAAGAAGCGCTTGACGCCTACACGCAGGAGGCCGCGCGGGACGATGTGCTTTCACGTGTCGGATATACGGATAAAACCGTAGTTTTCACCGGCTGGGTTCCGGCCGAAACTGAGCCGCGCGTCGCCGCAGTGCTTGAAAAGAACGGCTGCGCATATTCGTTTGATGACCCGGTCGAGGGGGATAATCCACCTACCGCCATGAAGAACGGTAAGCTCGCGCACCCGTTCGGCGCCGTCACAGAGATGTACGGCCTGCCCGGCTACAACAGCATTGTCGACCCTAACCCGCTGATTATGCCGTTTTACATCGTGTTTTTCGGCTTCATCATGGCTGATGCCGGCTATGGCCTGCTGATGGCGCTCGGCTCGCTGCTCGCGCTAAAAAAGATGAAGCCTCGCGGCACATCTCACCAGATGTTCACGATGTTTTTCTACTGCGGTATATTTACAATAATCGCGGGAATCCTGACAGGCGGCTTCTTCGCCGATGCCGTTGGCGCCTTCTGCAAGACATTCCTGCACAGCGATTTTACAATTAAGCCTGTGTGGTTTGATCCGCTCAACGAGCCGATGACATTTCTCATCGTGTCCATCGTATTCGGCGCAATACAGATATTGTTCGGCATGGGTGTCTCGGCCTACCGCACCATTAAGCGGGGGGATATAATCGGTGCGATAGGTGAAGTCGGCACGTGGTACATCATTTTCATCGGCCTCGCCCTCGCCGTGCTCGGCGTCGGAATCGGCGTATACCTTTGCATACTCGGCGTTGTTCTGATGATTGTCATCGGCGGCAGAGGCAAAAAGGGAATCGGGCGGCTCACCGGGGGGCTTGGCCAGCTTTATGGCGTAACCGGAATCGTATCTGATTTGCTGTCGTATTCGCGTATCATGGCGCTTGCCCTTTCCGGCGCTGTCGTAGGCAAGGTTATGAACCAAATCGGAACAATGGTCGGCGGATTTGTCGGCATATTTGTGTTTATAATCGCGTTTGTCATCGGCCACGGCTTCAACATCGCCATCAGCGGACTCGGCGCTTATGTTCACACAAACAGGCTTCAGTATATCGAGTTCTTCGGCAGATTCTACGAGGGCGGCGGACGCTCGTTTAAGCCACTTGTCAACAAAACAAAATATATAGATATTGTTAGGGAGGAAAACTGAAATGGGAGATTTCATTGTTTCAATCAGCACCGGTTCAATCATGGCAATCATCGGCGCGGTATTTGCGGTAACGCTGGCCGGCATGGGTTCCGCTAAGGGCGTCGGCATTGCCGCGCAGGCGGGTTCCGGCATTTTGTCCGAAGCGCCGGAAAACTTCGGCCGGGTACTTATCCTTCAGGCTCTGCCCGGCACACAGGGCATCTACGGCCTGCTTGTCGCGTTTCTTATACTGTTCACAAACAGCTCTGTCTTTGACGGCTCGCTGTCCACGGTTCAGGGTGCCGCCTATCTGATGGCCGCCCTTCCTATGGGCATCGTCGGTTACTTCTCGGCTATACACCAGGGCAA
>JAVBMB010000071.1:0-11817 GCA_031552995.1 Oscillospiraceae bacterium
ATGAGACATGCGTCCGGCGCGGCAGAAGAGTTCACGACGACGCGCGTTGGTATAATGTGTCATGCTTTTCGGTTGCTCGCAAAGCGGGCGAGAAAAGCGACAAAAAATTAATGTATGATAGTCGCGTGCGGCTATTATACCATAAGCGCGAAGCGCGTTGGTATAATGTGTCATGCTTTTCGGTTGCTCGCAAAGCGGGCGAGAAAAGCGACAAAAAATTAATGTATAATAGCCGTCTGCGGCTATTATACCACATGCGCGAAGCGCGTTGGTATAATGTGTCATGCTTTTCGGTTGCTCGCGAAGCGGGCGAGAAAAGCGACAAAAAATTAATGTATAATAGCCGTCTGCGGCTATTATACCACAGCTTTTTGGGAAAAGGAATGGTGTGCGTGAAGAAATTGTTGGGTCTTATTATGGGCATGGTGCTGGCCGTTTACGCAATGCCGCTTGTGACGGTCGGGCCCAATGCCCGGCCCGGTATCGCCGCGCCTGACGACAGCATATACGTAAGCGGTATCGACGACAACACGACGACGCAGGCGAGCGAACCGTCAAGCGAAGCCGATACGACAGGTGCAGAGGTGTACAGCCCACCGGGCGGGCTTTTGCGATATGACGCCAAGACATATGTTACGGCGCTGATTGACGGAGAAAGCGTCACAATCACCCTGCGTGACTATCTCATAGGCGTCATCGCGGCGGAAATGCCGGCGGGGTTCCCCATCGAGGCGCTTAAGGCGCAGGCGGTGGCGGCGCGAACATATACGCTGTATAAGATAAAGCTGTATGATGACGGGATGGAGATACCGGCAGAGCATATGGGGGCGCAGGTGTGCGACGACCCGGCGCACTGCAAGGCGTTTTGCAATGTGGAGGAGCGCGGCGCCGAGCTTTGGGATGAGCAGGCCGGGTTTTTTTTGGATAGAATAACGGCGGCGGTTGACGGCACATGCGGGCTGATTGCGGTGTATGACGGGCAGCCGATAGCCGCGGTTTTCCACGCCGCGTCGGGGGATTATACCGAAGCCGCCGCGGATGTTTGGGGCGGAACAATGCCGTATCTTGTCAGTGTGACGAGCGAGGGCGGGGCGGATTCTCCGCAGTATACGGCGTCGGTGAAGGTGCCGAAGGAGGATTTTAAAGCGCTTGTGCTGAGAGATTACCCCGATGCGGTTTTCCATGACGACGCAGGGCAGTGGTTCAAGGCATCAACACGCTCGCGAGCTGGGGGCATAATAGATGTCGCGGTAGGCGGCGTACGTGTGAGCGGCGTGTATTTGCGCACGCTGCTGGGGCTGAACTCGACAAACTTTAAGGTGAAGCTTGAGGCGGAAGACCTGATATTCTCAACACAGGGATACGGGCACGGAGTAGGGATGAGCCAATACGGCGCGCGCGCCATGGCGCTTGAGGGCAAGACGTTTGACGAGATTATCAAGCACTATTTTTCCGGAGTCGAATTGATGCTGAAAAGCTGACGTTTTTTGAGCTGAAACACGTACATTATTTTGAATAGGATTTGCGCTTTGCGGTAATAATACCATCGGAGGTGCAAATCCATGGAAAATAAAAACTATGTAAAAAGTATATTACAGTTTGCGGAGGAGAAGGGATTTTACATAATCCTTGGCCTGTGCGTTGTCGCGATAGGCGTTTCGGGTTATGTACTGTTTTTTACGGGTGACGGCGGCCTGGCTCAAGGCGAGCAGATTGCGCTTGAGGATCCGGTGACGAATCCGGTGCCGACAGCGCCCGTGATGCCGACGACGGTGCCGGTGCAGACGCCGACAGAGCCGCCGGTTGAGGTGGATATCCCCGAGCCGCCGATTGATGTGCCGGTCGTCAGCCCCACAGAGATACCGATTGATTCCGCTGAGGTGTCGACGACGGTAAGCAGCGCGATAGGAGTCAGCGTACCGGCATATGTTGCGCCGGTGGAGGGCGACGTGATAAAGGCGTTTTCCTCAGGCGACCTTGTGTATGATGAAACAATGGGCGACTGGCGGACGCACCGCGGCACGGACTTTGCCTGCGAGGCGGGGACAGAGGTTGTAGCGATTGCTGACGGGACGGTAAGCGGTGTATTTGTCGACCCGCTGATGGGTAACTGCGTGACGATTGCGCACCAGAACAAGCTTGTAAGCATGTACTGCGGGCTGGAGGCAAACACCGTGCTTGTAGTGGACAAAAAGATCAAGGCGGGGCAGCCTGTCGGCGCGCTGGGGACAAGCCTTATCGCGGAGAGCGCGCAGCCGAGCCATCTGCATCTTGAGGTGACGCGCGACGGGACGCATATCGACCCGATGAGCCTGATAAAGTAAGGTGCATTCGATTTAAGGATTCAACATTTTAAGCCCGGGACGGCTCAGAGCCGCCCTGGGCTGCTGTTTTGTGGGGGTTGAGGTAAAAGACAAATTGTGTTGTTGTGTCATGCGAAGCGTAAAAAAAGGCTGATTTGCGTCAATATTGTGTCGCTGTACTAATGTGCTAGTGATGCGACACTTTGTGAAACGGAGGCGGGAAGCTGTGCAAAATCAAGGCTTTTGCGTGAACAGTGAAGTGTGCACAACGAAGTCGCTTATGCGGCTCTGTTGTGCATGATACTGAGTATCTATTACGGCAAGCATCGTAGTTGCGTGCCAACCACATCAGAGTTGCCCTTGATAACCCACACTGTTGTGTCGAATACCTGCCCAGTCGAAATCGAATCAAATAATCTGGACTTTTTGTGGGTTAATGATAGAATGGGCTTATGCAGATTGTTATTTAATGTTCATTTAGAAATGTGTTGGAGAACATTATGAAAAAAATTGCGACTATACTCTTTTTAATTGTCCTGACAATTACTCTGCTTTTCGGATGTGGCTCAAGCAAGAATAAAACCGATCTGCTCGACTGGATGCAATCTTTGAATGAAGATAATGCGGAAATATATTTTTGGACTTACGCTGGCGAGCAGCAGATAGCTGCTGATATGCTTTTTAAGGATGAGATTAAAACACTGACTGCCATTTTTGCTGAAATATCTGCGGATGAACTTATACACGATAAAGAGCCTGCGAAATCTTCTTCTATGGGATATGGCTTGATGGTGATGGTAGACGGAGAAAAAACGTATGAAAAACAACATCTTATTCAAGCTGTCTTACCTGATGGAGAATTTCAAATCTATTATAAGGATAAATACTGGTTTATTAAAAATGAAGAACTGAGTAATTTCATACTTTCATTCTTGGAAAATAAATAGTATAAAGTATATCTATGTAGATAATCAGCATACTTCGTATATAAGGAGGCCGGGATTTGTCGGTCTCCTTTTACAATTCATCCTTATTTAGTCAAATCAAGGCTTGCGGCATTTGAGTGTATCGGCGGCAGAGGTGTGGAAGGAGCAGGTATGCGGCACCTGCGGGGGAGCGGCGGGTGACGGCCGCGCCGAGCGGCGACAAGTAAGCGCTGAGTGGTGTACACTAATATGATTAGCATCAGTCCATCGCAGCCCCGCAGAATGGGCATATACTCCGTCCGCCCGATTGTTCCCACGCGCTGACGGTGCGCGGATTGATATCGAAAGTGTAGCTTGCAGATTTTGACGGCAAACCGGAGGCGTTGACCGCGACGACGCGAACCTCGGTTCTGCCGCTCTCAAGCGCGACCGGGGCGGAGTATATCTGAGAATCGGCCGAAGGCACAGTGCCGTCCAGCGTGTAGTAATATATCAGCCCCGGCAAGGTGTCGAGCGAGAAGCTGGCGAAACCGGCCGGACGGTCATCGGGCAGTATGGCGGGTGCGCTTGGCCGTTTGCTTGAAATACTTGTCGAGATATAACCAGCGGGGGCGTTGTCGAGTACATCGAGCGCCTGCTGCAGCTTGCCGCTGCGCGTATACAGCTCCGCGAGCTGAATATACAGCGGCGTACCTGACGGATAAGCTTCGATTCCCTCGGTGAGCAGCGCTTCCGACGCGGATATTCGGCCTTGTCCTTCGTACAGCGCGGCAAGCGCGCAGCGTGTTTTTGCGCTGTGAGGGTTGTAGTGAAGCGACTTGAGGTACAGCGTCTCGGCGGCGTTGTCGCCAAGACGAGCTTCGGCCCAGACGGCAAGGCCGGACAGCGTATCGGCGAGGTAGGACGAACCCGCTGTAGTAAGAAAATACCACAGTCCGATACCGGCAATAACAAGCGCCACGACGGCTGCGAGCAGAACTTTGCGCAAAAAAACACCCCCCTCTTTGGCATTATTGCCATAAAAGAGAGGGATATTTCGCTTTATCGGGCGAACAGATAAAATATTGCGTAGAATACTGCCATAAACAGCGGCTGATGCACGAGGTATATGACGAGACTGTGACGGCTGACCGCCTCTAAAAATGTGCAGCGAGCGCTGTAAAACGCGGGGGGAAAGCGGCCCGCCCTTGCGGTGTCGGCGACCCACAAGCCGAAGAAATACATGAATATCCACGGAAAAATCGGGTAGTAATCGGCAGACATGAAGCCGGCTTGCATGACACCGAGCGGCCACAGCCAGCCGATATCGGAATGGATGGGGAATACAAAGCTTGAGCCGAGGTAGAGAAAGAGCCACACCCAGGGGGGAATCCTCAGCTTATCGAGCGCGGGGCGCAGGAAATGATATATTATTGACGCGCAGCCGAGGAAATGCAGTATTCCGAAGCGGACAGTGTAGCCGTCGTTATCAAATAGCATGCCGCCCGCCCACGTGGCCAAAGTGACAAGCGCGGCGCACAGCAAAATTTTTAACCCCCGCGACAGGTTGCTTTTTGAAAACCGGCTTGACGCGCCGGACAGCGCGACGAAGCAGCTGGCAAACAGCGGCTGGAGTATCTGCACAATGGGATTGTCCAGCAGCCAGGCGGGAACAATGCCAAAATTGATGAGGTCAATCGACAGGTGGTGGGCAATCATAAGAAGAATCGAAAGCCCGCGGAGTATGTCCAGCGCGCGATAGCGCTGCTTTTGCGCGTCCATATCAGACATTGAAGCGGAACAGCACAACATCGCCGTCGCGCATGATATATTCCTTGCCCTCGCTGCGGATGAGGCCGCGTTCTTTCGCCGCCGCCATGCCGCCGCAGGCCTTCAGGTCGTCAAACGAGACGCATTCGGCGCGGATGAAACCGCGCTCGATATCTGAATGTATCTTCCCGGCGGCCTGCGGGGCGCGAGTGCCGTTGATAATCGTCCACGCGCGCACCTCGTCAGGGCCGCAGGTAAGGAACGATATAAGCCCGAGCAGCCCGTAGCTGAGCTGCACAAGGCGGTCGAGGCCGGATTCCCTGAGGCCGAGTTCTTCGAGGAACATCGCCTTGTCTTCGGGCGAAAGCTCGGAGATATCCTGCTCCATCTTGGCGCAGATGGGCAGCACATGCGCCCCGTCGCGCGCGGCAATCTGCTTTACGGCGGCATAGTAGGCGCATGTATCAAGGCCGGAGGTGAACGCGGCCTCATCTAGGTTTGCGGCGTAGATGACCGGCTTAAGGCTGAGAAGCTCCGCAGTGCGGACTGTGTCTCCGTCCTCATCCATCCCGGGCCAGCTGCGCGCCGGCTTGCCGTCGTTGAGGTGGGCGAGCAGACTCTCGAAAACATCAGCCTCATGCAGGGCTTTGCGGTCCCCAGCCTTGGCGGCCTTTTTTGCCTTGTCGACCCGGCGCTCGACCATCTCCATGTCGGCCATGACAAGCTCGATATCTATTATGCCGATGTCGCGCACAGGGTCGGCACCGCCCTCTACATGGATGATGTTCGGGTCGTCGAAGCAGCGGACGACATGAACAATGGCGTCGGTCATGCGGATATTGCTGAGAAACTTGTTGCCCAGGCCTTCGCCGCGTGACGCGCCTTTGACAAGCCCTGCGATGTCGACAAACTCGATAACGGCGGGCGTGTATTTTTTGGGGCTGTACAGCGACGCAAGGTAATCGAGTCGGCTGTCAGGCACAGAGACTATGCCGACATTGGGCTCTATGGTGCAAAACGGGTAGTTTGCAGACTCTGCCCCGGCGTTTGTTATGGCGTTGAACAGCGTGCTTTTGCCCACATTTGGCAGGCCGACGATACCGAGCTTCATATATATGTATCCTCCAAGATATTTTATCGCTGCTGGCGGCAAAAGCGGGCGATGAGCCGCCTTTTGCCCTTGACACGCCATTAATTATACACAAAAGGGCCGGGGTGGTAAAGAGAAACATGCTTTTGCCGTGAAGATTGGGAACTTGTTTACAATTTAGCTATACACTTTTCAATTCTTTGGATTATAATAACGTTATGACAGGAACGCCGGCGTTAACAGGGCGGCGCGATATCATGTTATCTTACTATTTTTGATGCCGGAAGGAAGATACTTTATGGCGAAAACAATACTGATTGTCGAAGACGAGAGCAATATCAGGGAGTTGCTGCGGCTGTATCTTGAGCAGGAGGGCTTTGCCGTTGAGACGGCGCAGGACGGGCTTGACGGGCTTAGGACATTCAAACGCATTTCGCCGGACCTCGTGCTGCTTGACCTGATGATGCCTGTCATGGACGGGACGGCAACGATGAAGGAGATTCGGTCGTTTTCCAAAACGCCGGTTATCATATTGACGGCCAAGGGAGAGACAATTGACAAGGTGGCCGGGCTTGAGCTTGGCGCTGACGACTATATCACAAAGCCGTTTGAAATGCGTGAAGTTATTGCCAGAGTCCGCGCGGTGCTGCGCCGGTTTGCCGGGGATGGAGAGCATCAGAAGCTGGAGTTCGACGGGCTGGTTATTGATAAAGAGTCGTACAACATCATCGTAAACGGCGAGAAGATGGAGATACCGCCGAAAGAAATTGAGCTGCTGTACTTTTTGGCGTCGACACCGAACAGGGTGTTCACAAGGGCACAGCTGCTGGACGATGTGTGGG
The DNA here is from genome assembly GCA_031552995.1 of Oscillospiraceae bacterium. GTDB lineage: Bacteria > Bacillota > Clostridia > Oscillospirales > Butyricicoccaceae > JAVBMB01. Next base: position 6,911 of record JAVBMB010000071.1, read on the forward strand.
GGTTTGATTATTTCGGCGACACGCGAACGGTGGATGTGCATATTAAGAGGCTTAGAGAGAAGCTTACGGGTGTATCGCCCAAGTGGGAGATAAAGACCGTGTGGGGTGTTGGCTATAAGTTTGAGCTGCTGGACAACGGCAAATAACGCATTGCGCGCGCCGCGCGGCGCGTGGGGGAATAGAGAATGAAAAGCCTGTTCGGACGGCAGTTTTCACTGTATGCAATAGTGATTATATTCGGGTTCGCGCTATTGGGCAGCACATTTATGTATCAGGTAAATGTGTTTTCTGAAAAAGAGAAGCAGACACAGCTGGATAAGGTTGTGACAAGGGCCGCGCAGCAGACGCAGGACTATTTGATATATACAAAGATGTGGAACAGCATTGAGTATAACCTGGCGTATATGCGAAATATGCAGCAGCTGGCGCAGGATCTTGACGGCATTATCTTTGTGGCCGACAGAGACGGCAACCTGATGTTTGTTGCGCGGGAGGACGGGTGCTTCCAGCAGACCGGAGGCGTTATGCCGAAGGAGGCCACAGATATTCTGCTTGACACCGGCAGCTACTATGTGCAGATGTCGAAGTTTTATGATTGGCTTTCGACAGCGTGCCACATACAGGGTGTGACGGTCAAAAATGCGGTGTCGAACGGTGTCGACGGCATGGTTTTTGCCGCCGCTCCGCCAAACAATGTGCTTTACTTTAACCTGTCGCGCACATTTTTGCTTATTATTATGATTGTACTGCTGCTGACGCTTATCGTCTAGATTGTAGTCGTGGGCAGCACGGTGAAGCCTCTTAGCGAGATGGCGAGGGTGACGCGCAACTTTGCGAGGGGGGATTTTTCATCCCGCGTGCCGTTGCCCGACCGGCATGACGAAATATACGACATGACTGTCAGCTTCAACCGTATGGCCGACTCGATGGAAAACGTTGAGAACAACAGGCGCGGCCTTATCGCAAGCGTATCGCACGACCTGCGCACGCCGATGACGACGATTGGCGGCTTTGTTGACGGAATACTGGACGGCACGATTAAGCAGGAGAACCAGGAAAAATATCTGCGGATAATTTCGGACGAGGTGAAGCGCCTGTCACGCATGGCGAGCTCAATGCTTGAGGTATCGCGTCTTGAAACGGGTGAGCGCGAGATGAACAGCGCCGTGTTTGATATGAGCGAGCTTGTGCGGCGCGTTATAATTGGCTTTGAACAGAAGCTGAGCGAAAAGCGCGTAGAAGTGGCGCTCGACATCCCCGACACGATAAATATGCTCGGCGACCACGACAGCATGTTCCAGGTGGTGTACAATCTCGTCGACAATGCCGTAAAGTTCACGCCGCCTGACGGCATGATTACGGTAGCTATAGAGGAGAAGGGCGGTAACCTTAAGTGCCGGGTGATAAATACCGGCAGTGAGATAAAGCAGGCCGACTTGAGCAATATTTTCAACAGATTTTTCAAGGGAGATCAATCAAGAAGCACAAGCGGAACAGGCTCGGGGCTTGGGCTTTATATCGTAAAGACTATCATAAACCGCCACGGGGGAGACGTTTCGGCGACTAGTGATAAGGGAAAGGTGGAGTTCAGCTTTACCGTGCCGACAGGCGTGTGAAGGCTGAACGGGGCTATGCCGCTGTAATTACTCTTGACGCGCGGGGAGTGTTTTGATGAGCACGGATAACAGACAGTCAGACGACCTTTTTGACGATATTCCATTCAGAAGCTATGAAGAACTGGTCGCCGGCAAACGCAGGAAGAGGCGGCGCAGGCACGGCGCGGTGTTTATCGCGGTGCTGTTCTTCTTTATTGTGCTTGTGTTTATAAACTTTGCGCTCAGCCTGCTGGGCAAGCCGATGCTGCTTGAGTCGCTGTCTAACAAAATAGCGGGAGTAAAAAAGGCCACGTCTTATATAAATCCCGTTACGGCGGGGACGCAGCCCGGCTTGAACGGCAACCTTAAAATAGACATCAACGACACCGAGGGCAAAACTGCCGCCATATATGTGAAAGACGTCAGCGCAATTGTCAGGGAGGCGCGCAAGTCGGTCGTCGGGGTGACGTGCGAGATATATTCGACGTTTAGCAGCGTAAGCAGCGGCAGCGGGATAATTGTATCCGGTGACGGCTATATTGTGACAAACAGCCATGTTGTGACAGACGGCGGCAGCATAACCGTGACGCTTGACAGCGGCGAAAGCTATCCGGCGTATATCATCGGCGCGGATGAGTTTACAGACATTGCCGTGCTTAAAATCGAGGCGGTGGGGCTTACAGCGGCGGTCTTCGGGGACTCTGACCTGATTGAAGCCGGCGAGGCGGCTATTGCTATAGGCAACCCGACGAGTATGCTTCAGGGGACGGTGACCGCGGGGATAATTTCGGCTGTCAACCGCAATGTGCAGGTCAACAGCATCGTTATGAACCTGATACAGACCGATGCCGCCATAAACAAGGGCAACAGCGGCGGGCCGCTGCTTAACCAGTACGGCCAGGTCGTGGGTATAAACACGCTTAAAATTTCCCTTTCCGGCTATGAGGGTATCAGCTTTGCGATACCGATAAACACGGCGAAGCCGATTATAGAGCAGCTGGCCGACAGGGGGTATGTTTCAGGCAGGCCGCTGGTTGGCATGTCGGGGCAGAACATCAGCAAGGTGGCGGCGGCGTTTTACGGTGTGCCGCAGGGTGTTTATATCGAACGGATTGGCAGCGAGTCGCCGCTTGTGGCGGCCGGCGCACAGCCGGGTGACGTGATAACACATGTCGACGGGCAGCGCGTTCTGAACCTGTCGGAGGCGTGTTCGTACAGAAACGGGCATACGGCCGGCGAGGAAATGACGCTGACGCTGTTCCGCAAGGGCGAGACGGTCGATGTTAAAATTGTGCTGATGGAGCAGACAAAGGATAACGGCAGCAGCAATTTTTAGTTTATTTGCAGCCGGAGACGGCGGTAAAATGCGGGGCAAAGCCCCGCGTCAGCTTGTCGGAAAACCCACTCCGTTGAGGGTATTTCGACAATTTTCAATTTTGATAAAAATTCTCGGGAAATGAATTCCGGAATTTATGATTATAAGCGGGGTTTTAGGAATTTTTTAATCACGTTACTTTTCATGCAAAAAACCTGAACACCTTTCTTTGACAGCCTAACGCGGGGCAAAGCCCCGCGTTTTTTGGTTGATGTGAAGAGCGGTGCGGTTGAAATCCTTGACATGAATTGACGTTGAATATATAATTATGAGGTTAGGGGCATATTTTCAGCACAGAAAAACCGCACTGTGCGACAGTATATGACACCTGACATATTCCGGGTTGTGAAGGGGTAGAAGAGCTTGAAACAATGGATTTCCGGGCTGAGCCAAAGAAAGTTTTTCCTTGAGGGGATGCTTGTTCTTGCGACGCTGTCTTGGGGGCTGTCGTTCATCTGGGCTAAGCAGGTGGCAATGTCGGGGATAAACATGAACGCTTATATTGCTATCAGACACGCGATTGCAATGGTTATTATGCTTCCGTTTTGCCTGAAAGAGCTTAAAACCGTGCAAAAACACGAGATAATAAGCGGCATACTTATCGGCGCGATGCTGTACGGCGGCATCATGGCGCAGACTGTGGGTCTTAAATATACGTCACCAGCGAGCAGCGGATTTATCACGACATGTTATGTCGTGTTCGTGCCGTTCACCTCGTGGCTGATGCTGAAGGAAAAGCCAAAGCTTAAGGTGTATTTTTCGGTGGCACTGTGCGTTGCGGGGCTGTATGTATTGACTGTAGGTTCCGGCGGGGACGGCCTTGAAGCGAACCTTGGCAGCCTGCTGACGCTGATTTGCGCAATTATTTGGTCGTTTCAGGTGTCGTATGTCTCTAAAGCGGGGCAGAAGTGCCGTATAAAAATGCTGGCGCTGCTGCCGATGGCGGTTATGGTCGTCATTGCGTCGTCGGCGGCGCTTGCGACCGGCGGATTCAACATCACGCATGAGCAGATGCAAGCGGCGTGGCAGCCGATGCTTATGTGCGCAATTTTTCCATCGGTCATCGCCGGCATGTCGCAGGCTTACGCGCAAAAATACATAAGCCCGTCGCGCGCGGCGATAATATATACACTTGAATCGGTGTTCGCGCTTGTATTTTCGGTTTTGATGGGCATGGAGCATGTCACGGCGGGGCTGCTGTGCGGCGGCGGGCTGATTTTGGGCGGCATACTGATATCCGAAGTAGAGCTGAAGCGCAAGCCGGCCGCGCCGGCTGATAACTGACGGCGGTGGATACCGATATGAAAAAGAGCGACGCCAAAACCGTGTATGACAAGCTGGCAGAGCTTGGGATTGCTTATGAGAGCGCCGGACACCCCGCCGCGTTTACGATGGAGGATTTGTACGGCGTGCGCGACAGGCTGGGTGCGGCATTTTGCAAGAATCTGTTTTTGTGTAACAGGCAGAAAACCGACCTCTATCTGCTGCTGATAAGAGAGGACAAGCGGTTTCGCACGGCGGATGTCAGCAAAACGCTCGGCGTCAGCCGGCTGTCGTTCGCAGAGGCGGACATGCTGTTTGAGCTGCTTGGCGTGACGCCGGGTGCGGCCACGCCGATGGGGCTGATATTTGACACGGGACACAGGATAAAGCTGATTATCGACAGAGATTTGCTTGCATTGGACAGGGTGTGCGTGCATCCGTGCGTCAACACCGAAAGCGTTGCGATGAGCGTGCGCGACCTTGTGGATGTCTTTATCCCGCACTGCGGGCATGTGCCCCAAATTATTGATATTGCGGCGGCGGAAGAATAGGGAAACAGGACGCGTGCAGCGCCGCTGTAACCATCAGACCGGTATGCCGGGAATACTGTTCGGCTGCCTGAGTATCCCCAGAGGTATTGTTTATGGGAAACAAAAAGAAATACTTTATAAGCA
>JAVBMB010000072.1:0-36525 GCA_031552995.1 Oscillospiraceae bacterium
TTTGTTCCTTTCAAATTTAGCTTTGCCCATTGTTTTTCCTCCTTATGATTAAACAAATAAGTCATTTTTGGTGAAGTCGCATTCATTCTATCTTATTTCTGAAAAAAATGCAATAGTTTATTGACAGTTAAAGGGTTTTCGGGACCTTGTAGCGATTTTTTCCTGCACAGACTTCGGCACCTCGGTGTAGTGGCTCGGTTCCATCGCATACACGCCGCGCCCCTGCGTGCGCGAACGCATGTCCGTGGCATATCCGAACATCTCGGACAGAGGCACGAACGCGTCAATCTGCTGCGCTCCGGAGACGGCAAGCATCCCCTGAATCTGACCGCGGCGGGAGTTGAGGTCTCCGATGACGTCGCCCATATATTCTTCTGGCACGGTGACCGACACCTTCATAATAGGCTCCATGATGACAGGGTCGGCTTTCTTCATCGCCTCTTTGAACGCCATTGACGCCGCAATCTTGAACGCCATCTCCGATGAATCGACCTCGTGATACGAGCCGTCGTACAGCGTTACCTTGACATCGACAACCGGATAACCGGCGAGCACGCCGGCGTTCATCGCGCCCTGGATGCCCTGGTCGATAGCCGGAATATACTCCTTGGGGACGGTGCCGCCGACAACCTTGTTGACAAACTCGTAGCCCTTACCGGGCTCGTTTGGCTCAAGAATAATCTTGACGTGGCCGTACTGCCCCTTGCCGCCCGACTGGCGCGCATATTTGTTATCGACATTCGCCTGTTTGCGCACGGTCTCCTTATAGGCGACCTGCGGCTTGCCGACGTTTGCCTCGACCTTGAACTCGCGCAGCAGACGGTCGACGATGATTTCGAGATGCAGTTCTCCCATCCCCGCGATAATCGTCTGGCCTGTATCCTCATCGGTGTAGGCGCGGAAGGTCGGATCTTCCTCGCTGAGCTTTTGCAGGGCAATGCCCATACGCTCCTGCCCGGCTTTTGTCTTCGGCTCGATGGCCACGCGGATGACTGGGTCGGGGAACTCCATCGATTCGAGGATAATCGGGTTTTTCTCGTCGCACAGAGTGTCGCCGGTCGTAGTGTTCTTGAGCCCGACGGCGGCGGCGATATCGCCCGAGTAGACGACGTCGACATCCTCGCGGTGGTTTGCGTGCATCAGCAGGACGCGGCCAAGCCGCTCTCTGTTGCCCTTTGTGGAGTTAAGCACGCTTGAACCGCTGTTTATCTGCCCGGAATACACCCGGAAGAAGCACAGCTTGCCGACGTAAGGGTCGGTCATAATTTTGAAGGCCAGCGCCGAAAACGGCTCGCTGTCGCTGGGCTTGCGCTCGTCGTTCTCGCCGTCAGGCGAGACGCCGTCGATAGCCTTGATGTCGACCGGAGAGGGCAGATAGTCGATAACTGCGTCAAGCAGCTTTTGCACGCCCTTGTTGCGGTACGACGTGCCGCATATTACCGGGATAACCTTGACGGCTATCGTCGCGGCGCGAAGGGCCGCCTTTATCTCGTCCCCGGCGATTTCCTCTCCCTCGAGGTATTTGAGCATGATGCTGTCGTCAAAATCGGATATCGATTCGAGCAGCATGCCGCGGTATTCCTCAGCCAGGTCTTTAAGGTCGGCCGGGATATCCTCGACGCGGACATCCTTGCCCAGGTCGTCATAGTAGACGTAGGCGCGCATCTCGACAAGATCGATAAGGCCGCGGTATTTATCCTCGCTGCCTATCGGAAGCTGGATGGGAATCGGATTGCATTTAAGCCGCTCGCGCATCATGTTTATGACACGGAAGAAATCGGCCCCGACTATGTCCATCTTGTTGACATACGCGATGCGCGGAACACCGTATTTGTCGGCCTGACGCCATACGGTCTCCGACTGGGGTTCGACACCGCCCTTTGCGCAGAAAACCGTGACGGAGCCGTCGAGCACGCGAAGAGAACGCTCGACCTCGACTGTGAAGTCGACGTGCCCCGGTGTGTCGATAATATTGATTCTGTGGTCATTCCACGCGCATGTTGTGGCGGCGGAGGTTATTGTAATACCTCGCTCCTGCTCTTGCTCCATCCAGTCCATCGTGGCGGCTCCATCGTGAGTCTCCCCAAGCTTATGACTGCGACCGGTGTAGAACAGGATACGCTCGGTCGTTGTCGTTTTTCCGGCGTCAATATGCGCCATTATGCCAATGTTGCGCGTGAGCTCCAACGGATATTGCCTTGCCATTTGAAATGAATGCTCCTTTCGTCCAGCGGGCGAGCGGCTGCCGCCGCCCGCGCGACACGCGGGATTGCCTGTTTAATTAACGCATATCCCCGCACCGGGACGGCTGATGCCGCGCCGCGGTGCGTATCAATGCAAAATGTTTTGGGTTGTTTGCTGCGGGTGAATATAATTGTTAGAACCTGAAGTGCGAGAACGCCCTGTTGGCATCAGCCATCTTATGGGTGTCTTCACGCTTCTTAACCGCGCCGCCGGTGCCGTTGCAGGCATCCATTATCTCACCTGCGAGGCGCTCTTTCATCGTCTTTTCGCCACGGTTGCGGGCATAGCTTGTCAGCCAGCGCAGGCCGAGTGTCTGGCGCCTTTCGGGCCGGACATCCATCGGAACCTGATACGTCGAGCCGCCGACACGGCGAGCCTTGATCTCGAGCATCGGCATGATGGCCTCAAGAGCCTGCTCATATGCCTCGAGCCCCTTCTTGCCGGTTTTAGTCTCGACGATAGCAAATGCGTCGTAAACTATCTTCTGCGCTACGCCCTTTTTGCCGTCGAGCATGATGTTGTTAATAAGCTTTGTAACAAGCTTAGAGTTGTAAAGCGGATCCGGAAGAACATCCCTCTTTGGAACATTACCTCTTCTGGGCACTTTGCTTCCCTCCTTCACATAATGATTTCATAGGTACTCAAAAGCGCTCTGCTTCTGTAAGCACACCGAACAGGTATTGGGTTCCCCCGGCCGCGACGCCGCGCTGCGGCTATATCACGGAATACCGTTCAAAGCGTTGCTTTGCTTTTTTTATGCTTCCACTTGCTAGTGCCGGTTTATTTGCCGGCTTTGGCTGCCTTAGGCCTCTTGGCTCCGTACTTTGAACGGGCCTGCTTGCGGCCGTTGACGCCCTGGGTGTCGAGTGTTCCGCGGATGATGTGGTAACGAACGCCGGGCAGGTCCTTGACGCGGCCGCCCCTGACCATGACAACCGAGTGCTCTTGCAGGTTGTGGCCGACGCCGGGGATGTAACCCCAGACTTCCATATCATTCGTAAGGCGCACACGGGCGACCTTGCGCAGCGCGGAGTTAGGCTTTTTAGGTGTCATCGTCTTGACGACCGTTCACACGCCGCGCTTTTGCGGCGAGGACAGATCGGTGGCGATATTCTTCTGCCTGTTGACTCCCCTTTGGAGCGCAGGGGCTGTCGACTTGTACATTGTCATTTCCCTGCCTTTTCTCACTAGCTGATTAAATGTTGGCATTAACGATATTCCTCCTTCTTTTTTTTTTACTATATAACACGGGTTACACCCGTTATAGCCTTGTTTTCGCGGCGATATGCGGCGAAAACCGCATACCGCCACGAATTATAATTATAGCATGCGCCGGCGTGTTAGTCAACCATTTCTAAGGTCTCGACATAATCCGGCTTGTTATATACCTCCATGCCGCTGCCGGCGGGGATGAGCTTGCCGATTATGACGTTTTCTTTCAGGCCTAGCAGCGGGTCAACCTTGCCTTTGATGGCGGCGTCGGTGAGGACACGCGTCGTCTCCTGGAATGAAGCTGCCGACAGGAAGCTGTCGGTGGCGAGCGACGCCTTTGTGATACCCAGCAGCAGGGGCGATACCTCGGCCTGCACGAGCGGTTCGCCGAGTTCGCTGAGCTTGCCTTCGATGGCGGCATTTGCCTCCTCGAACTCGAAGATATCTATCATCGCGCCGGGCAGAAGCTCGGTATCCCCGGCCTTCTCAACCTTGACCTTGCGCATCATCTGGCGGACGATTATCTCGATATGACGGTCGTTGATATCAACGCCGTGCTGGTGGTAAACCCTCTGAACCTCCTGAATCAGATATGCGCGCACGGCCTCGATATCTCTTGTGCGCAGCACGTCGTGCGGGTTGAGCGGGCCGTCCGTAAGCGCCGTGCCGCGCTCGATGATATCACCGGCACGCACCTTGAGCGGTACGTTCGAGGGTATTTGGTACGTCTTTGATTCGCCGTTGTCGCGGTCGGTGACGGTGATGTTGTTTATCGTGCCGCGCTTGCCGTCTTCTATGCGCACCTCGCCGCCGTTTTCGGCGAGAGTCGCGGCTTTTTTGGGTTTGCGGGCCTCAAACAGCTCCTCGACGCGGGGAAGCCCTTGCGTAATATCGCTTCCGGCGACACCGCCGGTGTGGAATGTGCGCATCGTGAGCTGGGTGCCCGGCTCGCCTATCGACTGCGCCGCAATGATGCCGACCGCTTCGCCGATGCTGATGGATTCCTCGCTGGCGAGGTTTGAGCCGTAGCACTTGGCGCATACGCCATAACGGCTGCGGCAGTTGAGCACGCTGCGAATCTGCACCCGCTTGATGCCGGCGTTGATTATCGCGCGGGCGTCGTCGTCGTTCATCAGATGGCCGCGGCGGACATTTGTGTCGCCGGTGTCGGGATGCCGCACATCGTCCACCGGGTAGCGGCCGACAAGACGGTCGTTAAACGGCTCGATAACCTGATTGCCGTCGGCAATCTCGTAAACCCAGATGCCCTCGGCGGAGCCGCAATCCTCCTCGCGGATGATGACATCCTGCGAGACGTCGACAAGGCGGCGGGTGAGATAGCCCGAGTCGGCGGTGCGGAGCGCGGTATCGGCAAGCCCCTTACGCGCGCCGCGCGACGAGATGAAGTATTCGAGGACGGTCAGCCCCTCGCGGAAGTTGGCCTTTATCGGGATTTCGATTGTCTTGCCGGCCGTGTTTGCCATAAGGCCGCGCATGCCGGCGAGCTGGCGAATCTGATTGACGCTGCCGCGCGCGCCGGAGGTCGACATCATCATAATCGGGTTGAAGCTGTCGAGATTCTCCATAAGCGCTTTTGTGACATTTTTCGTCGTCTTATCCCATTCTTCGATAACAAGGCGATATCGCTCGTCGTCGGTTATCATGCCCATTTTGAACTCGCTGTCAATGTCGGCGACCATTTTCTCGGTCTCCCTGACCAGCTCGTATTTCTTGGGCGGGATGGACATGTCGGACGCCGAAACCGTGATGGCGCCGATTGTGGAGTATTTGAAGCCGAGAGATTTGATGTTGTCGAGCAGCGTCGCCGTCTTGGCGAAGCCGTGCTTTTTTATCGAACGCTGGATGATGCGCTCAAGCTCTTTTTTGCCGCAGACGAATGTGATTTCGAGGTCGAAAATACTGTCGGGCGCTGTGCGGTCGACAAAGCCGAGGTCCTGAGGGATGAACTCGTTGAAGATAAGGCGGCCGACCGTGGCGTCGATGACCTTGCTCTTTTTGATGCCGTCAACCGTCTTTGTGACGCGCACCCTGATGTGCGAGTGAATGCCTACAGCCCCGGCGTTGTAAGCGATAATCGCCTCGTCATAGCTGGAGAACACCTTGCCCTCGCCCTCTTCGGCGCGGTCTATCGTCAGATAGTACGAGCCGAGAACCATATCCTGAGACGGGACAGTGACCGGCGCGCCGTCCTGCGGCTTAAGCAGATTGTTGGCCGACAGCATAAGCAGGCGCGCTTCGGCCTGCGCCTCGGCGCTGAGCGGCACATGGACAGCCATCTGATCTCCGTCGAAGTCGGCATTGAAGGCCGTGCATACTAGCGGGTGCAGCTTTATCGCGCGGCCTTCGACAAGTATAGGCTCGAATGCCTGAATGCCCAGCCTGTGCAGCGTCGGCGCGCGGTTGAGCATGACGGGATGCTCTTTTATTATATTGTCAAGTGCGTCCCACACCTCGGTACGGGCACGCTCGACCATCTTCTTGGCGCTTTTGATATTGTTGGCGAATCCGTCTTCGACAAGCTTTTTCATGACAAAGGGCTTGAACAGCTCGAGCGCCATCTCTTTGGGCAGACCGCACTGATAAATCTTGAGCTCCGGCCCGACGACAATAACGCTTCGGCCCGAATAGTCGACGCGCTTGCCGAGCAGGTTCTGCCTGAACCGGCCCTGCTTGCCCTTGAGCATGTCGCTAAGCGACTTGAGCGGGCGGTTGTTCGGCCCGGTGACGGGGCGACCGCGGCGGCCGTTGTCAATCAGGGCGTCGACAGCCTCCTGCAGCATACGCTTCTCGTTGCGAACGATGATATCGGGCGCGCCGAGTTCGAGCAGACGCTTGAGGCGGTTGTTGCGGTTGATGACGCGGCGGTACAGGTCGTTGAGGTCGCTTGTGGCGAACCTGCCGCCGTCGAGCTGCACCATCGGACGAATCTCGGGCGGGATGACAGGCACGATATCGAGAACCATCCAGCTGGGCTTGTTGCCCGAGGTGCGGAAGGCCTCGACGACTTCGAGCCTTTTTGTGATGCGCACCCGCTTTTGGCCGCTGGCGTCACGCAGCTCGGAGCGAAGCTCCTCGCTGAGAGCTTCAAGGTCAATCTCGCACAGAAGCTTTTTTATGGCTTCGGCGCCCATTTCGGCTTTAAAGTCATCCTCGTATTTTTCGACCATGTCGCGGTATTCTTTTTCGCTGAGAATCTGTTTCTTTGTAAGCGGGGTGTCACCCGGGTCGGTGACGATATATGACGCGAAATACAGCACCTTTTCGAGCAGGCGGGGGGACATGTCGAGTATGAGACCCATCCTGGACGGGATGCCTTTAAAATACCATATGTGTGAAACCGGGGCGGCGAGCTCGATATGGCCCATACGCTCACGGCGCACCTTGGCCTTTGTCACCTCAACGCCGCAGCGGTCGCATATCTTCCCCTTGAAGCGAACCTTTTTATACTTGCCGCAGTGGCACTCCCAATCCTTCGTCGGGCCAAAGATGCGCTCGCAAAAGAGTCCGTCCCGCTCCGGCTTTAGTGTGCGGTAGTTTATGGTCTCGGGCTTTTTAACCTCGCCGTACGACCACTGCTTCATCATCTCGGGAGAAGCAAGACCGATTTTAATCTTGTCAAATGTCATATCAGCCATTATGCCACCTCTTCCCTATTCCTGTTCGTCTTCGAAATCGTCGTCGCCCTCGTCGTCGCCGTCAAGCAGCTCGTCGATATCGACGTCAAGTTCGTCATCTTCAGCCGCGACAGGCCCCCCGTCCTCGTTCTCGAGAGCGTAGCCGGCGCGTTCAAGCTCCTGATCGGATGCGTAGACGTCGTCACGCAGAATCTTTTCGTAGCCGTCATCCTCGTTTTCGACCAGCTCGATTTCGGCGCCCATTTTGTCCAGCACGCGGATATCAAGGCCGAGGGATTGAAGCTCCTTAACGAGAACCTTAAAGGATTCCGGCACGCCGGGCTTAGGCACGTTGTGACCCTTGACGATGGCCTCGTATGTCTTGACCCTGCCTACGATATCGTCGGACTTGACGGTGAGAATCTCCTGCAGGGTGTAGGCCGCGCCATACGCTTCGAGCGCCCACACCTCCATCTCTCCGAACCTTTGGCCGCCGAACTGCGCCTTGCCGCCGAGCGGCTGCTGGGTGACGAGGCTGTACGGGCCGGTGCTGCGGGCGTGAATCTTGTCATCAACGAGGTGGTGCAGCTTGAGGTAGTACATATACCCGACCGTGACCGGATTGTCAAACGGGTGGCCGGTGCGCCCGTCGTACAGGACGGTTTTGCCGTCCTCACGCAGGCCGGCTTCGGAAAGCAGCTCGCGGATATCTTTCTCCTTGGCACCGTCGAACACGGGTGTGGCAACATATATACCCAGCGCTCTTGCGGCGTAGCCGAGGTGAACTTCAAGCACCTGTCCGATATTCATACGCGACGGCACGCCCAGCGGGTTGAGCACGATATCGAGCGGTGTGCCGTCGGGCAGGAACGGCATATCCTCCTGCGGGAGGATGCGCGAGACGACGCCTTTGTTGCCGTGGCGGCCGGCCATTTTATCCCCGACGGATATCTTGCGCTTTTGCGCTATATAGCAGCGGACGACCATATTGACGCCGGGGGTGAGCTCGTCGCCGTTCTGGCGGGTAAATACCTTGACATCGACGATGATGCCTGACTCTCCGTGCGGAACACGCAGAGAGGTGTCGCGCACCTCGCGGGCTTTTTCGCCGAATATTGCGCGCAGCAGACGCTCTTCGGCCGTGAGCTCGGTCTCGCCCTTCGGCGTCACCTTGCCGACGAGGATATCACCAGAGCGTACTTCGGCACCGACGCGGATTATGCCGCGGTCGTCGAGGTCGCGCAGCGCGTCTTCACCGACGTTCGGGATGTCGCGCGTTATCTCTTCGGGGCCGAGCTTTGTGTCGCGCGCTTCGGTCTCGTATTCCTCGATATGAATCGAGGTGTAGACATCGTCGCGCACAAGGCGCTCGTTAAGCAGAACGGCGTCTTCATAGTTATAGCCTTCCCATGTCATGAAGCCGATGAGGGCGTTTTTGCCAAGAGCGATTTCGCCGTGATCGGTCGACGGGCCGTCGGCAATGACATCACCCTTGGCCACGCGCTGGCCGACGGCGACAATCGGGCGCTGGTTGACGCAGGTGCCCTGATTGGATCGCATAAACTTGATGAGCTTATGTGTTTTTTCGCCGATAGTATCGTATTTGATTGTGACAGAGTCGGCAGCCGCCCTTGTGACGATGCCGTCAGCAATGGCGAGCGGAACCGTGCCGGAGTCGACAGCCGCTTTGTACTCGATGCCCGTCGCGACAATAGGCGCTTCGGTTATCATGAGAGGCACGGCCTGACGCTGCATGTTGGAGCCCATGAGCGCGCGGTTGGCGTCGTCATTTTCGAGGAACGGAATCATGGCCGTGGCGACCGAGACCATCATCTTGGGCGAGACGTCAATAAGGTCGACCTTGTCGCGGTCGACTTCGATAATGTCGGCAAGGCGGCGGCATGTGACGCGGTCGGCCTTGATGATGCCGTTCTCGTCGAGCGGCTCGTTGGCCTGGGCGATGATATACTCGTCTTCGACGTCGGCCGTCATGTAACGCACCTCTTCGGTGACGCGGCCGGTAGCTTTATCGATTATGCGGTACGGCGCTTCGATGAAGCCGTACTCGTTTATTTTGGCGTATGTCGCAAGATATGAGATAAGACCGATGTTCGGGCCTTCGGGCGTTTCGATCGGGCACAGCCTGCCGTAATGGCTGTAGTGGACGTCACGCACCTCGAAGTTGGCGCGGTCGCGCGACAGACCTCCGGGTCCGAGAGCCGACATGCGGCGCTTGTGTGTAAGCTCGGCCAGCGGGTTTGTATGGTCCATGAACTGGCTGAGCGGCGAGGAGCCAAAAAATTCCTTGATGGCGGCCGTAACGGGACGGATGTTTATAAGGCTTTGCGGTGTGACGATGTCGAGATCCTGAATCGTCATACGCTCGCGAATGACACGCTCCATACGGGAAAAGCCGATGCGGAACTGATTTTGCAGCAGCTCGCCTACGCTGCGCAGACGGCGGTTGCCGAGATGGTCGATGTCGTCATCAAAGCCGATGCCGTGCGGCAGGCCGCACAAATAGTTGATGGAAGCGAGAATATCCTCGGGCAGTATATGCCCGGGTGAAAGCTCGCCCCTGGCGGCCTCGACGGCCTGTACAAGCTCGTCACCCTCGTATTGCTCCATCAGGCGGCGAAGCACCGAAAAGCGAACGCGCTCGTTTATGCCGAACTCGCCGCGCTTAATCTGCGGGATGAAGTCGTTTATCCACACCATGTCGTTGGCGAATATCTTGACCTCGCGTCCGTCGGCTTCGAGCCACGCCTCGTTGACGCCGAGACGCTCTATCTCCTGCGCGCGCTCTCTGCTGAGCGTGTCGCCAGCGTTGGCGAGAACCTCGCCCGTCATCGGGTCGGCTATCGGCCTGGCGAGGCGTCTGCCCGTCAGGCGCTTTGATATGGCCAACTTTTTGTTGAACTTGTAGCGGCCGACCTCGGACAGGTCGTACCTTTTTGCGTCAAAGAAAAGGTTGTTGAGCGTTGTCTCGGCGCTGTCGACCGTAGGCGGCTCTCCCGGCCTGAGGCGCTTGTATATTTCGATGAGCGCGTCCTCGCGCGTCTTAACGGCTGAATCCTTGTCGAGCGAGGCGATGATGCGCTCATCCTCGCCGAACAGCTCTTTTATCTCGGCATCGGTAACGACGCCGATTGCGCGGATGAGTGATGTGACCGGAACCTTGCGGTTCTTGTCGATGCGCACATAGAAAACGTCGTTGATATCGGTCTCGTACTCGAGCCACGCGCCGCGGTATGGGATGACAGTGCATGTGTATATATTTTTTTCGGGACGCTCGGCACTGACACCGTAGTACATACCGGGGCTGCGGACGATTTGCGAGACAATAACGCGCTCGGCCCCGTTGATGATAAACGTGCCGCTGTCCGTCATAAGCTGGAAGTCGCCCATGAAAATTTCCTGCTCTTTGATCTCCTCGGTCTCTTTATTGCGCAGTCGCATCTTGACCTTGAGCGGGGCGGCGTATGTCGCGTCGCGCTCTTTACACTCGGTGACTGTGTACTTCGGCGTCTCTTCGAGTGTGTAGTCGAGGAAGCTCAGTTCGAGGTTGCCGGTATAGTCGACTATAGAGCCGACATCCTCGAACACCTGACGAAGTCCCTCCTTGAGGAACCAGTTGTAGGATTTCTTCTGCACCTCGATAAGGTTGGGCATATCCAGTATCTGATCGATCCCGGAGAAGCTTTTGCGTATTTTGCTGCCGCAACGAACATCTTTCAATGTGCTTCACTCCAATTCCTGTATCTCAATTATTTGATACACTAGGCTGCGTTGTCCATTTTGGTTTGTATGGTATTGCCATTTGCAGTGGCATTTGCTAAAGTATAGTTGTGATAAATTCGCCTGCTTGTATCGCATACCGATACAGTTAAGCATTTTATCATTCTTTTTTTATATTGTCAACTAATTTTTGTCTTGACAAGCATAAACTGGATTTTTTGTGAGCTATTTTGATTTTTTCGGCCTGAACGCTGTATTTGTTCGGCCAAATGGCGGGCGATGCCCGCCATTTCTTACGATTTTCAGTCGCCGACAGATTTGTGTTGCGCAATGAAGACTGTTGGATTACAATTGCTCTTAGTCCTCACGCGCGGTTCGCTGCCGGGCCGCATGTTTATTGAGCGCAAGCCCGCGCGGTGAGGACGACACGGCCCTTTGACAGAAGCAATACCCAAATATTGAGGTGATATGTATACGTACATTTTTTGACGCGGTCTTTTCTCTGCGCGGTTTAGCGTCGGGCGCGCTGTTTATCGCGTCGTGCAGCAGCTTCTATTGGCTGGCCAAGCTGCTTATCGCCAAGCGGCCCAAGCGTGAGCTGAGCATTGCGCTGGACGACAGGATACCGTTTGTTCCCGCGGCGGCGATACCGTATCTTTCCAGCTTTGTGTTTTGGATTGCGACATGCGCATACCTAAGCGCACTTGACGTGACGAGATATCACCGGTTTTTGGCTTCTGGCATCATGGGCGCGATGATAAGCTGCGTCTTTTTTGTGGCGATTCCGTCTGAGATTAAGCCGCCGCCTGTGCCAAAGGGCTTTTTGGGCTTTTTCATCGGGGCGATTCAGTTTGTCGACAACCCGCCGGTGAACCTGTTCCCGTCGATTCACTGTATGGCGAGCCTGCTGAGCGTTTTGGCAGCGTTGGGCGTGACCCCGGCGCCTTGGGTTGCTGTAAGTGTGATATGGGCGGCGCTGATTGTACTTTCGACCGTGCTTGTGAAACAGCACTACGCCATCGACACCGTGGCCGGGCTGGCGCTGGCTGCGGTATGCTGGGCCGCGTGCAGCGGCGGCGTATTTGTGCGGCTGGCGGAAATACTAAGCGGCTGGCTATTTTCGATTCCGTTTTTGCGGTAGACGTTATATATGGCGCGGGTCGTTATCCGCGCCATATAAGGTTCAATCTTTATTGACCCCGAACAACAGAAAAAAGGTTATGGCAGGCAAGTGATGGGAGCTGTTGAGTCACTATATCCAAAGGTGAAATGAAAGACCCTAAAAGTGGTATGGCCGGTTTTATTTATGAGAAAACAGTTTAGTTAGTTTTCGTGACTGAATACAAACTTCCGGTATCCGTAAAAGGCGCAACAAAAAGCAGGCTTTTGCTAAGTGTGAATACACCTGCAATCCATACGGTTTCGCTTTGAAAGCTGCTGTGCGATAGACGTAAACCGGCTGTCCGGCCGAGGGCCGCGTATTGTTTTGACGACGTGGCCTTTTTGTGCGCGGTGTGGTAATATATATACAGTCTTGCAGATACTTTGATTTTGTTTGCCCGCTGGGGGATTTTTGGGAGGACAAAAAATGGCAGATGCCGGTAAAATGAACATTAACGAGGCAATTGTGCTTGAGGGGCCGCCAATGTGGGAGGCGCTTGCGCGCGAGACGGCGCTGATCGACGCGCTTGCGGATGAAGAGGAAAAAATCATCAGACATGCGCTTCTTGGCAGCGTTTTTGACAGCATGAGCGCGTACTGGGTGCATTTGCGCGAATATGAATACGCGCAGAAACGGCGCGAAATTGAAAAGCGCGGCGTCACATTTGTGCCGCTGACCAAGGGCAGCGCGGTTAAAGCCCGGTGGAGCCGGATATTTGCGAAAGCCGTAGACGCGCAGACGAAACAGCGCATACGGTATGACACGTTTAAATGGCATATCTACAGCTTTGATGCCGCGCCCGCTTTGCGCTGCGATGAGGCTCGCCGGGCGTTTGACGCCCGCGCGAAGACCGCGGTGTTTGCATTTTATCAGCAGAGCGACGGCGCTTTTTTAATCGAGCATGCAGAACTGCTGCGAAGCGAGGATT
Source organism: Oscillospiraceae bacterium (assembly GCA_031552995.1). Taxonomy (GTDB): domain Bacteria; phylum Bacillota; class Clostridia; order Oscillospirales; family Butyricicoccaceae; genus JAVBMB01. The sequence continues at coordinate 12,920 of JAVBMB010000072.1, forward strand.
TTGACCTGGACCACGACATATATATCTTTGATGCCAGGGGCGCGTGGACATATGTATTCACGCATGAGAGCGACTGCGGGCCGTATTTCGCTGCGGCTGCGCCGCGATAGCTCACGCTAAAGTGACGCGAAAAATGCTGCGGATTATAATCCGTTGGCCTTTTTTTATTTTGTGTGCTATGATTGGGTATAATCGCGGGGAGTACGCTGCGGCAGGCTGTTTGAGGTGGGTAATTATGAACGAGCGGATTAGCGCATTTTTGGATGAGCAAGGCATTGACACTTTGCGCTTTGTGGATATTTCGTCTTTACCGGAGGATATGCGCCAGGGATACCCGAGCGCCGTGCTGATGTGTATCCCGCTGAGAAAAGATTTTGTTATGAGCATGATAGGGCGCAGCGTGCCGCCGGAAACCGGCGACGATTTTACCGAAAAAGAGCACCTTGTGGAAAATATAGCGGACACCCTTGCGGAGTTTATCCGTCAGGCGGGGTATGACGCCTATTCGCAGTCGGTAAAAAACAACAGCGCCTGCGGAAATTATGACAGGGCGGCATACAAAAGCCGCTTGCCCAACAAGACTGTTGCCAGAATCGCGGGGCTTGGGTTCATAGGCAAAAGCAACCTGATGATTACAAAAAAATACGGCAGCGCGTTTTGCATGAGCACCGTATTGACCGACGCGCCGATAGTGACGCACAACGACCCGATTATCAAGCCGCGGTGCGGGAAATGCGCCATCTGCCGGCAGGTGTGCGTGAACAAGGCGATTACCGGAACCGAATGGACCGAAGACGGCGGTCGCGAAGCGGTCGTGGATGTGTTCAAATGCAGATGCCCTCTGCAGTGCATGGTGAACTGCCCGTTTACACTTGGCTCGGAGCTGATGCGCGGCTGAGAGAGTGTGCGCGATTTTATGTTGACATGTGATGCAGCGCGTGTTATACTTGCAAAAATCACTTGAAGGGGGATACAGGTATGCTTAAACTTATGGCAGCGCTTAACGGTAGCTTTAATACGTCGTCTGATTGGGCACCGAGTGACAAGCAGGCCTTTGTTCCCGTTGAGTTTTTTGAGCCGTAAGTTTTTTACGGGCAAAATGTAATCAACCGGCCGGAGGCAGATGCCACCGGCCGGTATTTTTTTATTGGGAGGCCTGCAATTATGAATGAGACAGAAATCGTGAGGAGCTACTATAACGCGTCGGTAGCGGGCGAGTGGGCGCGCATAGACGGCAGGCCGGAGTTCCTGCTGACATGCAGGATGCTTGACCGGTATCTGAAGCCCGGCGACCGGGTGCTGGACATCGGCGGCGGGCCCGGGCGGTACACTATGCATCTGGCGGAGCGCGGCTGCGATGTGACGCTGCTTGACCTGGCGGAGGAAAATGTGGCGTTTGCCCAAGCCGAGGCCGCACGGCGGGGCCTTGCCGTATCGACTGCCTGCGGTGACGCGCGCAATACAGAAGCCGCGGTGCGCGGCGAGTTTGACCATGTGCTGCTGATGGGGCCGATGTATCATCTGCTGGAGGAGCGCGACCGCGAACGCGCCATACACAGCGCGCTTGGCGTGCTGAAGCCGGGCGGTACACTGCATGCGTCATTTATAAATATGACTGCGGGAATTATATACGCCATGAAGTTCGACCCCGGCCTGCCCGAATCTGAGACTGAGGCAGAGTATTTAAGCGCCGTTGTCGGCGGAAGCTGCTACGCCGGAGACGCGTTTACGCGGGCGTTTTTTATTCAGCAGAACGAGGTGCTGCCGTTTATGGCGCGGTTCCCGCTGGAAAAGCTGCATCTGTACGGCCAGGAGGGTATTATGTCTCCCTGCGAGAGTATACTGATGGGGCGACAGCCGGAGGTTATCAGCGCGTGGCTTGACCTGTCGGAAGCGCTGCTGGAACGCGAAGAGCTGCTGAGCTGGGCGGAGCACCTGATGTATGTGGGGCGCAAGCTGTAGCGACGTGTGAAAACAGACGCGGCCTGCGGCGGCGCAAGCCTGCTGAAAAAACTGCCCTGGTGGAGGGTGTTCGGCAGATATAAGTTTTGATAAAAACTCCCGGGAGGCGATCTCCCGGGAGTTTTTTCATTGGAATCAAGGGCATATTTTTTCGATGCCGCGGTTTTATGCGGCAGCTTGCGCTTCGGCCTCCGGCGGAGGGAGCGTGCGCTTCCATCTGCCGCTTTTGAGCATGTATGTGTAGCAGGCAAAGCGGCAAAGGTTGTCGGCGCTCATGCATATCCAGACGGCAGTCAGACCTCCGGACAGGTATTTTAGGCTGATGAATGTAAACAAAATCCGCACTCCCCACATGCAGCCGAGCGAGATATACATCGTCGGCTTGAGGTTGCCTACACCGCGCATTATGCCCTCGGCGACAACAAACACCCCGAAGAACGGCTCGACAACGGCGACGATGCGCAGCACGGTGATGCCCATTTCGATGACCTGCGGGTCGGTTGTGAACAGCCCCATCATCTGCCGCGGCAGGATGAACAGCACGGCGCCAAGCACAGCGAGTACGGCAAACGCCATGCGGCTGAGACGCTGCGTCAGCAAATCCAGCTTTGCATGGTCCCCTTGCCCGGCCGCGATTCCTATCAACGTGGTCGACACCCCCTGCAAGCCGTACGCCGGGATGTAAAACGCCTGCTCGGCCGTGTTGGCAACCGTATGGGCGGCAAACGAGATTGTGCCAAGCCTGCTGACAAGCGAGGCGAATGTGATGAAGCCCGACGTGACAATGATGTGCTGCGCCGCGCCGGGAGCCGCTATTTTGGCGCAGTAGCGCAGTATTTCTTTATCCAGCCGCAGACTGCTGCCTTTTGGCGTGATTAAGTCGTTTTTGAACAGCGCCGCCGTCATAACAAGCCCGCCGACGGTGACAGATATTATGCCCGATACGGCCGAGCCGATTATCCCAAGGTCGAAGCCGAACACCCGCATGGCGACGCCGAATATATTTATATCCCGCGTGGGGTATATCAAAAAGAAGCTGAGCGTGACATGTATGACATTGACTAGGAAGTTGACGAGCATCGGGGTGCGCATATCTCCCGTTGCCCTGATGCACGCGCCGAAGTTGGCGATTATGCTGCGAAACACCATCGGTGTGCAGACCATAAAGAAGTATTGACCAGCGATTTTCTTTATTGACGGGTCAACACCCATCCAACCCGGCACGCGGTGGGCTATCGAGCAGGCTATGATGCCGACAACCGCACCGACGACGAGCGTGTACAGGACAATCTGCCCGCCTGTGCGCCTGACCTTTGCATGGTCCCTTGCGCCGATTGCCTGCGATATGTATGGCATCAAGCCGAGACTGACGACCCTGAGCAGGCCCCATATCAGCCACATCGGCGACTGCGATATGCCGACGGCGGCCGACGCCCACGCGCCAAGATGACCGACGAGGGCGGTGTCGACAAATGTGACGGCTGTCTGAAGACCCTCCTCGACCATAACCGGCCACGCGAGAGAAAATATATCGCGGTATCCGCCTTTGGAGGATGTTAAATCAATATGTCGCATTATTGACTCCTGAATTAGATAGAATTGAAATACGCGCGGCCGAATACGTAAAAGGCGGCGCATGCAAGTGCGTCGTCATTTCAGTATACCTGTTATTTTTAATAATTGCAATGGGCGGCGTTATGTTTAGACACAGGCCGGCCCCCGCGGGTTTTACCGCGGAGGCCGGAAACAGCATTTGGTTTTGTTATTCCGCCAGATGGCAGGCGACCATACGGCCGTGCAGTTCTCTCATCACCGGCTCCTGCTCGCCGCAGATATCCCTGGCAAACGGGCAGCGTGTGTGGAAGCGGCAGCCGGACGGCGGCCTCACCGGGCTTGGAATCTCGCCGAGCAAGACCTCTTTTTGCTTGCGCTTCGTCGGGTCGGGCTTCGGAACGGCTTCGAGCAAAAAGCGGGTGTACGGATGCACGGGGTTGTCGTAGATATCCTTTGTGATGCCGTATTCGCATATCTTGCCCAGGAACATGACGCACACGCGGTCCGACAGATAGCGCACAACGCTGAGGTCGTGAGAGATGAACAGGTACGTCAGATTCATCTCGCGCTGCAAATCGCCCAGCAGGTTGAGTATCTGCGACTGAATTGACACGTCAAGGGCCGAAACAGGCTCGTCGCAGACGATAAAACGCGGTTTTAGCGCTAGCGCGCGGGCAATCCCGATGCGCTGCCTTTGCCCGCCGGAAAACTGGTGCGGGTAGCGCGTCATAAGCTGAGGACGGATGCCGACCTTTATTAGAAGCTCCTGCACAAGCCTGTCAATCTCTTCCTTGCCGCTGCCGATGCCGTGGGTTGTCAGCGGTTCGGCGATGATGTTGCGCACATTCATGCGCGGGTTCAGGCTTGCATACGGGTCCTGAAAGATTATTTGCATCTCTTTGCGCAACGTTCGCATCTCGTCGCTTTTAAGCTTCGTCAGCGATTTGCCGTCGAATATGACATCGCCGGATGTGACGGGGATGAGGTTGAGCATCAGGCGGCCCATTGTGCTTTTGCCGCAGCCCGATTCGCCGACGAGGGCTAGGGTTTCACCCTCGTTTACAGTCAGGTTTACACCCGACACGGCGTGGACGACCGCCCCACGCCTGCGGAAGGCGCTGGAGCTGACAGGGAAGGTTTTGACGACATCCCTCATTTCGAGAAGCACACTTCCGTTCACTGTCCCATCACCTCCTTATCGAAGAGGAAACATCTGGCTTTGTGCCCGTCGCCGACTTCATACAGCTCCGGCTCGCACTGTGTGCATATCTGCATCGCCCTGTCGCACCGCGGGCAGAATCGGCAGCCCTTTGGCAGGGCGAGCAGGTTTGGAACCATGCCGCGGATGGTGTACAGCCTGTCTTTAACCTCGCCGATGCGGGGAATGGAGTTGAGAAGGCCGAATGTGTACGGGTGGGCAGGCGCTGCGAATATGTCGTATATCGACGCCTGCTCCATTATCCGCCCGGCGTACATTACATAGACATAATCGCACAGCTCGGCGACGATGCCGAGGTTGTGGGTTATCATCATGATTGCCGTACCCTGCTTCTGCTGCATTTCGCGCATCAGCCGCAGTATCTGCGCCTCAATAGTGACGTCGAGCGCCGTCGTCGGCTCGTCGGCTATCATTAAATCCGGCTGGCAGACAAGCGCCATGCCTATCATCACACGCTGACGCAGACCGCCCGACAGCTGGTGCGGGTATGAGCCGTATCTCTTTTCAGGCTCCGGTATCCCGACCTGGCGGAATACGTCGATAACCATATCCTTTGCCTGTTGGTCTGTGACCTTTTTGTGCAGGACAATTGCCTCCCTGACCTGCTTGCCGACCGTTGTGACGGGGTTAAGCGATGTCATCGGCTCCTGAAAAATCATCGATATCTTGTTGCCCTTGATGTCGAGCATCTCATGCTTTGTCTTTTCAAGAAGGTTGTCGCCGTTGAGCTCGATGCTTCCCTGCACAACCCTGCCCGGGTTTGCGACCAGCTGCATTATCGACATGGCCGTTATGCTTTTTCCGCAGCCCGATTCGCCGACGATGCCGACGATCTGACCCTTGCGAATCTGAATATCAACGCCGTCAACCGCCGGCACGACACCTCTTTTTGTGAAGAAGTGGGTTTTGAGACTTGAAATATTAAGTGTATTTTCCATGATTCCCTCCCCCATCACTCTTTCATATACGGGTCGATGGCATCGCGCAGCCCGTCGCCCAGAAAGTTGAATGCCAGCACGACGAGAAGAATCGCGACGCCCGGCGCGAGTGTGGCTATCGGAATATCAAAGATATACTTTTTGTAGCGGTTGACAAGCAGGCCCCAGCTGGAATCCGGCGGCTGTACGCCGACGCCGAGGAACGACAGCGCCGATTCGAACATTATGGACGACGGGATATTGAGCGTGAACAGCACTATCAGCGACGGCAGGCAGTTGGGGAATATATGGCGGAACATAATAGTCCACCTGCGGACGCCGATGGAGCGCGCCGCCTCGACAAACTCCTTTTCCCGCAGGGCAAGCGTCTGCGAGCGCACAACGCGCGCCGTGCCCGCCCAGCTGACAAAGCTGAGCGCGACAAACAGCAGCAGCAGCCCCGGCTTAAAGGTGTACATTATCAGCAGCGCCAGCAGGAACGACGGGAACGCCAGCACAACATCGGCGAGGCGCATAATTATAAAATCCACCTTGCCGCCGAAGAAGCCGCTGACAAGCCCCAGCACGACGCCGACGAACATTGATATGAATGTGGGCACAATGCCGACGATGAGCGAGATGCGCGAGCCGTATATAATGCGGCTTAGCACATCGCGGCCGTATTCATCCGTGCCAAGCGGATATGTGCCCGACGGCTGCTGCAGTTCCTCGCCCATATGGATTTCGTTTGGGTCGTGCGGGGCGATAAACGGCGCAAATATGGCGGTGATTACGATAACCGCAAGTATGATGAACGCTACAAGCGTTATGGCATTGTTGCGGAACATCAGCTTGATTTTGTCGCTTATATGGTCGCTCTCGGTTATTTCGGCCGCGATGTTCTCCTCGATATGCTCAATCGGGTCGCTGAGCTTTGCGCCCTCGGGGAGGATTATATCGGCATATTTGCTTTTTTTATCCATAGCCATACCTCCCTCAGCCTACGCGGATACGCGGATCGATAAACGAATACGCGATATCGGCGATGATGTTGCCGGCGACGACTATGACTGTGCAGAAAAGCACAGAGCCTTGAAGCAGCGGCATATCCCTTTTGTTGATGGCGTCGACCGTGAGGCGCCCGATGCCCGGTATGCCGAAGACCGACTCGGTTATGACGGCGCCGGACAGCAGCGAGCTGACCTGAAGCGCCATAATCGTGACAACGGGAAGCATGGAGTTCTTCAGAGCGTGCCGCGAGATGACAAGAACCTCTCGCAGCCCCTTGGCGCGCGCCGTGCGGATATAGTCATTGCGCATGACCTCGAGCAGGTTTGAACGCGTGAGCCTTGCCACGGAGCCGGCCGACGCCCAGCCGAGCACAATGGCCGGCATAATCATGTGCAGCGGCGTCGCAAACCCGTTTATCGGCAGCCAGTGCAGCTTGTAGCCGAACACATATTGGAAAAGCAGTGCCGACCAGAACACCGGCGTTGAAACGCCGAGCAATGAAAACCCCATAAAGAAATTATCAAAGAAGGAATATTTCTTTACGGCCGAGACAATGCCTGCCGGGATGCCTATCAGCCACGCGGCCGCGGCGGCACATACGGCAAGCTTGACCGTGATGGGGAACGCCTCTGTTATCATAAGGCCGACATCGCGGTTGTGCTTGTATGACATACCGAAGTCGCCGTGCAGAGCATCCCATATGTAGCGGGCAAACCTGACCATGACCGGGTCGTTAAGATGCATCTCCTCCGTGACACGGTCGATAACCGCCTGACTGGCCTTTTCGCCCATCATAACCTGAATCGGGTTGCCCGGAAGCACGTTGAGAATCAGGAATATTATAAGCGCAATGGCTATGAGCAGCGGAATCGCAATCAGCAGTCGCTTGATAATATATAAAATCATAATTGGTTTCTCACCAGACTTTCCCGGCCGCAGACGCGGCCGAGCCGACCCGGGCGGCAGTGAAAAAACTGCCGCCGCAGCCGGCCGCTTGCTTTATCAAGTGTGAGCAAGGCGCGTTGCCTTGCTCACACCCGGCTGAACCAAAAAATCAGTGGTCCTATGCGGCGATACTAGTCGACGATTTCGATATTGCTGTAGAATGTGCCGCTCCAGCCGTTCCAAAGCGGGGTATAGTTCTTGACGCGGGGCTGCACTACCCACAGATGCTGCAGGCAGAACAGCGGCACCCACGCGGCGTCATCCTGAATGATGATTTTTTCCAGCTCGCGGTATTCCTTTATGCGAGCGTCTTCGTCTGACATGTAACGGGCTGCCTCGACACGGGCCATAGCATCTTCGTTCTTGTAGTTAAACGAACGGCGGAGGCTGTTGGCCGGCGTGAAAAATGTGTAGAAGAAGTTGTCGGGGTCATTAAAGTCCGCCGACCAGCTTGTTGTGTAGCTGCCCAGTTCGCCCTCGCCGCGGACGGCGTACCATGTCGCCTCATCCATCTGCTCGATAGTGGCGCGGATACCGGCCTTGGCAAGCATCGGAACGACAAGCTCGTTAAGGGCAAGGGTGTTAGGACTTTCGGTCGTCTGGGTTATAACCATGTCGAAGCCGTCGGGCAGACCGGCCTCGACGAGAAGAGCCTTGGCCCCTTCGAGGTCGTACTTGATCTCCGGCAGGTCGGGGTTATAGCCGATGAGCCCCGGAGCCATAATGCCGCTGAGAACCTGACCGAGCCCGTTATACAGCGGGGACTTGAGGATGCCTTCGCGGTCGATGGCCATCTGGAACGCCTTGCGAACGCGGATATCGTCAAACGGCTCGATGTTCTGGTTGATGTGGTAGTAGTAAGTACCGACGCGGTTGCCGTATACGACCTGAGACTTCCACTTATCGCTGCCGGTGAAGTACGGGATATGCGTGCGGGCCATGTCGAGGTCAAGCTCGTCAAGCTCGTCATTCTCGAACATCATGCGGTACGCCTCGGCATCGGGAACGACCTGCCAGCGGACGCCGTCGTTCTTCGGGCGGCCGCCCCAATAGTCGTCAAACGCCAGCATAAGGCTGTGGTCATTAAGCGTCCACTCGGCAAGATAATACGGGCCGGTGCCGCATGTAAGCTCGGGGTTGATGCCGAACTCGAGGCCGGCAGCCTCGGTTGCCTTGCGGTTGTAGATAGAGCCGGCCGGCGTGGCCATATTTGCCAGGAACGGCGCATACGCGTCCTCGAGAGTAATCTCGATTTCGTAGTCACTGATTATCTTCAGGCCTTTAAGCTCGGTCGCTCTGCCTTCGAGCATATCCATGGCGCCGACAATCGGGGTGAAGGCGTCTGTGTTGCGCGCTTTGGTCTCGGGATTGAGCATCCTCTCGAGCGTGAACTTTACGTCGTCTGCTTTAAATATTTCTCCGTTGTGGAACTTGACATTCTCACGCAGCTTGAATGTATACACTTTGCCGTCTTCAGAGACTTCCCATTCCGTGGAGAGCCCGGGGACGATGGCGGACACGCCGTCGCTTGTCATCTCGATTTCAATCAGCCTGTCGTAGATGTTCAGCGGGACGGTGTAGTCCGCCGTTGTCATCTGTACGTCACAATGCTCCCAGTCGGCATTGATGGCGCAGCGGAGGATTTTTTTAGAAGTTGTATCTACCGGCGCTGTGGTGGTTACGCCGCCGCCGGGCGCGGTCGTCGATGTGCCTCCGCCGGGCGCGGTCGTCGTTGTGCCCCCCGTGGGCGTGCAGCCGGCAAACACTGTGACTGTCATGATGACTGCGATGAGCAGCGCTAGGGTTCTCTTCATTTACATCTCTCCTTTGTTTGCTTTTTTTACCCGTTTATGCCCGGCATTTCTTCCATGCTGGAAATTGCGCAGGTCATTATCGTGAGAAAAGCAAAAAAATAAAACAGATGAAGGTCAATTTGTATGTTTGCCGTGCATAAGGCGTGTTCCCATGCGCCTTCAACAAATTGACTTCCCACCTGCGTTAAAGAGAGTATAACAGATATCACAGATAAAAGCAATAGATTGTTCATATTTATTGGTCTATTTTGTGAATTTAGAGGTAACAAAAAAGGCGATTATGTGGAAATTATACAATTAATATTGTAGATTTAAATTTTTATAATAGCAATATGAAACATCGGTTTGCCCCGCGCTGGTTACATATAATCGGTGTTTTATGCGGCAGTCGGCTTTTATTGTTAAAAAATGCGGCGGCGTTACCTTCCGGCAAATAGATACACATCATAATGTTATGTTATGTGGTTTTTTTCCATAAAATAATTCGCGGGGATTTGAAAAACGTATATTATATGCTATACTATAATTGTCAGTACGTATTGTATTGACGTTATTTTTAATTCCATCCCGCGCAGTCAAAGCATTGAGCTGTCCCGCTCTTTCCGGCCGGCTTTTACCCATTCTGCTCGTGCGCGCGGACAAAGGCGTAATCATTGTGAGAGGTGATGTCTATGGCGGTTTACGTTGATTTAAACGGTGGTCTCGACAGGCTTAGAGGCAACAAAGCAATATACAAAAAAATGCTCGGCTTGTTTATGTCAAACGCGGAGTTCGAGAACCTGAAAACCGCAATAGCTGCCGGCGACTGGGCAAGGGGGTCTGATGCGGCGCATGCCATCAAGGGCATGACGGGTAACCTTTCGATGCCCGAGCTGTTTGAAGTCAGTACGCTGCTGATGAACCAGATGCGTCAGGGCGCGCCGGATACGCAGTGCGTCGAGCGCTATAATATCGCGTATGAACAGACGCGCGCCGAGGTGCAAAAACTGATTGACACGCTGTAATACGGCGTTAAGCGACGTTTTTTAAATAAGCTGAACCCCAGGGGATTATATAATCCCCTGGGGCGTTTTTTTGCGGCCGGTACCGGCGGGCCTGCGGCGTATTTTTCGCAAGGTTTCGGCCCGTACGGCGCATCGTCAGGCATCGCGGCGCGGCAGGATATCCGGATGGCGGCGCGCGCGCGCCAAAAGCGCGCCGCGCTCGTTTTGAACGCGCTCGTCGATTACATCCTCGAGCAGTGACGCCAGCACTTTGCCGACTGTGACACCCGACGCGCCGAGGGCTTTTATATCGTTGCCGTCCACCGCGAGGCTACGCAGCGAAAAGCAGGCGCCTTTTCGCTCTGTCTCGCTCATGATGTCGAGCGCGAGGCGCAGGTCGGCTTCGCGCCCGCCGTACTGCGGGGCATGAGCGCGGTTATCGGCAATTTTAACTTCGAGCAGCATATTGAGATTTTCGACGCCGATGCGGTTCATCCAGTGTTTTACGCTTTTTTCGGTGGGCAGCATATCACTGTCGTGATGTTTTATCAGCAGACAGACTGTATCAATCGTTTTTGAGTCGAACCGAAGACGTGCGAGAGCCGCGCGCGCGATGCGCTCGCTTATGGCGGCATGGCCGTAAAAATGCCCTTGTCCGTCTTCACCCACACTGAACGTGTGCGGCTTGCCAATGTCGTGCAGTAAAAGCGCGAGTCGGATAGTCGCATCGCACGGCGCAGCGTCGATGGCGCGGAGTGTATGCTCCCAGACATCCCATGAGTGATGCCGGTTGCGCTGGTCGAACCCGATGCCGGGAGAAATCTCGGGCAGAAATACAGATATTATCGGCGTAAACCCGCGAATGATATCGGCGGCGAACTTACCGCGTAGGATTCCGACAAGCTCGGCGCTTATCCTCTCGGGCGATATAAGCAGCAGGTTGCCGCGTTTTTCGTACACGGCGAGCGCCGTTTCGGCATCGATACCAAACCCCAGCCTGGACGCGAAGCGCAACGCGCGAAGTATACGCAGCGCGTCCTCCTCAAGGCGGTCGTCCGGCACTCCGACTGCGCGGATAACGCGCAGTCGGAGGTCGTTTTGGCCGCCGAACGGGTCGATGAGCGCACCATATTCATCGACTGCCATTGCATTTATCGTAAAATCCCGCCTGGCGAGGTCCTCCGTCAGCGACGCCGTGAATGTGACACTCTTCGGATGGCGGCCGTCGCCGTATTCGCCGTCGACACGGTATGTCGTGACCTCGACTGGCATATCATCGGATAAAACGGTGAGCGTGCCATGGGCAAGGCCGGTGTCGATTATTCTGTAACCGGCTAGCGCGCGTTTTACTTCATCGGGGGTCGCCGAGGTCGTGATGTCCCAGTCATCCGGCGTGACGCCAAGCAGCGCGTCGCGTACGCAGCCACCGACGGCATATGCCTCGAAGCCGCTTTCGCGCAACGCTTTGATTACACGCACCGGGCCTTGCGGTATGGAGATTGGCATAATAGGCTCTCCTTCTGACTGTGGTTGCGTAAAACACGCCGGGGGTATCCCCGGCGTGTTGAGGCTGTCTGAAAACCCCGCGGGGTTTTCAGACATTCAGCCGGCTTCGGCCTGCGGCCCGGATTCCACCCATTTTATACGAAAAAATGAGTGGGTTAAGGTGATTTTCCCCTGCACATGTCCGTGGAAAATCTGATTGGCAAGTGAAAAAGCAGAGCGTGCTCTACTTTTTCGACAAGCCGAAACGCCGGGGATACCCCGGCGTGTTCTGCTGCCTGCCGGCCGTATACGCCGGCGCGGTCAGTTACTGTCTTCTTCTTTTTGTTCGGGCTTCGCCGTGTCCTCCGGCGCGGGTTTTGCCGCGTCTTCGGCGGGTGCGCCGCCCTGCGCCGCATCGTCAAGCTGCGTACGGAAGTCACCTTTATGCTTCCCGTGCGCGATTATCTGCGGGGGATCGTCACTCTTGCGCGGCTCGAACGGAACATTTTTGAACACGGCGATGAACTCGGCGCCGTCAAGCGTCTCGTTTTCAAGCAGATAGGCCGCGACGCGGTGAAGCGTCTCCATATTGTCGCGCAGAAGCTGCTCGCAGCGGGTATACGCCTCGTCAACAATTGCCCTGACCTCCTGGTCGATAAGGGAGGCGGTTGTCTCGGAGAATACTTTAGACGTGGTGAAATCCCTGCCGAGGAACACCTCGTCATGCTCTCCTCCGTAGGCGAGCGGGCCGAGCTTTTCGCTCATACCGTATTTCGTTACCATCTTGCGGGCGATGCCGGTAGCTCGCTCGATATCGTTCGACGCGCCGGTATATGTCTCGCCGAAAATAATCTGCTCGGACACGCGCCCCGCGAGCAGGGCGACTATTTCCTCCTCCATCTCGCGCTTGGAGGCATAGTATTTATCCTCTTTGGGAGGATTTATGATGAATCCCCCGGCCATGCCGCGCGGGACGATGGATATCTGCTGGACCGAATCCTGCGTCTCGAGCAGTTCGGCGGTGATTGCGTGGCCGGACTCGTGATAGGCGGTGATTTTGCGCTCTTTCTCGGTGATGACGCGGCTCTTCTTCTCGTTGCCGAGAATCACCTTGAGGAAAGCGGCGTCAATCTCACGGTTGCCAATTCTTTCCTTGTTGCGACGCGCGGCGAGCAGCGCGGCCTCGTTGAGGAGGTTTTCAAGGTCCGCCCCGGTGAAGCCGACCGTGCTGCGGGCAATCTCGCCAAAATCGACATCATCCTCAAACGGCTTGCTGCGGCCGTGTACCTTCAGTATCTCTTTTCTCCCCTTCTTATCTGGCACGCCGATGAATATCTGCCTGTCGAACCTGCCGGGGCGCATGAGGGCGGGGTCGAGGATATCGACCCTGTTTGTGGCGGCGATTATTATGACGCCGGCGTTGTTGCCAAAGCCGTCCATCTCGACAAGCAGCTGGTTAAGTGTCTGCTCGCGCTCGTCGTGCCCGCCGCCAAGCCCGGCGCCTCGGCGTCTGCCGACGGCGTCGATTTCGTCGATGAACACGATGGACGGGGCGTGCTTTTTGGCATCGTTAAACAGATCGCGCACACGCGAGGCACCGACGCCGACATACAGCTCGACAAAATCCGAGCCGGAAATTGAAAAGAACGGAACACCGGCCTCACCCGCGACTGCCTTGGCGATAAGGGTTTTGCCCGTGCCCGGAGGCCCGACAAGCAGCACACCGCGAGGTATGCGGGCGCCGAGCGTCATGAACTTGCGCGGCTCTTTAAGGAACTCGACAATCTCTTCAAGGTCGGCTTTTTCCTCGTCGGCCCCGGCGACATCCGCAAATGTGACCTTGCGGTTTTCGTCACCGGCCAGCTTGGCGCGGGATTTGCCGAAGTTCATCGTGCTGCGGGCCCCGCCCTCCTGCCGGTTTATCATGTAGAACCAGAAAGCGCCCATCAGCACAATCAGTATTATATAAGGTAAAAACTGATACCACCACGACACCTGCGGGATAATATAATCCTGCGAGGTTATGACGCCGCGCGCGCGCTGGTCTTCTATCAGCGTGCCAAGGTCGTCGCGGAATATTTCGGCGCTGGGCAGGTTGTCGTATACCTCCTCACGGTCATCCGGCCGAAGCACCATTGTTATCCTGTTGCCCTCGACGACAAACGATTTGACCTGCTCATCCTCGAAATACTTGAGCACGTCATAGTAAGTCAGGGCTTTTTCTTTCGGCAAGCCGTTCATCAGCGCGCTGATTGTGCCGAGAAGCACAAGCAACACGATGAGATATATGCCTATCCCTCTGCCACGTTTATTGTTCAAGCTTAAATGTCACTCCTTCAACGCTTTTAACTCCGGCGCTGCGCCGGGCTGCTCTATTTTTCGTACACCTGCGGCTTGAGCACGCAGACATCCGGCAGATTTCTGTATTTTTCGTCATAGTCAAGGCCGTAGCCGACTATGAACTCGTTTGGCACAACAATACCCATATAGTCCAGCCGGACATCCGCCTTATGGCGCTCCGGCTTGTCGAACAGGGCGCAGACCGAGAGAGACGCGGGCTTGCGCGCCGTGAGAAGCGTGAGCAGGTTGCTGAGCGTTATGCCGCTGTCGAGGATATCCTCGACTATTATAACATGACGGTTTTCTATATTTGTGTCCAAATCTTTAATTATGCGCACCTCGCCCAATGTATGCGTACCGGAGCCGTAGCTTGACACCGCCATAAAGTCGAGATTGCACTCGATATCTATGCAGCGCACCAGATCGGCCATGAACACGAACGCGCCCTTTAACACACTGACAAGAAGCGGGGTTTTGCCGGCAAAGTCTCGCGATATCTCGGCGCCCATTCGAGCAACCGCGTTTTGAATCTGATCGCGGGAGATAAGCACTCTCTCTACATCGTCCGTCACTGTTATATCCTCCTGCAGATTATGTGTACGGCGCGGCCTCTTATACCGGGCTGCATAACCCGGACGCTGTCGGCTATAAGGTCGGCAACGCAAAGCACCCCTTTATTATCGCATAAAACAGGGAGGTTGTCACGATATTTTTGGGGGATTTTACGCTCTATCATGTATTTTTTGACAGTTTTTGTATTGCCGCGCACGCGGATTGTATCTCCTCCGCTGCGCCCCCGTACCGTTATGGGGAATGTGATATCGCATTTGCCGAAAGCAAATGCGCCGGGGACGGCTTCATCCGAGCACTCAATATTCCATGCGCCCCATGTGACGCTGCCGCCCTGCGCAAGAAGCGCCGGCGGCGGGGTTTTGAGCCCGGCTTCGCCCTTGGTGATGACAAGCAAGCCGTACACCCTGCTTGCAGTGCCGCCGGGAAGCGAGACGCCGCCCGACGGGCCGCCTGACCGACACAGCGCCAGCAGCGCTTCGATATGGCGGCTGGTTAGCTGCGTTTCGACGCCGGCCGCGTGGGCCGCCTTCATCAAGGCGCGGGCCGCGACGGGTCGCGGCGCGGACGTGACGCGCGAGCAGGAGAGCGAAAGGCCGCCTGCGGCCGGCTCGGCAGACGATAAAATATCGGAGGCAAGCGAGTCGATAAGGATATCGTTCTCGTAAGCAATACCTGCAGATCGGGCGATGTTGCGCACAGCGGCGGGGTTGATTTTTTCAAGCTCGGGCAGGATATGCGCCCGCACGCGGTTGCGCGAGTAGCTGGCGTCGGCGTTTGTCTCGTCGACGGCGAACACGATATCCCGCTCGGCGAGGAAGCTCTCGATATCGGCGCGCGGCGTCTCAATCAGCGGACGCACTATAGCGCCGCGCACCGGAGGAATGCCGCGCAAGCCGGTCCCTCCCGCGCCGCGCGCAAGGTTGAGCAGCACGGTTTCCGCCTGGTCCGACAGGTTATGCGCCGTTGCGATGCGCTCTCCCCCCCACTCTTTGAGCGCGCGGTGAAGAAAGCCGTATCGCAGCGCGCGCGCGGCATCTTCGGCTCCGACGCGGTTCATCGCGGCAAAGGCCAGTGTGTCGCCGGAGCCGGCGAACAGCCTGATACCGTATTTTTCGCACAGCTTCGCGGCCAGACTGAGCTCGTATTCAGCGGCGTGCGGACGTATTCCGTGCGAGAAATGAGCCGCCGCCACTGTAATTTGGAGCTTTTTCGAAAGCTCGCACAGGGCGGCGGTGAGGCATGCCGAGTCGGCGCCGGACGACAGGGCGCACAGCACCCGCGTTCCCGGCGGAAGCATGTTATATCGCTTTACGGTCTGTTCAAGTTTTAGCATGAACCCTGTCCTGCGAGGCAAAGGACGTGAACTCTCCCATCCATTGCAAATTGATTGTGCCGACCTCGCCGTGACGGTTTTTGGCGACAATCAGCTCGGCCATATTTTTTTCATTCGGTTTGTCGTTATAATAATCATCCCTGTAGAGGAACATGACAATATCGGCATCCTGCTCGATTGAGCCGGATTCGCGCAGGTCGGACAGCATCGGTCTTTTGTTCTGGCGGCCTTCAGGCCCGCGCGACAGCTGCGAGCAGCACAAAACAGGGACGTTTAAATCCTTGGCCATTATTTTGAGCGAGCGTGAGATGTCGGCTACCTCCTGCACGCGGTTATCTGTGTGTTTCGGCGAGTGCATAAGCTGGAGGTAGTCGATGACAATCAGGCCGAGCTGGCCGCCGAGGCGGCGGCATTTAGCCTTCATTTCGGCGACGGTTATACCGGAGTTGTCGTCGATGAGAATCGGCAGGCTGTGAAGGATCTCGTTGGCACCCGCCATACGGCGCCAATCCTCGCCGTCGAGGTTGCCCATGCGCAGCTTTTTACTGTCGACAAGCGCCAGGCTGGACAGCAAACGCGAGGCGATTTGTTCCTTTGACATCTCGAGCTGGAAGACGGCGACTGTCTTTTGCGTGCGGCGCGCCGCCGTCAGAGCCATGTTGAGCACAATAGATGTCTTTCCCATGCCGGGACGGGAGGCCAGCAGGATGAGGTCGCTTTTGTTGAAGCCGCCTATATAGCTGTCCAGCTCGGAAAAGCCGGTCGGCACGCCGGGCAGCTGCCCGGGATGCTGCGCCAGCTCGTCGAGACGGTCATACACACTGCGTATCGCGGATTTTATCGTTGTAAAGCCTTTGACCTCCCTGCCCTGACGCAGGTCGTATATCTTCTGCTCGGCAAGGTCGGCTATCGACTGTGGGTCATCCTGCTCGTTGACGGTGAGATCCATAATCTCACCCGAGACGCCCTGAAGCTCGCGCAGGAGGCTCTTCCCGCGGACTATTTCGGCGTACTCGAGCGCGTTTGAGGCAGTCGGCGTCGTCTCGATAAGCTGCAAAAAATAGTCCCGGTTGGCATAGTCTTTGTAGCCTATCAGCTTCATCTCGTCGAGGACTGTGACGGGGTCTATCGCCTTGCCCTCGGTGAACATGTGGTTGATAGTCTCGAAAATTATTTTGTTGTGTTCGATATAAAAGTCTGCCGGGCTGAGCCGCTCGATGACATCGCCCGCGCAGTTGCGGTCGATGAGCACAGAGCCGATAACCGCCTGCTCGGCCTCGATGCTGTGCGGCGTGCGGCGGCTGAAAATATCGTCCATATCTATCCCCCGTGGTGTGTTTTGGCCGCGCGGCGGCCAGAGGTGAGGGCTATTTGTTCTCGAACACCTGAACGTAGATGATTCCGGTGATTTCGGTATACAGCTTTGCCTTGACCTCGAACGTGCCGAACGTCTTTATCGGCTCGTCAAGCACGAGCTTTGCCTTCGGTATGTCAATATTGTGCTGCTCCATCAGGGCCTCCGATATCTCTTTTGTGGTGACCGAGCCGAACAGCCGGCCGCCTGAGCCGGCTTTGGCAAATATCTTTACCGGCTTTTCGGCCAGCTCGTCACGCGCCGCAATCGCCGCGCTGCGCTCGCGCTCGATGCGGTGAGTCTTGGCGAGGTCGGCACTCTTCTTGGCGTTTAGCGCGTCGGCCGTAGCCTCGGTAGCGAGCTTGCGCGGCAGCAGGAAGTTGCGCGCGTAACCGTCGGATACGTTTATCATATCCCCCTTTTTGCCCTGACCTTTAACGTCCTGAATAAGGATAACTTTCATATATTCTCCCCCTAAAACAACGGGACTTTTGCCCGTCGGCATGATTGATTTTTTTGCTATTGCTCTTTGCCCGGGTTCTGCCTGAGATAGTCCTCTATCGCCGCGGCAACCATGCCGGCGGCCTCATCCGGCCTCATATCCCTGAACTGGGCGCCGGCCATTGTAAGGCTGCCGCCGCCGCCGAGTTTTTCGCATATCAGCTGCACATTTATCTTTCCGTATGAACGCGCCGAAAGGGCTGCGCCGCCGTCTTCTCCATAGACGACGAATGAGGCGAGAATATCGGAGGCGTTGACAAGCTCATCCGCCGCCTGCGCGGCTGCGGCGCGCTCGACCTCGTCGTCGGTCACGCTCATCGATATGCCCGGGAATATGCTGCTGGCCGACGAGATGAGCTGGTACTTTTTGATGTGGATGCCAAGGTCGCCGCTGAACAGCTTGCGCACCTCGACAGTGTCGGCACCCATCTGCTTGAGGTAGGCCGCGGCCTCGAACGTGCGCACGCCGGTTTTTATTGTGAAGCTTTTTGTGTCCAGCACGATGCCGGCAAGCAGCGCCTCGGCTTCGGTTTTTGTGACATCCTGCGGGTTGACAATGTACTGAAGCAGCTCGGCGACAAGCTCGCTGGCGCTGGAGGCATATGTCTCGTGCATGCTTATGGCGCTGTTTTCGATGTAGCTTGCGGCGCGGCGGTGGTGGTCGATAACGGCGACGCGCTGCGCCGCCTGAAGCAGCTCGGGAGCCTCGACAAGCTCGGGCCGCGATGTGTCGACAACGACAACGAGCGACAGCGAATCGGCGAGCAGTATCGCCTCATCCTCGCGTATGAACCTGCCCTGATACTGCGGCAGCTCGTTAAGCTTGGCAATCAACTCGGGCGAAGAGGATTGGACTTCGTTATATATAAGGTACGGGCTTTTGCCGCATTTGCGCACGGCGGCAGCAACGCCGGCGCCGGCGCCGATGCTGTCGAGGTCGGACATCCTGTGCCCCATAATGAACACATGGGACGAGTCGCGTATCAGCTGGCCGAGCGCGTTTGCCATGACGCGGGACTTGACCTTTGTGCGCTTTTCGACTTCGCGGCTGGTCCCTCCGTAGAACTCGAAGGCGTTTTTCGTCTTGATGACAACCTGATCCCCGCCCCGCGACAGCGCCATATCTATGCTGAGCACCGCAAAGCCATACAGCTCTCCTATGCTGAAATCACCCTTGCCTATCCCGATTGACAGCGTGGCCATAACGCCCTCGCTGTTTTTTATCTCGTGGATGTCCTCAAGTATCGAGAACTTTTCGGCCTGCATATCGACAAGGTCACGCTGCTCCATAACGAGGAGATACCTGTCGCGCTCGGTCTTGCGCAGCAGGCCGGTTGACCCCTTGCACCACTGGCTTATTTTGCGGTCTATAGCGGCGGTCATCGTAGCCTTTTCGCTCTCGCTCATGCCCTTGTACAGCTCCTCATAGCTGTCGACAACGATGGACGCGACGACCGGACGGGTTTTTTCGTAGTTCTCGCGCAGAACAGAAAAATCGGTAATATCTATCCAGAACAGCGTCGCAAGCAGGCTTCGGCTTTGATCCGACCCGGAACGCACGATGTTGCCGTATACATTGTACTTTCTCCCGCCCATGTCGACATCGTACGGGCAGACATACTTTCCGTCCATAATCCAGCGGGTGTCGAAGCCCGGTATCGCGCTGGTTATATGAGTCTCGAACAGACCCTCGTGCACGCCGGCGACGCCATAAAAGCTTTCGTTGCCCCAGACGATTTCGCCGCTGTCGAGCCGCAGGATTATCATAGGAAGCGGAAAATTGACCAGTGAACTTTTCGACGCGTCATCGACCTGATAGACTAGCTTTTCGACGTATTTGCGCATATCCTCCTTGCGGCGCGACTGACGGCGGCGGAAGTAGATATATACTGCTATGACGGCTGCAAGCTGCCCCGCGGCAACATAGTAATGCCCGAAAAACGCCGTTATTCCGGCGAAAATTACGAGCAGCAAAAAGGCTACGCGCGCGTTTGACTCGATTATCCTGTTGAGTTTCTTGTCCACGACATTTCCCTCTCAAGCATTGATTAGACCGGCACGGCGGAAGGCACAGGGCCTGATAGGTAATTATAGCATAGACTGCCGCCTGATTTCAATTAAAATAACGGATGCCGGCGCGCGATTCGCCGGATTATGACAAAGCCCGGGCAGAGGCGCCCGGGCTTATATAGTCATAAGCGCCCAATGCTGCGCCGCTACGTTTCCATAACGACCGGCAGGACGATGGGGTCGCGCTTTGTTTTTTTGCGCAGATGCTCGGACAGGCGGCTGGCTATCGCGTCGCGAATGGCGGGGCGCGATGTTATATGGCGCTCGAAACAGCCCTCGAGCGCCTGACGCGTGATGTCGCGCATCTCGCCCATGAGCTCCTCAGCCTCGCGCACAAAGATGAACCCGCGGGAATAGACCTCCGGCCCCGACAGGATAGTGCCGTTTTCGACATCAACAGTGGCGACGGCAGTGATTATGCCGTCCTGGCTGAGGTGGCGGCGCTCCCTCAGCACGGCGGTGCCGACGTCGCCGACGCCGTAGCCGTCGACAAGTATGCGCCCGGCGGGTATGCTCTCGCCCCACCAAGCGTCATTGCCGTCGGTCTCCAGCACGCGGCCGAGGTCGGAGATATAGATATTCTCCGGCTTGACGCCGCATGCCCTGCCGAGCGTGGCGTTGACCATAAGGTGACGGTATTCGCCGTGAACCGGCATATAAAACTTCGGGCGCGTCAGCGAGATGATTGTCTTAATCTCCTCCTGGCAGGCGTGCCCGGAGACATGGATATCGGCGAGGCGCTCGTACACAACCTCGGCCCCGCGACGGAACAGCTCGTTTATCATGGTGTAAACCGGTTTTTCGTTGCCCGGAATCGGGTTCGCGGCGACGAGAATCTTGTCGCCGTAGCCGACGTCAATCTGCCTGTGCGCGCCGAACGCCATGCGGTACAGCGCGCTCATAGCCTCGCCCTGGCTGCCGGTTGTGATAATCGTCAGCTTGTTGTCGGGATATTTTTTTATATCGGCAATGTCGATAAGTGTATTTTCGGGCAGCTTGATGTAGCCGAGCTCGACGCCGACCTTCAGTATATTATCCATGCTGCGGCCGGTGACGGCGACCTTGCGGCCGGACTTTGCGGCGACATCGATTATCTGCTGGATGCGGTGGACATTGGACGCGAATGTGGCGATGATGACGCGCTTTTCGCAGCCTTTGAACTCGCGCTCGAAGCTCTCGCCGACTTTGCGCTCGCTCATTGTGAAGCCGGCGCGCTCGGCATTCGTCGAGTCGCACATCAGCAGCAGCACACCCTGACGGCCGAGCTGGCCGAAACGCTCGAGGTCTATCATCTTTCCGTCGACCGGCGTTGTGTCTATTTTGAAATCGCCCGTGTCGATTATCGTGCCGACCGGCGTTTTTACGGCGATGGCGCATGAATCGGGCACAGAGTGGTTGACATGAATCATCTCGATTTCGAACGCGCCGAGTTTAAAGCGGTCGCCCGCTTTTTTGACATGAATCTTAGGCTTTTTAAGCGCGCGATGCTCGGTGAGGCGCAGCGAGACAAGCCCCGCCGTAAGCGACGTGCAATATATAGGCACATTTACGTCGCGCAGCACATACGGCAGCGCGCCGATATGGTCCTCGTGCGCGTGGGTGATGACAAAGCCGCGCACCTTGTCGAGGTTCTTGACGAGATATGACGTGTCGGGTATGACGAGGTCGACGCCGAGCAGCTCGTCGTCGGGGAATGTCATACCACAGTCGATGACGACGATGTCGTTCTCGTACTCGATAACCGTCATGTTCTTCCCGATTTCGTTGAGGCCGCCGAGCGGGATGATTTTGAGCCTGGGGCCCTCTGACTGCGCTTTTTTGTCCTGCCTGCGCGCCGGTTTTTCGCTGCGCGGGCTGTCGGACTTTGTGACGACTTTTTGCACGGCGGACGCCGCGAGCTTTGCCGCCTGCGCGACGGCGTCACGCGGGTTTGTCTGTTTTTGCGCGGGCTGATTCCGCTTCGGCTTGTCGCCGGCAGGCTGGTCGGCATTTTTCTTCGGGCGGGGCTTTTGCTGCGCCGCTTCATCCTGCCTGGCGGGCTTTACATCCTCTTTAACCTCGTTTTGCGGCTTGCGGCCGCGGCGGCTGTACTGGCGCTGATGATTGTTTTTATTCCGCGCGCCGGCAGGTTTTGCCTCGTTTTGCTTTTTTTCCGGTTCTTGTGCCATAGTTTCTCCCTTTTTGCGCACATGAAAAACAGCCGCCTGATTGCGGCGGTGCGCATAAATTATATGATTGTGCGGAAATACTCCGCTTTATTAAAGCCCGCGTCGGCTGCGCCGTTCGCCGGGCAAAAATCCAGATAACAGTCTGATATGTATTATGGACATACATCCCTATTTTTTATACTCTATCATATGCCGGAGAAAAATGCAAGTTTCTAGCAAGAGACGCTTTATTATTCTGAGCGGGCGGCCGCCGGCAGGTAAATATGCCTGCCGGCGGCACGCGCCAGCTCTGCCTACCGCGCTTTGTCAGCGAAAATACGGCGGCATTATAAACCACATGTCGGCCGGGTACATTCTGCCGAACACGCTGTCGTGCCAGTCGTAGTCGTGATGACGCTCATTTACGATATCGCCGCTTCTTACATGCGGCGGCGGGCCGTATTCCTCCGGAAAAATCAGCTCGAGCGGCAAGTTTGAATAGATCACGCTCTCCCCTCCTCTATCATGCCGTGCAGGCACTGGAGGGCGTCATGCAGGCTGCCTAAACTGTCGCAAAGTCCCAATTCGACTGCGTCTTTGCCGTATACAACGCTTCCGACGTCGTTTAGCAATTCTCCCGTCTTCAGCATAAGCCCGCGCAAGACGTCGGCCTGAACTCTTGAGTTTTCGACGATGAAGTTTATTATGCGCTCCTGTATTTTTTCAAAATACGTCAGCGTTTGAGGCACACCGAGTATTGTGCCGTTGAGCCGCACCGGATGAAGCGTCATCGACGCCGTTGACGCGATGAAACACTTTTTTGCCGCCACGGCAAGCGGCACGCCTATTGAGTGCCCGCCGCCAAGTATGAGCGAGACCGTCGGCTTGTGCATGCCGGCTATCAGCTCGGCTATGGCCAGCCCTGCCTCGATGTCCCCGCCGACCGTGTTGAGCAGTATAAGAAGACCGTCTATATCAGAACTCTCCTCTATCGCCGCCAGCTGCGGCATTACATGCTCGTACTTTGTGGTTTTGTTGTTCGGCGGCAATATCTGATGACCTTCGACCTGCCCGACTATTGTCAGGCAGTGGATATTGTTGCGTCCGGTATCTATCGTTACCGAACCGGTCTCGGCAATAAGCTCGGCCTGCTTCTGCTGTTCGGCATTGCTGTTTTTGTCGTTTGCCTGCAAAAAAACACCCCCGCGCATTATTCTGCGCGGCGGCGCTTTTAATATTTGCGGCGCATTGTGACAAATATTGTTAATGCATTTTTAATGCGGAATGATGATATTCCCTCCGCGCTTTTTATGCATTACTACGCCCGCCGCACGGAATAACGAGCGGTGGCGCTGTCAGAATCCGCCTCGCGTAGAGTCAGCCCTGCGCCGCCCGGCG
>JAVBMB010000002.1:0-47921 GCA_031552995.1 Oscillospiraceae bacterium
GCCCAGCGACATGCCAAGGCCGTGGATGCTGGTCATCATTTTGTGTTTCTTCATCAGGCCGTCAAGCCTTGCGCGCAGCTTCGCGGCGCGGCGCGCCAAATCCTGCTTAAAGCCCGGCTCGGACAGTATCTCTATATTCGCGATGCCGGCGGCGGCGCACGCGGCGTTGCCGCCCATGGTGAACAGATGCGCCGGCGGGCCGAGCGCGTCGAATATTTCGGCCCGGCCGACGACGGCCGAAACCGGAAGACCGCCGCCGCATGATTTGCCAAGGGCAATCAGGTCGGGCGCGATGCCGAAATTGTCGATGCCAAACCACTCTCCGGTGCGCATAAAGCCCTGCTGAATCTCGTCGTCGACAAACAGGATGCCGCTGGCCCTGCACAGCTCGTAAAGCCCGGTCATAAACGCCTGCGGCGGAACTATCAGCCCGCCGTCGCCCTGAATCGGCTCGAGGAACACGGCCGCGACCTCATCGGCGGGCAGGTATGACGCAAACGCGCGGCGGATTTCGTTCAGGCAGCGCTCGCCGTCACCGGGGCCGTTGTTTTCGACATCGGGGAACGGAAAAACATACACATCGGGCAGCATGGCGCCAAGGCCGCGCCGCATGTTAAGGCTGATGTTCGACACGGCGAGAGCGCCGTATGTCGAGCCGTGGTACGCGCCCTCGAAGCAGATTATCTTGCTGCGGCCGGTGAAGCGGCGCGCCAGCTTGATGCAGCAATCAATGGAATCGGAGCCCGACAGGCCGAACGCGACCTTTTTGGCGAATGTGCCGGGGGTGATGGCGGTCAGCTTCTCGGCGAGCTCGATAGAGCGCGGATTGTAGAAGTACGCGTTTGTGTACTGCGAGTAGTCGCGCATCTGGGCTTCGACTGCCGCGATAATTTTAGGGTGGCTGTGCCCGATGTTCTGGCTGGACGCGCTGGCAAGCATGTCGATGAACTGATTGCCGTCCATGTCCTCCACCATTGCGCCGCTGCCGCTTTTCATCACGAAGGGGTAGTACTGGATTCTCGCAAAGGGCGCGATGACCTCGCTGTCGCGCTTTGCCCAGCTCTTACAGTTGTCGGTATTCATTACATTCCGCCTTTCGGTCGTTTATTTAAAAATAATTATAGCCGCAAAAGAAAACATCAACGCGCCCCCGGCAAAAATGCCGATATCAACCCGGCAACCTCGCCAAGGCAGGCTTGCTCAAGCTCGCCGAATCTGTCAAACGTCGGGCTGTCGATGTCCAGCACGCCGAAAAGCTCGCCCTCGCACAGCAGCGGAAGCACAATTTCGGAGTTCGACGCCGTGTCGCACGCGATATGGCCGGGGAAGGCGTGAACATCAGGCACTATGACGGCCTGACGCAGCGCGGCCGCCGTGCCGCATACTCCGCTGCCGATATCTATGCGCGTGCACGCCGGCTTGCCCTGAAACGGCCCCAGCACAAGCTGCGCGCCGCGAAGTATGTAGAACCCGGCCCAGTTTATGTCGTCGATATAAGCCGCGATGAACGCCGATATGTTGCCGAGGCACGCGATAAGGTCGCTCTCGCCTGCAATAGCGTCGCGCACGGCGCGGACAAGCCGGCGGCAGCGCGTTTCGCGGCTGCCGGACATATGCAGCTCGTGCATGTTATTCTATCCACCCCTTAAGCGCGTCATGCGCGACGGCCAGCTTTTCGGGGATGTCGATATGCTGCGGGCATTTGTCGACGCAGACGCCGCATTTGACGCACTTCGACGCGTCGCGCCCGGCGTTGACGGCGAACATATAGCTGCGTTTTGGCTGCGCAAAGTCGCCGAACATGTTGCCGTCGTTATACTTTGAAAACACATTAGGGATGCCTACGCCGGCGGGGCAGGGCAGGCAGTATTCGCAGCCGGTGCACGGCACGGTGACGATTGACTCGTACGCCAGCTTGACGCGGGTCAGTATATCGCGCTCGCCCGGCGTGACGCAGCCGGGGACGAAATCGGGCGCCGAAAATGTGTCGATATTCTGCTTGAGCTGCTCCATCGTCGTCACGCCGCTCAATATCGTGCTGACCTGCGGGTAGTCGACAATGTGCCTGAAAGCCCACTGCGCCGGTGTGCGGCCGGGCAGCTCGTCGTAGATACGCTGCACGGGCTGCGGCGCGCAGGCGAGGCCGCCGCCGCGAAGAGGCTCCATGATGACGAGGGCGCAGCCTTTGTTCCCGGCGTCGATTATTGCCTGCTCGGTCGCCTCTTTATCGATATCCAGCAGGTTCTGCTGTGTCTGGCACATGCCCCAGTCGTAGTAGTCGAGTATATCTTTGAATGTGGCATAATTGCCGTGGAACGAAAAGCCGATTGTGCCGATGAGCCCCTCGGCGCGGAATTTTTCATATTCCTCGATGATGTTGCGCTGCTTTATGTCCGGCCAGGTCGCGGCGCCGATGTTGTGTATCAGATAGACGTCGATATAGTCTGTGCGTAGCTTCTTAAGTGTGGATTCGAGGTTGCGGCGGATGTCGCCCTGGGTTTTCATCACACCGAACGGCTGCTTTGTGGCGATTTTGACGGTCTTGCGCAGCGCGCCTTCAAGCGCCTCGCCAAGGACCTCCTCGCTTGTGGAGTTGTGGTACGAAAACGCCGTGTCGAAGTAATTTACCCCGTGTGTCGCGGCGTAGCGAAGCAGCTCGTATGCCTGCTCGCGGTCGACCTCGGCCTTGCCGTCCTCTATCTTGCGCGGCAGCCTCATGCATCCGACGCCGAAGAGAGAGACGTCAAAGTTTTGTTTGCCGTATTTACGGTATTGCATTAAAAATCACACTCCGTTTTATTATTAGCATAGTAGTTTTAACAAGTAAATTAAGTATAACACAAAAAAACATGCTTGTCTGCACAATCAGTAAAAAAATGAACGTCAAAAGCCGAACAAAAGACACCGCAAAGCACCGTTACGATACGCGAACCTGCCGGGGAAAAAAGATAATAGCAATAATTATGTTTTTTGATAAATGTGACATAAATAACGATACAAAACGAGAAAAATCTGATATAGTATCTATAAGTATATCCGCAGATTCAGAAATGTCTGCCGCACAGCGGCGTTAACTGGAGGGGCCAGCATATGGGGACACATGTTGCAAGACAGCCGATATTCACCGATATGTCAAAGCTGTTCGGGTATGAACTGTATTATCGTGACAGGCCGGAGAGCCAGAAATATGACGGAGAGGATGACGACACGGCATCGTCCGAGACGATTGCAAACTGCTTCCACAAGATAGGCATAGAAAAAATAACCGGCGGCAGGCGGGCGTTTATCAACTTCACCGAGAAGTTAATTGTCAGCCAGGTGCCGACGCTGCTGCCCAGCGATATACTTGTAGTCGAGGTGCCCGGCACGGCGCTGCCGACGCCCGAGCTGCTTGAAGCGTGCGCCGAGCTGCGCGGCAAGGGGTATTTGATTGCGCTTGACCGCTACGCCGGAGAGCCGCAGCGCGCGCCGTTTCTGCACACCGCGGATATAGTCAAGATAGATTTTTCGCTGGAGCTGGCGCCGAATATCCGCCAGGCGATATCCAGCCTTAAAAAAGGCCCGGTTGTGATGCTGGCCGACAAGGTGGAGAGCTATGAGGGCTTTTACAGGGCAAGAGAGATGGGTATCAAGCTGTTTCAGGGCAACTATTTCAGCAAGCCGAGCATTATAGAGTCGAACGAGGCCGATTTGTCGCCGCTTAAGAGCAACTGCGTGCGGCTGATAAACCAGGTGTTTCAGGAGCGGCTGGACTTTGAAGCGGTGTCGCGGACGATTATGAAGGACGTATCGCTGTCCTACAGGCTGCTGCGCGTGATAAACTCGGCGTTTTTCGGTATGCGCTACACGGTGAGCAATGTCAAGCAGGCGCTTGCCATACTGGGAGAGATAGAGGTGAAAAAATGGGTCATGCTCGTCTCGCTGGCGGAGCTGTCTGACGGCCAGCCGGAGGAGCTGATACATGCGTCGCTGACAAGGGCGCGGTTTATGGAGCTTATCGCCCCGTTTGCCGGAATGAGCGCCGACAGCGACGACCTGTTTATGCTGGGGTTGATGTCGTACATGCCGGCCATTATGCGGATATCAATAGAGGAGGTCGTCAGGCGCACAGCGATGTCGCCGTCGATAAGCGAGCCGCTTATTGAGGGGACGGGCAGGCTGATGCCGCTGTTTAAGCTTGTTACAACATACGAGCGCGGAGAGTGGAATGAAGCGCTGGCGCTGGCGTACTCGCTGGATATTTTTCAGGACGGACTGAGCGAATGCTATCAGGAGGCCATGAGCTGGTCGAACTATATCAACTGATATCCATCCGGAATGTATAGGCAAACCGCGTGAAGCCGGCGCGTTCGTAAAAGGCGTGCGCGCCGGTGCGGTGGAAGGACGACTCAAGCTCAAGCCCGGCGCATCCGCGCGCTTTTGCCTCGCTTCGCACGGCGCCGACAAGCGCCGCGCCCACGCCGGCGCCGCGGCAGTTCGAATCGACGACCATCGCCGTAAGGCAGCATTTTGTGCCGCAGTGCCACGGGCTGGAGACAACGGAGCACGACACAAAGCCTATTACGTCATCGCCCGATTTTGCGACAAGCGAGAACTCGTCCGGCCGGGCGATAATGCGCTCTGTTGTGCGGCGCATCGCGTCATAATCCTTTGGCCCGGCGTTTGGCCACAGCTGGGCAAACAGGGGATATATACCGTCAAAATCCCGCAGAGATGTAAATGAGATGCCGTATTCCATGATGCAACCGTTCGGGCGAATACCGCCCGGCCTTCCTCCGGTAATTATGGCGCGTCGGGCTTTTGGCCTGTTTCGCGCCTTGTTGATATTGTACAGCTGTTTTTTTATCAGGTAAAGGGCATTTTTAGCGCCCGACTGTAATTTTGTGAGGGGGATGCAATGGAAAAACGAAAGAAGATGATATACTACCCGGAGTACCGGTTGTTCACCGTCGCTATTGCCGCGTTCACCGTCATGGCGTTTGTTCTCAGCACACCGGGCGAAATATTCGGCGGCATGCTTAAAATCGTGACGTCGCGCAGTATACTTATCACCGATTATATGCATGTTGGCGGCCCGGGCGCGATGCTGGTGAGCGCCGCGATAACCGGCGCGTTTGCAATGCTTATGATGATGCGCGCCGGAGTAAAGCCGTACGGCGCAATTATTATGGCGCTGTGGATGACGCTGGGCTTTGGCCTGTTTGGCAAGAATATATTCAACATGTGGCCGCTTATGGCGGGTGTCTGGCTGTATGCCAGGGTTCAAAAGGTTGAGTTTTCGGCGTTTTCGCTGGCGGCGCTGCTTGTGGCGACGCTGTGCCCTGTCGTGTCCGAAATAAGCTTTTTGCCAAATATGCCGCGCGTGCCCGGGCTTGTGCTCGGCGTCGCGCTTGGCGTGCTGGCCGGGTTTATTTTCCCCGCGCTCGCGTCGTTTCTCGTGCGTGTCCACGACGGATATTCGCTTTACAACATGGGCTTCGCCGGCGGGCTGATTGCCATGTTTTTTGTGTCGATACTCAAAAGCCTCAACATTCAGTTCCAAACCGAGACGCTGTGGGGCACGGGATATAACACGCCGATGGCGTTGCTGCTGTATTTTCTTAGCGTCGTGCTTATCGCCGCCGGGTTCAGCAAGCGCTCGGGCAGCGGGCAGATAGAAGTGCTGCGCCGAATTATGCTTGTGCCGGGGCGGCTTGTGTCGGACTTCTATGCCCAGTTCGGGTACAGCGCCTACATTAATATGGGCATTTTAGGGATACTTGCGACAACGCTTGTGCTTGTTCTCGGCGCCGACCTGAACGGGCCGACGATGGGCGGCGTGCTGACGATAATCGCGTTCGGCTGCTTTGGCAAGCATCTGCGCAATGTCGTGCCCATACTCGTCGGGGCGGTGCTGTCCACCTATCTGAATGTCTGGGACCCGACGGCGCCCGGCAATATTCTCGCAGTGCTGTTTTCTACCGGCCTTGCGCCGATTGCCGGGCAGTTCGGCATAGTCTGGGGTATCGTCGCGGGTTTTCTGCATGTCAATATTGTAATTCACGCCGGGTACCTGAGCAACGGACTTAACCTGTACAACAACGGATTTGCGGGCGGTTTTGTGGCGATGTTCCTCGTGCCGCTCATCGTGGCGCTGAGGCGCGCAAAAGAGTAAAAGAGGTAAAAAATGAGGTATATATTCGAAAAAAACCTGCGTGTGATGAATGAAATAATCACATATTGCCACACGAAAGACGCGCTGGACATCGCGGCGCGCCTGTACCGCGCAGGCGGCAAATGGATTATCGATATTACGGCAGCCGCCCCGGGGCTGGACGACATGGATGTTGACCTGCTGCGCGAGCAGCTGTCCTGCCCGCGCCAGCGCCATGTGGAAGAGAGCTACTGGGCGCTGGGGGGAGAGCTTCAAAGCGCGGGGGAGCTGACGCTGGCCGGCATGATGGTGGACGAGGCGCGCGTTGATTACGCCGATGGCCTGCTGCGCATTGAAGTGAGCAGGCTGGACTAGCGGCGGAATATGGAAATAAATGATCGCCTGATAAAGCATCACCTTAAAAACGTGCTGTTTATAAACGGCACGTCATACGCCGGCAAGTCTACAATGGTCAAGCTGATTGCAGCGCGCTTTAATATGGTATGCTGCGGAGAAAATTATGACTGCGTGCCGCCCGGCATTGCGGACGCCGGGCGTTACCCCAACCTGAACTATTTTGAGACGATGAGCGACTGGCGCAGCTTTGTGAGCCGCCCGCCGGACGAATATGACGCCTTTATAGAAAACTGCTCGCGGGAGCTTGTCGAGTTCGAAATAACGCATCTGATAAGCATCGCCCGCTCGCAAAGGGTGATTGTGGACACAAACCTGCCGCCCGACGTGCTGCGGCGCGTGGCGGATTATAATCAGGTGGCGGTAATGCTGTCACCGCGCTCGATGTCGGTGCGGCATTTCTTCGACCGTGACGACAGCGACAAGGCGTTCCTAAAGCGGCAGATAATGCTGACGGATGACCCCGAAAGGGTAATGGCAAGCTTCCTTGCCGGCGTGGCAAAAATAAACCGCAGACAGAATGACGAGTGGGCGGGCAGCGGCTTTTTCACCATACACAGGCAGGAGGGTGACGGCGACACGCGCGAGCAGACGCTTGAGGCGCTTGCCATGCACTTCGGGCTGCCTGCGACACGGTAAACCTGGCGCTGCAGGGTGAGATGCATAAGGCCGCAGGGCGTGATTTCGGTCAAATAAAGACATAAAGAAGCACCCTCTGAATCTGTTGATTCAGAGGGTGTAATACACGATATATTCCGCGAAAGCCGAGAAAAACGGCACGGGGCAAAGGCCCGTCCCGCCGCTTTAGCCGAAGAAAATGCCTATACCGGCGGGTTGATTTTCTTTTCCATATACGCCAGTGTGATTGCCCCGCCGCTCTGCTCCCTTTTTTCTCCGGTTTCCGTGTATCCGGCTTTTTGATAACACCTTCGGTTTGCGTTTTGGTCGGCAGGGAAGTCCAATGTCCAGCTGCCGGCGTTTGAAACCGTGCGCTCGCACATTAAAATTGCCGTGCCGGCAATGCCGTTCCCCTGTAATTCGGGCAAGATGTATATTCGGGCAAGATAATAAGCCCCCGGCATTCCGTTTCGCTCGCAGAAGGAAACCCCGCCGCAAAGCCTGCTGTCGGCATGGATTTTATACACGTGCCAGTTTGGACGGTCAAGCCAGGCGGCAATCTCATCCTCTCCGCGCAAATAGGGGCTGCCCTCGTCATGATAAATATCATATAGCCGCTTAAAGGCCTTTTGCTGAATCGCAACCAATGCTTCTGCGTCCCGCATGGTTGCCGGAATTATCTCTACGTTCATTTTACCCCCTCTGCCGCGCATGGGCCTCGGTAAATGCGCGCGGCCTTCGTATTGTTACACATCCTCGCCGGGCGGGTTGCCGGTGCGCAGCGGAAGGGGATTTTTTTCAACAAGCTCAACTGTAAAGGCTTTTCCGGCGGCGAGCATACCGGCATTTTCCAGCGATTTACGCGACAGCGAATTGTAATACCAGCACCCTGCTATCGGCCTTAGGCCGCGCTTAAAGCACAGCTCTTTAAGGTGCCACAGCATCAGCGCGGCGACGCCCTTTCGGCGGTGGGGCATAGCGGTTATCATGCCTATTGACGCGCAGTCCGCGCTTATCCGTCCCGGCTCGATTATGCCGCAGCCGAGCAGTTCGCCGCCGCTTTCCAGAAGAAATATCATATTTTGCAGCACATATTCAGCAGGCCTGTCAAAAAAATCACCCGTCGCGGCAATGACGGAATCAATGTCGCCCTCTTCGGCCGGACGGAATGCCGGGCGTTCAAAAGGAGAAGACGGCTTCGGCACGGCAGCGCCGTCAATAAACAGGCAGGCGTTGCGAGTGGTAATATGGCACTCCCACTCGGCGATAAGCGAGCAAAACAGCGGGTCGTTTGTCAGCACAAGGGCGCGCGATATGCCGTACTCGGCCACGGCGCATTCCAGAATATCCGGCGCGTGGCGGTAGTGCGGCGGCGCGATAAAAAACGCAACCAGTCTGTCGCCGTCCAGGCCGACATACCCGGCTATGTCATCGCCGCGGCGCACGGCGATATGTCTGGCGCCGAGTACCTCGCCCTCGAAATACGAATCCCACGGCGAAGACAGGCTTGCGGCATGCCGCGTTATAAGCGGCATAACGATGTCAAGAGCGGCGTCCGCGAACGTGAAGCGCTGCAATTTATCACCCCCAGGCTGATTTTGCGCGGCATTACCTTATATATAACAGCAGCTGCCGCCGGCCTGATTGTATCAATAATTGCGGCAAAGCGCAAGCCGGTACAGGCATACACGGCCGGCGCTTTGCCGAATATATCACAAGAGAGGGACACTCACAGGCCGTTCGGCATATCCTGCAGGAACTTTTCGGCAAGCTGCTGCTGCCATGTGCCGACCTGCGTCAGCTTGCCAAGGAAGAAGCGAAGCACCTCGGGCTCCTCGGTGAAGGTCAGGCCGCCGATCATATGGCGGTTCCTGTGCAGCCACGCCACGCGGTCGGCCGCGAACTTGATTTGGCTTAGCGTGAACACCCGCTTGGGCAGCGCAAGGCGCACAAGCTCCATCTTGGCAAAATGCTCGCTGCCGTCGGGGTTGCGCTGCTCGGACAGCGTACCGCGCTCCATCCCCCGCACGCCGCTGACGATGAACAGCGCCGAGGCGAGCGCGCCCGCCGGATACTGGTCCTGCGGGATGTGAGGCACAAAGCGCATGGCGTCGATATGGCAGCCGAGGCCGCCGGCCGGGCGGACGACCGGCACGCCGAGTTTTTCCAGCTCGTCGCTCATCGCCTGTACGAATATCGGCGTCTGCGAGATAACATCGAGGTCGAGCGTCTCGTTAATGCCGATATTCAGAGCCTCCATCTCGCGCACAGACATGCCGCCGTATGTCAGGAATCCCTCGTACTTCGGCACAAGCACGCGCATCTTTGCGGCCAGCGTCTCGTCGGATGTGCATATGCCGCCGCCCTTGGCGCAGCCTAGCTTGCGCGCCGAGAAGTATATGACGTCGAACAGCGACCCGATTTCGCGTACGATGTCGGCGGTATCGCGCCCGAAGCATTCCGCCTCGCGCGTTTTGATAAAGAACAGGTTGTCGGCCAGCAGGCTTGCGTCAAGCACGGTTGTCAGCCCCTGTTCGCGGCAGAAAGCCGCGACCTCCCTCATCGACCGCAGCGAGACAGGCTGGCCGCCTATCAGGTTCGTGCCGGCCTCGATGCGCACAAACGATATATTGTTTTTGCCGGCCTCTGAGACGGCGCAGCGCAGCGCGTCCATGTCGACATCGCCCTTAAACGGGTCCTCCCACATGGCGTCAAGCGCGGACTCGCGCACGACCTCGACGACCTCGCCGCCGTTTGAGGTGATGTGCGCCTTGGCTGTTGTAAAGTGGTAGTTCATTATTGCCACGCTGCCCGGCGTCACAAGTGTCTGCGAAATGATATTTTCGCACGCGCGGCCCTGATGCGCGGGCAGGAAGTATTTTTTGCTGAAGAACTCGCGCAGTGTCGCCTCAAGGCGGAAAAATGTCTCCGACCCGGCATAGCTGTCGTCGGCCTGCATCATCGCGGCAAGCTGCATGTCGCTCATCGCGTTCGTGCCGCTGTCGGTAAGCATGTCAAGGAAGACATCGCTGTTGCGCAGCAGGAATGTGTTGTTGCCCGCCTGCTGAATGGCCTCCAGCCTGCGCTGCACGGGGGCGAGGCTGAGCTTTTGCACGATGCGCGCCTTGTGCATTTCCAGCGGGATGTTTTCGCCGGAGAACAGTGTGATTTTTGACGGGATGCCGTTTGTGGTTTTCATAATTTTTCCTCCATTCGTTTTGTTGTTGGAGGACAGGCGCCCACGGAAGGGGGAATAAAAAACGCCCTCATCCACATGGACAAATAACTGTCCAAGGGACGAAAGCGAAACTTCCGCGGTACCACCCTTATTACGGCAAAGCCGTCACTCATTCAGGTCCAACAACCCCAGCCCTGTAACGGGGGCAACCGTGCCTGCCTGACGCCTCAGCGTTTCAGCCGGCCAGCTCGGGAGTGTATTTACACGCTGTGTCACGGCTTCTGCTCGCACCACCCGCAGAATCTCTGGTTGCCCGTCACCGGGCTGCCGGCTTGACAGCGCTTTTCTCTCCGTCAGCGCTTTTTGATATTGGGGTCATTATAACGCCGTGATTTGGCGCTGTCAAGATGTTTTTTTGTTTTTTTTGTGATATAATCCGTGTAAATGACGGAAGTATCACGGAGGAATACACATGAAAATCATGGCGATTGACTACGGCGACGCGCGCACCGGCGTCGCGTTTTCCGACCCCGGCGGCACGCTGGCTGGATACCGCCTGACAATACATCAGGGCTCGTGGGGCCCCCTTACCGAGGAGATAAAAAAGCTGTACATCGCCGAAAACGCGCAGCGCGCCGTGCTTGGGCTGCCGAAAAATATGGACGGCAGCGAGGGGCCGCGCGCGCTCAAGACGCGGCAGTTCGGCGACGCGCTTGCCAAGAAGCTGGGTGTAGATATCGTATATTGGGATGAGCGCGGCAGCTCGGTTACGGCAGGGCGCGCGCTTAGCGATATGGGGCAAAAGCGCGGCAGGCAGCGCGCGAAAATCGACGCGGTGGCGGCGGCGGTTATTCTGCAAAACTATCTGGATTTTTTAAACCGCGGAGCAAGGTAGCCCGGCGCGTCAGCCGCGCGTTTTACGCTTGGCAAACAGCTCCTTGACGCCGACAATCAGGAACAGCACACCAAAAACGCGGCGGAAAACCGTATCGTCAAGCGAGCGGGTGAGCATGGCGGACGCAAACGCGCAGACGCTGCCGCACAGCGCCGCGATCAGGCCGCCTTTTACTTCGATAAGCCGGTTTTTTATGTGCCCGGCAAGCGCCGGGGGGGCCGAGGCCAAAAAATACAGCAGATTTATTCCCTGCGCCGCGGCCTGACTGACGCCGCCAAGCGCCGTAAGATACAGCACAAGCAGCGTGCCGCCGCCAATCCCGGCGCCGGTAAGCACACCGGTGGCCAGCCCGGCGAGGCAGGCGATGATAAAGCTCATTTAAACAGCACCGCCCTTATGCCGCCGATAATAAGCACCGCGCCAAACAGCCGCCTCAGCCACAGCACAGGCATGTCGCGGAAATATTTTCCGGCGATGATTCCGCCGGCCAGCCCGCCGATGAGGTACGGCAGCGCCTGCATAAAATCCAGCCTGCCGCAGATGAAGTATACTGCGGCCGACACGGCCGATATCGGCAGCATGATGAAAACCGATGTCGCGAACGCCCGCTTGTCGTCCGTGCGCACAAAGCCCAGCAGCAGCGGAACGAGCACAACGCCGCCGCCGGCGCCCAGCGCGCCGTTTATTATCCCCGCGGCAGCGCCCGAAAGGGCGTATTTTATTTTGCTTTGCACGCCATCACCCCGCGTTCAGCCTTTGCGCCGCAAAAGCCGGCGCACGGTTATTTTTGGCGGAAAGCGCGCGATTATTCGCCGGATACCTGCGTAAACGCCTCGGGCAGGCGCTCGATGACGTCGCGCGGCGTCATGGCGTATGCGCCCAAATCCCGCCGGGCAAGCGCGCCCGCCAGGCTGTGCAGATACACACCGCAGGCCGCGGCCTCGAACGCCGGCGCGTTCTGCGCCAGCAGGCCGCCGATGAGCCCGGCGAGGACATCGCCGCTGCCGCCTTTGCCAAGACCGGTGTTGTCGCGGATGTTGACCATCGCGCGCCCGTCCGGCGCGGCGATGAAGCTGGCCGGGCCCTTAAGGACGACGGTGACGCCGCGGCGCACGGCAAAATCCGATGCCGCTTTAAGCGGAGATGCCGCAATCTCGCCCGTGCCAAGGCCGCTGAGGCGAGACAGCTCGACGATGTGAGGCGTGATTATCGTATCCGGCGCAAAGCGAATGTCCGGCATCCGGGCGATGATGTTCAGCGCGTCGGCGTCGAGAACAAGCGGCGAGCCGCAGCCCGTCATGCCGCGCACAAGCTCGCGCGTGTCGTCGTCAATGCCAAGCCCGGGGCCGATGACAACAGCCGTGGCGCGCGCCGCTTCGGCGGCCAGCACAGGAAGCGCGCCGCTTGAAATACCTCCGCCGCTGCCGGTTGGCATCGGCGCTTGCGTGCATTCGGGTGAGTTTGCGGCAACGGCGGCCAGCACCGAACCCACCGACGCCGCGCGAACGAGCCCAACGCCGCTTCGCGAGGCCGCCATGCAGCACAGCGCGGCGGCGCCCGGCATGCTTGCGCTGCCGCTGACGCACAGCAGCCGGCCGAAATCCCATTTCGCGCCGCCGGGGCGGCGTTTGGGCAGCAGAGTTTTTGCCAGGGCTATGTCCATTACGGCTGCTGTCATATGGTCCCTCCATGAACTAATGTTATATTTTGTGCCTTGAAGGCGCGAGGTATACAATATCTCGTATCTTGAACTTTTTATGTGTTTTGCATATAATGATTATGGCATATACAGCGGTTTTTTACAATATTTCTTAGAAAAAGCTTGACCTGACAAGCCGGGTGTGTTAGTATGATGTTACCTGTCAGGTCTTTTTTTTATGTCCTGTTCAGGGAGGCATTCTGGCCGTGCAAATATCCGGTACAAGTGCGGCTAATTTATGAAGGAGGCGCCGAAAATGCGTGTGAAGATCACACTCGCCTGCACAGAGTGCAAGCAGAGAAACTACGACACGAAAAAGAACAAGAAGAACTCACCCGACCGTCTGGAGATGAACAAATACTGCCGTTTCTGCAGGAAGCACACACTCCACCGCGAGACCAAGTAAGCAACAGGAAGAAAGAGGTGTAGCTTATGTCGGAAAAGGATAACACGCGGATAGAAGATCAGGAGCTTGAAAACGAGGCCCTCGCCGCCGGCGAAGCCGTGGCCGAGGCTGAAAAGAAAAGCGCTGTTCCCGCAAAAAAAGACAGTGATAAGGCGGTCAAAAAGGCAAACAAAAAGCCCGGGCTGGGCAGCCGCATAACCAAATGGTTCCGAGAGCTGCGTTCCGAGGCGAAAAAGGTCATTTGGCCGACAAGAAAGCAAGTTGTAAACAACACAATCGTCGTCATTGTCATGGTGATAATCGTCAGCGCGTTTGTCGCGCTTCTCGACACGACGTTTGGTTTCGCGCGCGATTTTCTCGCACGTATCGTCTCTTAAAAGGGGTATGTGATGCCTGAGGAAGGAAAATGGTATGTGGTTCACACATATTCCGGTTACGAGAATAAAGTTGCGGCCACCATACAGAAAACCGTCGAAAACCGCCACCTCGAAGAGCTGATCTTCGATATCCGCGTGCCTATGGAGACGGTTCAGGAGGTCAAGGACGACAACACAATTAAAGAGGTCGAGCGCAAGCTCTTCCCCGGCTATGTGCTGATAAAGATGCACATGACGGACGACAGCTGGTATGTCGTGCGCAACACGCGCGGCGTAACAAGCTTTGTCGGCCCGGGCAGCAAGCCTGTGGCGCTGACCGAAGAGGAAGTCGCCGCGCTGGGAGTCGAGAAGATTGAAATCAAGCTGTCGTACCAGGTCGGAGACAGCGTGAAGGTCATCGACGGCCCGCTTGAGGGTTTTATCGGCGTCGTCGACGAAATCGACTTTGCCGGCAAGACCGTCAAGGTGACGGTGTCGATGTTCGGCAGGGAGACCCCGGTCGAGCTGAGGTTCGGCCAAGTTGCTTCTTTGGGCAACTGAAAAGTCGCGTATGCCCGCGAAGCGGGCTATAAAAGTCCACAGCCGGCGCTACCGCACCGGCGCGACGTGGGAGAGTATGAAAGACTACTCATTTTACCACAATTTTGGAGGTTAGAAAAATGGCACAGAAAATTACAGGAATGATTAAGCTTCAAATCCCGGCCGGCAAAGCCACCCCGGCGCCCCCTGTAGGCCCGGCTCTCGGCCAGCACGGCGTCAACATCATGCAGTTCACGAAGGAGTTCAACGAGCGCACAAAAAATGAGGGCGACCTGATTATCCCGGTTGTCATCACGGTTTACGGCGACCGCAGCTTCTCGTTTATCACAAAGACACCTCCCGCCGCGGTGCTCATCAAAAAAGCGTGCGGCCTGGCAAAGGCATCTGGCGTGCCGAACAAGACGAAGGTCGCCAAGCTTAGCAAGGCCGACCAGCGCAGGATAGCCGAGCTGAAGATGCCCGACCTCAACGCCGCAAGCATCGAAGCCGCTATGAGCATGGTCGCCGGCACAGCCCGCAGCATGGGCATAACTGTAGAGGAATAGTTTTTCGGCCCGCAAGGGCCTTTGGCCGGGGGACCCGGCCATACAGGCCGCCGCGGCGGCCGGCCGGTTTCGCCCCGGCCGAATGTGGGTGGATCATGGGGCCCGCGCGCCCCGGGATATCCGAACAACCACTATAAGGAGGAAGAAAACATGCGCAAAGGTAAAAACTATATAGAGAGCACAAAAACATTTGACAAAACAAAGCTGCATGACCCGCTCGAGGGCATCGAGACGATGCTGACGACGGCGAAGGCCAAGTTCGACGAGACCGTCGAAATCCACGTCAAGCTGGGCGTAGACTCGCGCCATGCCGACCAGCAGGTGCGCGGCGCGCTTGTTCTGCCCAACGGCACCGGCAAAAAGGTGCGCGTACTCGTCTTCGCAAAGGGCGACAAGGCCAAGGAGGCCGAGGCCGCCGGAGCCGAGTATGTCGGCGCCGAGGACATGGTGCAGAAAATTACAGCCGAAAACTTTTTTGACTACGAGGTCGTCATCGCCACGCCCGATATGATGGGCGTCGTCGGACGCCTTGGCAAGATACTCGGCCCGAAGGGCCTTATGCCCAACCCGAAGGCCGGCACTGTGACGCCGAACGTCGCCCAGGCCATTGCGGACAGCAAGGCCGGACGCATCGAGTACAGGCTGGACAAGACGAACATAATCCACTGCCCGCTGGGCAAGGTTTCGTTCGGCTCCGAGAAGCTGCAGGAGAACTTTAACGCGCTGATGGCCGCTATCGTCAAGGCGAAGCCGGCTGCCGCAAAGGGCCAGTATGTGCGCTCGTGCGTCATAGCCTCCACAATGGGCCCCGGCGTCAAAATCAACCCCGCAAAGGTGATGGATCTGTAAGCAAAAGATATTGACAGGGCCTCGCCCTGCTGATATAATACAATTCGCCCGGTTTATTTCGGGCGTGCTCTCACAGCTGTATACACACCGAAGACCGCAGGAGAAATGTAAATGGGGTATCCCATCCTGCCGAGGAGTGCCGGAGTATCTTTATTGATTTTCCATGCCCTCACGTCTTTTGGCGTGAGGGCATTTCCATTTTGGTGTATCAACATACACGGAGGTGAAACACGCATGCCAAACGCAAAGGTTTTGTCCGAAAAGCAGGCCATTGTTGCCGCACTAACCGACAAGATCAGGAAAGCCCAGTCGGGCGTTTTTGTCGACTATAAAGGCATTACGGTCGAGGACGATACCAAGCTGCGCGCCGAGATGAGGAAGAATAACGTCGAGTATTCGGTCGTCAAAAACACCCTCGTCAGGTTCGCCGTCAACGAAATCGGTTATCAGGAGCTTGACCCCGTGCTTAACGGCACGACGGCTATGGCTATCAGCATGGATGATTCCGTGCTGCCGTCGAAGATTGTCGGCGATTTCGCAAAGAAGCATCCCAAGGTCTACAAGATTAAGGCCGGCTTTGTGGACGGCAAAGTGGTGGACGCCGCAACAATTGAGCGTATCGCCGACCTGCCGAGCAAGGACATCCTTATCGCAATGGTGCTTGGCACCATGAACGCCCCCATCGCCGCGCTGGCCCGCGCCATCAAAGCGATTGCCGAGCAAAAGGGAGGCGCGCCCGACGCGCCGCAGGCCGAGATTGCAGCCGAGACGGCTGAGACGCAGGCCGAATAATTTTTTACAAATTGGAGGAAAATTACAATGGCTAGCGAAAAATTAACAAAGCTCGTTGAAGAAGTGAAGGAGCTTACCGTCCTGGAGCTGAGCGATCTCGTCAAGGCTCTTGAAGAGGAGTTTGGCGTCTCTGCCGCAGCCCCGATGGCTATGATGGCCGGCCCCGTGGCAGGCCCCGCCGTCGAGGAAGAGAAGACCGAGTTCACCCCGGTTCTTGCCGCTATCGGCGAGAAGAAGATCGAGGTCATCAAGGTCGTGCGCGAAATCACCGGTCTTGGCCTGAAAGAAGCCAAGGAGCTGGTCGACAACGCCCCGAAGCCGGTCAAGGAGAATGTTTCGAAGGACGAGGCCGAGGCCATCGCCAAGAAGCTGGAAGAAGCCGGCGCCAAGGTCGAAATCAAGTAATTATCGCACAAATGCAGCGCCGCCCCGGATTGTTCCGGGGCGGCTTTGTGTTGTCATGCCGGAGAAATGATGATTGTGAATAGTATAATTGTATTCTATAAATACTACTTGTAAATATTTTGCCGCTGACCGGCAACGGATTTCACTTCTCCGCCGCAATCATCGCGTTTACTGCATCGCGCAGAAATGCGGCGCACCCGGGGCATTCGCTGTCGTAATACGCGGTAAAACGGCTGTCGGCAATATACATGTCGCACAGGCCGGCGTGCGCCTCGGGGCTGTAGTGCCCCCACGCGAAGTTCAGCCAGCGGCGGTGCTGCTTTGCGATTCGCAGCCCCTCGCTTGATGCCGGAACCTCACCCACGGTCACGGCGGCGCGAAGTGACGCCAGTATGTCCGCCCCGATGTCCTGCATCTCGCTATACTGCTGCTCTGTCAGGTTCATCATGCGCGCGTTGCTGGCATCCACCGTTTTGTCACCGTATTTTTCGCGTATTTCGTCGCCGTATTTCTTTTCGTTCTCCTCAATGAGCTGCTTTTTAAAGCCCTCAAACTTTTCCTTGTCTGTCATGATTATTTCACCCTCCTGATGTTTAATTGTCTTTTCTACAGTGTCGATAAGACGGCTGATATCGTCCCGCTTGCGCAAAAGCAGCGCCAGATGCCGGCGCAGTGCCGACGAGCTGTCGAAACCCGGAGAGCGCAGCAGGCTTTTTATGTCGCCAAGCTCCATCCCCAGCGCGCGGTAAAACAGAATCTGCTGCAGTTCGTCGACTTGCTGCGGGCCGTAAATGCGGTAGCCGGCGGACGATGTGCGCAGCGGCGCAAGCAAACCGATTTGATGGTAATAGCGCAGCGTGCGGGATGTCACGCCGGCCAGCTTTGCCAGGCTGTCAATTGAATACTCCATTTAGTCACCTCCGTTTTACCCTGCGAAACCATCATACACCTTGACGTAACGTCAAAGTCAAGACCTTTTTGGTACAAATTTAGAATTTATTCACTTGTTTTGGTGATTTTACATCTTGTGTGTTTCGCAGAATAAAACACAGGATGATGGGCTTTTGGTTACGATATGGTTACATTTTTTTGTAAAATGTTAATTTTAACAATTTTCAAGGTCTTTTTTGCATATTTTCTTCAAATCTCAGTACAAATTATTTGAAAAAATGCGATAAAATATATATAATGAATCTACAATTGTAACCTTAACAGCACAATTACAATAATCAGGGGGTGAATTGGTGTTACCTGATATGGTGCCTAGGGCAAATGAAACACGTAAGGTCGCCTATGTTTCGTTCTTGGGTGGTTTTGAACTTCGCTTCGGTGACGAGGTGCTTAACGACGGATTAAACAGGTCGATGAAGCTGTGGAATTTGCTGACTTATATCATAGTACACCGCAACCGCAGTATTCCGCAGGCCGAGTTTGTCGAGATGCTGTGGCCCGACGATATGGAGGGCAATCCGCTAAGCGCGCTTAAAACTCTGT
This sequence comes from Oscillospiraceae bacterium, assembly GCA_031552995.1. Classification (GTDB taxonomy): domain Bacteria; phylum Bacillota; class Clostridia; order Oscillospirales; family Butyricicoccaceae; genus JAVBMB01. The sequence goes on from JAVBMB010000002.1 coordinate 18,346, forward strand.
TCTTCCGCATACGCAAGATGATTGCGTCGGTGTTCGGCGAAGAACTGCATCTCATCGTCTCGCGATACAGCTCGTACGCGTGGAACCGCGATGTCGAATGTATTGTCGACGTTGAAGAGTTTGAGAAAAAATGCCGCGAAGCGTCAAACCCGAACCGTCAGGATGAGGAACGCATAGAGATATACCGTCATATAGCGGAGCTGTACAGGGGAGACTTTTTGCCAAAGCTGTCCAGCCAGCTGTGGACGATATCGTTCAAGACACACTACCACGCGCTGTACCTCACCGCCATCAAGGAGTTTGCGACGCTGCTGCAAAACGCCGGACGGTTTGAGGAAATGGCCGAGGTGTGTCTTAAAGCCATACAGATAGATACATATGACGAGCAGCTGCACACGCTTCTGCTGCGCGCTATGGTGGCGCAGGGGAAGCATGCCGCGGCGCTCAGCCATTACGAGCGCGCTACAGACTTTCTGTACCGCAACCTCGGCGTTCACCCATCGCAGGAGCTTCGTGACCTGTACAGCAAGATAATGAATGTGCAAAAAACGCTTGAGACCGACCTGAGTGTCATACAAAAAAGCCTTCGCGAGGAGTTTACGCCCGGCGCGTTTGTGTGCGAGTTCGGGTTCTTCCGCGAGGCGTACCGCATGGCGAGCCGCCTTGCCAGCAGAACCGGCGTCAGCATCCATGTGCTGCTGTTCACGTTATCCGGCAGGGACAGTGACGGCGTAGACCTGAACACGCTGTCAAACGCGATGGAGCAGCTGCTGTGCGACGCGCGCGACAGCCTGCGACGCGTCGATATCATCACGAGGTACAGCGGCGCGCAGTATTTGATTATGCTACCCAGGGCCAACTATGAGGACAGCATTATGGTCGCCGAGCGCATCAAAAACGCGTTCGGACGGCACTACAGATACCGAAAAATGCGCCTCGTCTGCCGCATACAGCCGCTTGATGTCGTTCTGGCGAACAACGACAGCTCACGCGCGGACCAAAAGAACCAAGCCGAGCGCACCGAGCAGGAGCCGGCAACAATCGCGTTTGAAAAAAGCGTCACCTGACACCGCCGCCCCGTCCTGTCCGGGCGTTGCACCCAGCGCCGACAGTAGCTTAACGAAAGGACTGGTAATATGCCGCCGCGTAAAATAAACGGATATGGCTATAAGGAATCGTCACTTAGAGTGTGTATAGACACCGCCAAGGCCGGGAAAATCGGAGGCCGGGTGTTCAGCATGAGGCTGGCGGAGCCGCTTGAGTTTAATGATATCAGCGAGTTTCTGCTTTTGATGGAAGGCGTGATGGACGAGCAGAACTTCCCGCAGTCGTTTCAGCGCAAGAGGCAGTTTAAAGTCAAGGCCGGCGCCGAGGGGGATGACAAGGTTCTTCAGGCCGTTACCGGCACCGGAATGGCCGAGGATACCGTTAACGCCGCCAAGGGCGAGCTTGCCACATTTACGCTGCGCGTGCTGACAAGGCAGAATACGAGCTGGCAGGGGCATATTTTTTGGGACGGGCAAAATACGCCGATGTCGTTCGACAGCGAGCTTGAACTGACCCAGCTTATGATGGCAGGCCTAGTGTCGCCCGTGTAAGCCGAGGAGCTTTACCTGCAATATGTTTATGGCGGCGTCGTTTTCGGCGCCGCTTTTCCACACCCTTTGGGCACATGAAGTGAAAAATGGTGATATATGGTTCAAAACGCTGAATTATTGTGTCATATCAGGGTTAGAAGGCAAGTATTTCTTGCATTTGAACAGATAATCAGATATAATTTAGCTGTTGGTCATTAGACGCTGCCATGTGCGGCATTGTTTTGGGGCACGGGTTGTGCCGGATGCACCGCAGGGGGGAAATCAGGCTTAAAGGCTTAGATATAAGGAGGAGCGGGATTTGTACAAAATCATTAAGAAAAAGTCGCTTAATCCCACAGTTACACTGATGGAGATAGAGGCGCCGGCCGTCGCGAGGAAAGCCCAGCCGGGTCAGTTTATCATTCTGATAGCCAGGGAGGGCGGGGAGAGGATCCCGCTGACAGTCGCCGATTACGACCGCGAAAAGGGCACTGTAACCATCATATATCAGATAGTCGGCGCGACGACACAGCTTCTTGATTCGATGAAGCAGGGCGACAGCCTTTACGCGTTTGTCGGGCCGTTGGGTGTTGCCACACACACAGACGGGCTTAAAAAGGTTGCGGTCGTCGGCGGCGGCGTCGGGTGCGCCATTGCGTTCCCCGTGGCGAAAAGATTGCACGAGCTTGGGTGCGAGGTTCACGCCATCACAGGCTTCCGCGAGAAGGGCCTTGTGATTCTTGAGGATGAGTTCACGGCGAACAGCACGCGGCACATAAAGATGTCGGACGACGGCACATGGGGCGAAAAAGGCCTTGTGACGGACGCGCTGAAGGCGCTTATCGACGGCGGCGAAAAATATGACGAGGTCATAACCATCGGCCCGCTTGTGATGATGAAGTTCGTCTGCCGCCTGACAAAGCAATACGATATACCGACAGTGGCCAGCATGAACCCGATAATGATAGACGGCACGGGCATGTGCGGTTGCTGCCGCCTGACGGTCGGCGGCGAGACAAAGTTCGCCTGCGTCGACGGGCCTGATTTCGACGGACATCTCATCGACTTTGACGAGGCCATCGAGCGCAGCAGGCAGTATGCCGATATCGAGCGCCGCGAGCACGAAAAGGTCTGTAATCTTCTTAAGGGGGCGGGCGCAAATGGCTAATATGTCTTTGATAAAAAACGATATGCCGGTGCAGGAGCCCGATATCCGCAACGGTAACTTCGATGAGGTCGCGCTCGGCTATTCCGACGAGCAAGCGCTGGACGAGGCCGCGCGCTGCCTGAACTGCAAGCACAAGCCGTGCATAAAGGGCTGCCCGGTCGAGATTGATATCCCCGGCTTTGTGTGCGAGGTCGCCAAGGGCGACAACAAAAAGGCATACGAAATCATCGCGCGCACAAGCTCTCTGCCCGCCATATGCGGGCGCGTCTGCCCGCAGGAAAGCCAATGCGAGCAGCTGTGCGTCCGCGGCATCAAGGGCGACCCTGTCGGCATCGGCAGACTGGAGCGCTATGTGGCCGACAAAAATATGCAGTCGGCAGAAAAGACCGGGGTGAAAATAGAAAAAAACGGCCATAAGGTGGCTGTTGTGGGCTCCGGCCCGGCCGGGCTGACGTGCGCCGGGGATTTGGCGAAGATGGGCTACGATGTCACGATATTCGAGGCGCTGCATGTCGCCGGCGGCGTGCTGATGTACGGCATACCGCAGTTCAGGCTGCCGAAGGAAATTGTCCAGGCCGAGATTGACGGCCTTAAGGCGATGGGCGTGAAGATAGAGTGCAATATGGTCATCGGCAAGGCGGATTCCGTCGACGAGCTTATGGAGCAGCAGGGCTTCGAGGCGGTGTTTGTCGGCAGCGGGGCGGGGCTACCGCAGTTTATGAAAATCCCGGGGGAGAACCTGAAGGGCGTGTATTCCGCCAACGAGTTTTTGACCCGCGTCAACCTGATGAAGGCGTACCTCGACGATACCGATACACCGGTTAATAAGATGGACAAGGTCGCCGTTGTCGGCGGCGGCAACGTGGCTATGGATGTGGCGCGCTGCGCCAAGCGCCTTGGGGCAAAAGAGGTCTATATCATCTATCGCCGCAGTGAGGTCGAAATGCCCGCCCGCGTCGAGGAGGTTCACCACGCCAAGGAAGAGGGCATTATCTTCCATGTGCTGACGAACCCGACGGAGATACTCGGCGACGACAAGAAGAACGTCCGCGCCATCCGCTGCGTGCAGATGCAGCTTGGCGAGCCGGATGAAAAGGGCCGCCGCAGGCCGTCGGCCGTGCCGGGGTCGGATTTTGACCTCGATGTCGACGCCGTTATGATGTCGATAGGCACGTCGCCCAATCCGCTGATACGCACGACGACAAAGGGGCTTGACGCTCATTCGTGGGGCGGCATCATCGCCGACGAGCGCGGCAAGACATCGCGCGAGGGCGTGTATGCCGGCGGCGACGCCGTCACGGGCGCGGCAACGGTTATTTTGGCTATGGGCGCCGGCAAGAGTGCGGCGTTTGCCATAGACGAGTATATCAAGAGCAGGTAATTTAGTCTAAGCCCTGTGGGTGAATAATTAATCGGCAGCGGCGCGGAGCATATGCTTCGCGCCGCTTTTTTGCGTGCGGATATACTTACTGCGCTTTGGGCCGGCGGAATAAAGAAGAATTATTAAAACAGCCGCAATCGTGGTGCGGCACCGCAAAGGCGGCCGGGAAAACATCCCGGCCGCCTTTATGTGGATAATGGTTATTAGGTATAGTTGCGCTCAACTTCAATAAGAGCAATCCTGTTATCGAATCCACCGTTTTCACACCGTTTTTTTAGCCTAATTTGTTCAAAGTCTTCAGCCGACACCCCTTTGTACTTGACAAGGGAAAAAACCACCTCTGCAATGTCTGCAAGCTCATCAATGCTATAGTCTTCCATATATTCAGCTACTTCTTCGGCTAACTTTTTATTAAGAGCAAGAAAGTAGTTTTCACCGTCTAATAACTCGGTAATCGGTGTATCGCCTTGTTGCCTGATAATTTCGGGTATCTTATCACGAACCAATTTATGGTATGTATCTTTCAAGATAATCAACTCCTAATATAAATTATCTGCGTAAAGCTTACTATAAATCCGCAAAATTGTCCAGCCGAACAAACAAAGCAGGGGTTTTGCGGGCGTTTTACCATGCCGGCGTTTAAGCGAAATAGCGTGAACGCCATTTTTGACGTCATTCAGCGGCGCGGATGGCCTCGCAAACTGTTTTACACGCCGATGAAATCGCTGTCAAGTGAACGATTTCCGACGTTATGCGATATACTGCGGCAAAGGGGGCATAACAGTGTATTACAATCAGTACAACTACGCGCATGTGCCGTACCCCGCAAAGGGGTACGAAAGCGCCACAATCAAATCCGGCGGGTGCGGGCCGTGCTGCATATCGATGGTCGTCGAGGGGCTGGACGGCGCAAGCTTCCCACCGCCGCAAGCCGCGGCGCTCGCCATATCGTGCGGCGCGCGCGTGCCCGGCGGCACGGACATGAAGCTTCTTGGCCGTGCCGCCGCCGAAAAGTACGGGCTTGAGCTGGCGTCATCGAACGAAATCACGACGCTGACAGCGCACCTCGCCGCCGGAGGATGGGCGATAATCAATGTCGGCGGCGACAGGACGGGGTACAGGGGGCTGTTCTCCGACAGCGGACACTTTGTCGCGGCGCGCGGTATAGACACCGTAACCGGACGCATTATTGTCTGGGACCCGGGTAACTACAGCGGCAAGTATTCGACGGCGGCGCGGCGCGAACGGGTTAAGCTTTCGGGCGACGACATAGCGGCGCTTCCGCAGGATGTGGCGGATGACGCATATGCCCGCAGCCCGAGATACTTTATGTTCCGCGGCGCGGCCCGGCCGGAGGCGCAGGCGCCTGCCGACGGCGACACGCCGTCGCCCTGGGCGAAGCAGAGCTGGGACAGGGCAGCGGCGCTGAAAATCCTCGACGGCACATCGCCGAAAGGCGCGCTGACAAGAGAGCAGCTTGCCGTAGTGCTGGACAGGCTCGGGCTGCTCGGCGGTGTGCCGCCATCAGAATAATACCATTTGTATAACACGCTGCCGGAACAGGGCTTATTTCCGCTGCCATTGCCCGACCTTTTGCGCCAAAATAGTCGGTTATACTATTTGTATTACGAAAATCGGCGTTTAATGCATCGGAGGTTTAGTATGGACAGGCAGAGGATATTTGGCGGGTTCGGCGGAACGCGCGCCGAGGCGTTCAAGCGCGCGCGATTGCTGCTGGGGACAAGCGCTGTCAAGCGGGCGTTCAGCTTTGTGTGCGGTTTCGCGCTCAGCTTCGCTTCGCTGATGGAAGGCATCGCGCCGTTTGGGGTGGCGTATGTGGCGGTGTGCGGAGGCGGGCCTATGTTTGCCGCGCTGGGCGCGATATGCGGTTATATGCTGTGCTATGGCACGGCGGGGCTTAGCTGCGCCGCGGCCGTGGCGGTATGCTGTGCCGGGCGCATTGTGTTCCGCGGCACGAGGGCGGTGGGCTCACAGCTGTTTATGCCGATGTGCGCCTTTATCGCGCTGATGTGTACAAAGGGCGTCGTCGCGCTGCAGCAGGGCCTTCGCGGGATGATATTGCTGCTTTGCGAGTGCGTTCTGTGCTTCGGCTTTTGCATTTTGGCGCAGATGGCCGCGGACCCCGACAGAGAAAACACCGCTGCGGCGCTGTGGGGGAAGGTGGCCGTCGCTGCGGCCGTTATGCTGATATTCCGGCCGGTTAACTTCATCGGCGACATAAACCCGGCGCGCATCGCCGCCGGGTTTGCAGTTATGACTGTAAGCTGCTTCGGAGGCAGCGCGTTTGGCGCGGGGGCCGGCGCGGTGTTCGGCGCGTGTATGGATATATCTGGCGGTGAGGGGCCGTTTTTCGTGGCGGCATACGGGTTTTCGGGCCTGATAGGCGGAATCGGCGGCAGGCGCGGCAGGTTTTTGTGCGCCATGTGCCATGTGCTTGCCAACACAGTCGCCACGATGTGGGGCAGCGGGCATCCGCTGGCGTTCTCCGGGCTGTTCGAATGCTTTATCGCCTCGGTGGTGTTTGTGCTGCTGCCGGACAGTGTGTTTAACAAGCTGCAGTTCACCGTGCGGCGCGATGAGGAGTCCGACCCGCGCCCCGCCGTGCAGCGCGCGTTCGCAATGGACAGGCTCCGCGCCGTGTCTCAGGCCGTGGGAGAGCTCGGCGGCGCGCTTGACACATTTTTAAGCCAGCGCACAAAGGAAAATGTCGCGGACATAACAAAGGTGTACGACCGCGCCGCCGAGCGCGTCTGCCGCAGATGTTCATCTGCCGCGCTGTGCTGGGACAGGGACTATATGACGACGTGCAACGCCCTTAACGATGTGACGATGAAGCTTCGCCTGAATAACTTCCTGCGTGAGCAGGATTTTCCGCCGCATTTCGCCGCGCGCTGCATCGACATGCGGCAGTTTTGCGGCGCGATAAATGACGAGTATCACGGGTACATCCGCCGCGCCGCCGCCGTGCGGCGGGATAACGACGCGCGCAGCCTGATGAGCCGGCAGTACAGCAGCCTTCAGGGCGTGCTGAAGGATATGGCGGGATCGGTGAGCACGTACCCAGAATACTATCCCGCGCTGGAGGCGCGAATCAGAGACATCGCCAAGGCGTATTCGCCGCTGGCGCGTGTAGCCGTCTATTCGCAGGCCGGCCGGATGCATGTCGAGATATCGGCCCCAGGCGACGGCGCGCCGCTGCCGGACGAGGACGCGTTTTTGCAGAGCCTGACACTGGCGCTGAAGAAAAGGTTCTGCCAGCCGCAGGTGATTGCGGCGCGAAGCGGGCATATACTGCGCATCAGCGAGTGCGAAAAATATACGGCGGCCGTGACGCGCGCGCTGCGGAAAAAGAGCGGAGAAGAAGTGTGCGGAGACACTGTGATGCAGCTGCACACCGACGACGGGCGGGCGGTTGTATTACTGTCCGACGGCATGGGAACCGGGGATTTAGCCGGTGAGATGTCGCAAAAAGCGCTGGAGCTGATATCCGGCTTTGTCAAATCGGGCTGCAGCCTTTATGAGAGCGCGCGCGCCGTCATCCCGGTGCTGACGGCGCGGTTCGAGCAGTGGGGCTTTGTAACGCTTGACCTGCTTGAGATAAATCTGTTCACCGGCCATGCGAATATAGTCAAATACGGCGCGGCGCCAAGCCTGCTGCTGCGCGGGAATAAATGCACAAGGCTGTCGGGAGAGGCTCTGCCAGCCGGGCTGGAAAGCCCGGCCGCCGACCCGCCGCAGCCGATTGCGGCGAGGCTGCAAAACGGCGACAGGGTTATAATGCTGTCCGACGGCGTTTGGGAAAACGGCGATTGCGAGGCGCTGGCGGTTGGCGGCGCGTCGCTTCAGCCGAATGAACTGATAAGCAAAATGATGGCCTCGGCGGCGCAGGCAGGGGCGGTGGACGACATGAGCGCAATTGTCGTGACGCTGGCGCAGGCGTAGGGATGAAACCCGCCCCGGCTGCCCCGGCGCCGGCTTAATAATAGAGCATCCCCCCGGGTTCAGTTCCCGGGGGGATTGTCGTAAGAAAACGCTTAGCGTTAAAAAATGGGCAAGGTTAAATCCTTGCCCGTTTTAAGTTTTTCGGAAGTGGGTATCCGCTTCATTTGGTTGTGTCATATTCTGCTCTCTTTTGTTGTGCTTGCGAAGCCGGCGTGATACAATTCGAATATATACATTCGAAGATTGTATAATGTGCCTGTTAACAAGAAGGATCTTGATGCTTTCACTGAGGCACAGAAAATTAAAGATAATGTGGTTTGGTATACACTTAATACAGGTAATATTGAATCTCAGTTAGTCATTAAATAAACGGGTGTTAATTATGTGCCCAATAAGCTTTTCATACGCCGGCACTATTCTCAAAAAAAAGAGCCGACATTAAACGCCGGCTCTTCTTGTTTTCTTATGTCATCCCCCGGGATTCGGGGGATATTTTTGTGTTATTGCATGTGCGGCAAGAGACCCGGGGCAAGCGCGGCGCCGGCCCGGCAATATCAATCAGCCTGGGTCTTTGGCATGGCGGTAAGTATAGCAAAGCCGATGATGAACATAATCACAATCGGTACGACGCCGAGATTCGGCCTGTCGGTGAGCTGAATTAGAAAGCCCATCAGAAATGTGCCGAGCACCGACGCGCCCTTGCCGAAAATGTCGTAGAAGCCGAAGTATTCGTTTGAATGCTCTTTGGGTATCAGCCGGGCATAGTACGAGCGGGACAGCGCCTGCACGCCGCCCTGCACCATGCCGACAAGCGCCGCCAGCACCCAGAACTGCCACGCGCTGCGCAGGAAAAAAGCAAATAGCGCGATGCCGGTGTAAAACAGCACCGTCGCCTGAAGCAGCCTGCGTGTTTTGAACCTGCCCGACAGCCTGCCGAACAGTATCGCGAACGGGAAGGCGATTACCTGCGTCATCAGCAGCGCAAGCAATAAATCGGTCGAGGCGATATTCATGCTGAGGCCAAACGGCGTAGCGATTTCGATTATCGTATAAACGCCGTCGATATAAAAGAAAAACGCCAGCAAAAACAGAAAGACATGCTTGTTCTTCGATATGCCGCGCAGCGTCGAGCCAAGCTCCTTAAATGTGGCCCTGACGGGGGCCTGCGCGCGCTCGACAAAATACCTCTGCCTGTACTGCTTAAGCAGGGGGGTGGTGAGCAGAAACCACCATGCGGCGCAGATGAGAAGGGCAATCGTCCCGGCTGTTTGCAGCGATATCGGCAGGATGTTAAAGTTTTCGCGGCACAGCAGAACAAACACAAGCCCGATGATAAACGGCAGGCAGCTTCCTATATAGCCGTAGGCGTAGCCCAGCGACGAAAGGTTGTCCATGCGCTCGTCCTCGCTGACGTCGGTAAGCATGCTGTCGTAGAATATCAGCGAACCGTTGTAGCCGATTTTAGCGACGGCGAACATGACGAGAAACAGTATCCATGACGGCATAAGCCCTGTAAGCGCGCACGCGGCGCAGCCGACGGCCAGAAACACCGTGAAGAACTTCTTTTTCATGTCGCGTATGTCGGCAAACGCACCCAGTATCGGCCCGGCGACTACGAATATAAGCGTCGTTCCCGAGGCGATATAGCTCCACAGCGACGTGGCCTGGTTTGTCGTATACCCCTGTGATGTCGCCATAAACTCCGACAGAATCGGAAGTATCGTCGCGACAAGAAGCGTGAACGCCGAGTTGGCGACATCGTACAGCACCCACGCCTTTTCAAGATTGGTCAGCTTAAGCTTAGCCATGAACATCCCCCCTAAAATGCTGGTAATATTTTCCGTTTTCTTTGCGCGGTTTTGCGGTTTTCTGCGCTTAAACGGCATAAAACTACCATCAATTCACCCACAAAAACCAGTATATCACATATTATGTAAAAAGCGACAAAAATCTTTGTCTATTCTGCGGTGTGATGCCCCGGCACGCATGTATTGACAACGCCGCTCAGTTGTAGTAAGATGTTGTTACGGTTTTGTAATCATTGTTTACTTGTTGTAATATTTGCGTTCGGCGCCGTTCCGGTTTGAGGGGCGCTTTTGTACTGAAATACGACCTGTGCTTTTGGGCGCAGGTGTCCGATACCGAGTATTTTCCCGAGGGAGGGATTTAATGCGTTCAATATCTGCCGGCGCGGTTTTCCCGTCTACCAGGCGCGCCAACAGGCGGCGCGTCCGTCCGCAGTACGTCGGGTTTGCCCGCAGGATGGCCGTTAAAACGCACATTTCTGCCGCCAGAGCCATGAGTATGAGCATGAACGGAGCCGCCGTACGCGGCTTTTTTGGCGTCGCCACAAAGGCCGCGGGCCGCACACTTCGCATAGCGAAGAGCGGGCTTGATCAGGTGCTGAAAGTGCTGTATCTGCTGCTGTGCGGCCTTATTTGGGCCGGCCGGCCGCTTGTTGTCTTCGGCCGCGGCGCCGTCTCGCTTCTGCACGCCGGCATCGACGCCGTTCGCGATTATATCCAGCGGCACCACAAGCGGCAGCACGGGCGCGCGGCGCCGGCGCTGATGATGGCGGCCTGCACAACCATGATATTTGCCGCGGGATATTTCGGCCTTGGGCTGGAGGTAAAAGTCAACGGAATATCGCTGGGCTTTGTCGAAGACCGCGAGCAGGTGACGGCGGTTATCAGCGAGGTTGAGAAGCGCGCCGGCGAATATATGGGAGTTCCGTGTGTGCTGACCCCCGAAATCAGTTATACTATGAGTTATCTTGACCCGGAGAACATGCTGGACACCGAAGCGCTGAAAAATATGATGCTCGCCTCGGTTAGCGATAAAGTCTCTCCGCAGTATGTGCTGCGCATAGACGGGCAGATTATCGGCGGCAGCGCCAGCCATGCCGCGCTGGAAAGCATGCTTAACCGTATAATGCTGACGCAGCGGTTCTTTAAAGAGGATATGCGCACGGAGTTTGTGCAGAATGTCAGCATAGAGCCGACATCAATGGCCGACCTTCAGCTTATGGGCGTGTCCGATATGGAGGCGCTGCTGACCTCGAACACGAGCGAGGTGCAGACGTATACCATTAAAAACGGAGACACAATCAGCGCCGTCGCCAAGCGGCATGATGTATCTGTTAGCGAAATCAAAATGATGAACCCCAGCCTCAATATCGACCGCATTTCTATAGGCGAAGAGATAAAGCTTACGGCGGCTGTGCCGTATCTGTCGATAAGGCAGCTGCGCACCGAGCAGTATCAGGAAGAGATACCCTTTGAGACAAAAGTCGAGAAGAGCGATTCGATGTACGTCAACCAGAGCAAAATCACAACGCCCGGCGTGCCGGGGCTGGCCGATGTCGTCGCCGATGTCATATATGTTGACGGCGGCGAGACCGAGCGCGATGTGCTGGAGTTCAAGGTGATTACCGAGCCGACGACGCAGATTAAAGTCGTAGGCACAAAGCCGCTGCCGGCCAAGGCGGCGACAGGTAAGTTCCGCAAGCCGTCCAACGGCTCGTACAGCTCGGGCTACGGCTACAGGAAGAACATGGGGGACTTCCACACAGGCGTCGACTTTGCCGGGCCGGTGGGCAGCGCGATATGGGCGGCCGACGGCGGCACCGTTTCATTTGCCGGCTGGAAGGGCACATACGGCTATCTTGTCATCATCAACCACGGCAACGGCTATCAGACGTACTACGGCCACTGCAGCAAGCTGCTCGTTACCGAGGGGCAGAAGGTCGCCGCAGGTGAGACAATCGCCAAGGTGGGCAGCACCGGGCGCAGTACCGGCCCGCACGTCCATTTTGAGGTAAAGGTAAACGGAAAAAATGTCAACCCGTTGAATTATATCGGTAAATAGATTCAGCTGCCCGGGGCGGGTTATCCGCCCCGGTGTTTTTATGGATAAACGATTTTGCCGGTGACAGGCTGCCGCTGACAATACCGCCAGTCAAAATGAAAGTGTACAGAACAACGGGCGGCGGATGAATGGAAGCGGGATGAAACGCCCCGGCAATTCTTGAAGAAAGGCCTCCGGCAAGTGAATCCCGGAAGCCTTGGGTTTTAAGAGGGTAAGGAAGATTTATTAAAGAGGCCTGGGAAAACCCCGGCCTCTTTTTATGCTGATATGCTTATAATGCGAATGCTTTCTTTATTTTCAGAGCCACCTCATCAGCCGGGATATTCGTGTTGTCTATCTTTAAATAAGGCTCGAAGGGGATTTCACCATCTCTTGAGTTAAGGCGATACTTCGATTCAAGATTTCGAAACAATTCCTCCGAATGCTGTATATTCCTTTTGGATGGTTTATTTTGCAGTCTGTTTTCAGTTTTATTCCTTTCAATCCGCGCATCGTAATCCGCGCACAGCTCAACAACGCATGTTTTTGCCCCATGCGACTTATACAGGCTGATAAGTGAGTTTATATATTCATGCTCGGAAGGATCGTCAAAATCAAACATATACGTAAAAATCAGTCCCGGTAAATCACTTCTTGCAACGGATTCAAATATTTCTTGCCTAAACAGTGAATTGAGCCTTTTCCCTTCAGCAGAGCCATGCGTGCTGAAAAAAGCGCGGACAAGCTCAATTGTCATGTGGTTATGAAGTAATTTGAGGCCGGTAATAGCGGCCAGCTCCTGACCGACTGTCATTTTTCCAACCGCGTGAGGGCCTAATATAACTACTAACTGCATCCTGTCACTCCTTCGCATCAAAACAATCCGCACAAGCCCATTCTATCGCGCAAAGCTTTAAAAACAGAGAAATTGCCGAAAAGCAGCGGGGCCGAAAGCTGCCGCCTTACAGCGCCGGACATGGCGTGATTTTCGGTAAAGGACGGCAGCTGCGGCGCGGTTGCTTTCTTTCGCGCACAGATGAATGCCTATTTTATATACTCCCGCAGGTTTTTCAGTGTCATCTCCTGCACGACCTTTGACGTCTTAACATCGGCCGCCTGCACGCGCGCGTCCAAGGCGGCGTTGAACTCCGACTGCTTGGCCGCCGCGATTATCGACTCTCTGTGCGTGTCGTAATATCCGGCGGAAAGCTCCAGCCGCTTGATGATGTATATCGCGTCGCGCGAGTCGACGATATCGCTCATCTCGCCACTTTTAAGCTTTGTGGCAGTCAGCAAAAAGCTGCCGGGCGAAACCTGCTGCAAGTTGACAATCAAGCCGCTGGGCGAGGCGGACATCGTCTCGTCGTCGTTATATTCATCCATCGCAGCGTCAAACGGCGCGCCCTGGCGAAGCTGCGCGTGTATGCGCTCGGCCTGCTGCCTCACATCGGCTGCCTGGGCGACAGGCAGCTGCACGCCCTGGTCATCGAGCAGCGACAGGCGGATATACTTGACAAGCACATAATTGTCGCCGAAGAACCTGCGCATCTCCTGGTCGGAATAGCGCGCCTGATCGGCTTCCTCGGTGATATACTGATACAGCATATCGTAGTAGACGGCATTTTGCGCGAACTTGTCGTAGCCGCGGTCGGTCAGCATATTTTTGTTAAGGTATTCGAGATACATCGCAGAGCCGCCAAGCTGCTCGACAAGCGCTTTTTTGTCGGACAGGAGCTTGTCCTTCTGCTCGCCCGTCAGCTTAAGCGAATACTCGCGGCACATCTGACGCACGACCTCGGACGTCGCAATCTGCTTAAGTGCCAGCTCGCGCGCTGTCTCATCGCTCATATCGTCGGATTTTGTGGAATTGTAGAACATATAAAACGCAAGCTCAGACGCATCGACCTTGCTGCCGTTGACGCTGACCGCCGTCGGGCTTGGCGAACAGCCCGAGGCGACAAGCGCGGTCAGCAGCAGTATCGAAATCAGTTTTTTCATTATGTGGCTCCTTTGCCAGAGGGTAAACATGTTGTCTACAGCCCATTATACACGCTTTGCGGCGCAAGCACAAGCGGCCACGAGCGGGCGCGGGCGGGCGCGGGCGGGCGCGGGTGGGCGGGGGAGGTCAGCTGTCCCCCTGCCCGGCTTCGCTGTACACGCGCACAAAATCTATGGCCGCCTTCAGCGCGTCGGCGCCGTGGCGCAGGCGCAGGCTGATATACGGCGCCTGCCCGGCGGAAAGCAGCAGCTGTCCCTTATACTCCGGCGCGGCGCACGCCGCCATAGCGCGGCGTATATATTCGGGGCGCACATAAAACAAAATGGCGCTCTCCTTCTGGCTGATTTCGTATATGCCCCCGCGCGACGCGTCGGCGCGCAGCAGCGCGATATCAAACAGCGCCACGGCCTGAGGCGGCGGCTCGCCGAAGCGGTCGGTCAGCTCGTCGTGCATGTCTATATGGTCCTCGCGCGTCGATATCATTGCGATTCGGCGGTACAAATCAATCCTTGTGGCGGCGTCGGGGATATACCCCTGCGGCAGCCCGGCCGAGACAAGTATATCCGCCGTGCAGTCTGTGCGCGGCACGGGCGCTTCGCCTTTAAGCTCGCGCGCGGCGTCATCCAGCAGGCGCAGATACATATCGTAGCCGACATTCATCATGTGCCCGCTCTGCTCAGCGCCAAGCACATTGCCGGCCCCGCGGATTTCGAGGTCGCGCATCGCTATCTTGAAGCCCGAGCCAAACTCGGCGAACTCGCGTATCGCCGACAGGCGCTTTTGCGATATCTCGGTAAGAATCTTGCCGCGCCGATAGGTGAAATACGCGTACGCGTGGCGCGACGAGCGTCCGACGCGGCCCCGTATCTGATGCAGCTGCGCAAGGCCCATATGGTCGGAATCCTCTATGATAAGCGTGTTGACGTTGGGGATATCAAGCCCTGTCTCGATTATCGTCGTGCATACAAGTATGCCGACGTCACCCGAGTATGTGCGCGACATCACATCGCTGAGCGGCTCTTCTCCCATCTGCCCGTGCGCCACGGCGACGACGGCGTCGGGGAACATCTGCTGAAGCCTGCCCGCCGTGCGGTCTATGCTGTCGATGCGGTTGTGAAGGTAATACACCTGCCCCCCGCGCGACAGCTCTCTGCGGATGGCGTCGCGCAAAACGGCCTCGTCATGTTCAAGCACATATGTCTGCACAGGCATGCGCCCGACGGGAGCCTCTTCAAGCACCGACATATCGCGGATGCCGCTGAGCGCCATGTTCAGCGTGCGCGGTATCGGCGTCGCCGTAAGCGTCAGCACATCGACGTCAAGTGACATCTGCTTGACGGCCTCCTTGTGCGACACGCCAAAGCGCTGTTCCTCGTCGACTACAAGCAGGCCGAGGTTTTTGAACGACACATCCTTTTGAAGAATCCGGTGTGTGCCGATAAGCAGATCGCTCTGGCCGTTTTTGGCGCGCCGCGCCGCCTCGCTGAGCTGCTTTTTTGTGCGGAAGCGGCTCATCATATCAATTTTGACGGGGTAGCCGTCAAACCGCTGCAGCGACGACAGGTAGTGCTGCCGAGCCAGCACGGTCGTCGGCACAAGTATAGCTGCCTGCTTGCCGGACAGCACACATTTCATCACGGCGCGGAACGCCACCTCCGTCTTGCCGAAGCCGACGTCGCCGCACAGAAGCCGGTCCATAGGGAACGGCTTTTGCATGTCCGATTTTATCTCCTGCGCGCACAGCAGCTGGTCCTCGGTCTCGTCGAAGGGGAATGCCTCTTCAAAGCTGCGCTGCCAGTCGTCGTCGGGGTCGAAGGCGAAGCCGGGGCGGCTTTGACGCGCCGAGTACAGGTCGATAAGCGTCTGCGCCAAATCGCGCGCCGAGCTTTTTGCCTTTTGCTTGGCGCGGGTCCACGCCGCGCCGCCCAGCTTGCTTAGCTTGACGGCGCTTTGCTCTCCGCTTCCGATATATTTCGACACCAAATCGAGCGCCGTCGCCGGGACATAGACCGAATCGGTGCCGGAAAAAGCAATTTTTATATAGTCGCGCCACACGCCGTCAGCCTGGATGCGCTCGACATTGACAAACCTGCCGATGCCGTGATGCTCGTGCACGACGAGGTCTCCTGGCGACAGGTCGGAAAAGCTTTTTAGCCGGTTTTTGCCCTCTCGCTTCGCGGTGCGGCGGCGGGAGCCGTCTTGCCGGCCCTCGCACACGGCGGCAAGCTTAAGCGACGGATATTCGAAGCCCGAGCTGAGATTGTCGGCCAGCACGCATATGACGCCCTCGCGCGCCTGTTCGGCATCGGATGTACAGGGAAGGCCGTTGTCCTCAAGCAGCTTAAGCAGGTTTTTGGCGCGGCTTGCGCCGCCGGCAAGCGCATACAGCGTAAAGCCAAGCGAGACATACCCGGCCAAATCCTTGACGGCCACATCAAAGCTGCCGCCGTAGGACGGAAGCTGCTTTGCCTGCATCGAAATTATATGCTGAGATATAAAGCCGGAGCCCTGTGACAAAAATGTGTCGAGCAGAAGAAGAGCGCCGCCGGAAATCGCCGATTTAAATTGCTCGACACCCATGCTGTAGCCCGACTTCGACGGGAGAAGCACGCCGTTTTCAAGCATGTGGGTGATATCCTCACCCTGTCTGTGCGCAAGGCCGCGCGCGCATTCGGAGACCGCGGGGGAGTCGGAGCAGATGAACACCGTATTTTTGGGAAAGAAATCGACAGCAGTGCTGAAATCGGGGTAGATAAGCGGCAAATACCTGTCGGCGGCGGCAAGGTCGCCCAGGTCGCGCAGGCGCTCTGCGTCCTGATGCAGCGTTTCGCGCAGCAAAGGCGCCGCCTTGCCGCGCCCGCCGGATTTTTCTATCTCGGAGATTAAACCGCTTACGCCGCCGGGCGCAAGGCCGGGCAGCGCCTCCCTGGCCGGAAGCACGGTGACCGAGCGGATATTTTTTGTCCGCCGCTGGGTCATCGGGTCGAATATGCCAAGCGAATCGACGCTGTCGCCAAAAAACTCGGCGCGGACCGGATGGCTTTCGCCCGAGGGGAATATGTCCAGTATCCCGCCGCGAAGCGCAAACTGGCCAGGGCCCTCGACCTGGTCAAACCTTGTGTAGCCAGAGGCGACAAGCGCCGAGCACAGCGCGGTTACGTCATAATCCCCGCTGGAATCAAGCGTGACGGCGGCGCGGCGCAGCTCGCCAGGAGGTATCGTACGCAGCATCAGTGCGTCCGCCGGGGCCGAGACTACGGGCGATTTCGCCGTCATAGCGTGCCACATCGCGGCAAGACGCTGCTGCTCGTACTCGCGCGAGACACCTTCGATATTGTGGAAGGTGAAATCGCGCCCGGGCAGCACATAGACCTGCCGGCCGCACAGCGCCTCAAAATCCGACGCCAGCTGCCGCGACGCCTGCTCATCGCGGCAGACAAAGCATATCGGCGCGTCCATATCCTGCTGCAGAGCCGCGGCAAAATGCGCGCGGTGAACGGGGGACAGGCCGTAAAGCGATACGGTCTGTCCGGCGCGCGCCGCATCCAACAGGCGGCGGTATTCGGGCGACTGTTTTATTGTTGAGACAAGCTTAGTCATATTGCAGTTCCTTTCGCCGGCAAACGTGCGGGGGTATTTTGCCGCAAATCGGCATGGCCCCATCCGGCGCCGGATGGGGTGTGTCGATTTGTGCGTTATTTAGCGTTATACCTGTCCATCGCGGCGGCGGTGCCGGAGGTTATCATCGTCTCGATGATTTCCGGCGCAAGCTTTATGGCGTTCATTGTCTCGCAGTCCATGTCGGAAAGCACATAATCCGCCATATCTGTCTGTTGCCTGTCCGGCTGGCCAATGCCCAGCTTAAGCCGTGGGAAATCATCGCTTTGAAGTTGAAAAATAATGCTTTTGATTCCGTTGTGCCCGCCGTCGCTGCCGTTTCGCCGGACGCGCACCCTGCCGGAGGCCAGCGCCGCGTCGTCGAACACGACTATGATATTCTGCACGGGCACATGATATGCCCGCGCGAGGTCGCGCACCGATTCGCCCGACAGATTCATATACGTCTGCGGCTTGGCGACGAGCACGACATGCCCGCCCACCGTGCAAAAGGCGCACAGAGCGCGGTGCATAAGCTTGCCGCATGTCATCCCGTGCTTTTTGCACAGCAGGTCGGCCGCCAAAAAACCCGCGTTGTGGCGCGTCGCCTCATAATGCTTGCCGGGGTTGCCCAGGCCGACGACCAAATAGTCCGCCCGGGCCGGGGCAAGCGTTTTTTTGCGCCTGAAAATAATAATTTCCCCTTTTCCTTGCCGAAATGTACCTTACGAGAACAGGTCGGAGACCGAGGTCTCCTCATATATCCTCTTTATAGCCTCGGTGAACATGTTTGATACCGGAAGTATCTTGATTTTGTCTATAGCCTTTTCGCCCGATACCGGAATTGTGTCGAGCAGACATATCTCTTTGATGACGCTGTTCTCCAGCCTTTCGATGGCGGGGCCGGACAGCACGCCGTGTGTCGCGCACGCATAGACCTCAGTCGCGCCGCCGATTGACATCAACGCCTGCGCCGCGTTGCACAGCGTGCCGGCCGTGTCTATCATATCGTCTACAAGTATAACCTTTTTGCCGCTGACGTCGCCGATGATGTTCATGACCTCCGACACATTGGCGCGCTGGCGGCGCTTGTCGATGATGGCCATCGGCAGGTCAAGACGCTCGGTAAACTTGCGCGCGCGGCCGACAGATCCCAGGTCGGGCGCGACGACGACGACATTATCGTTGCTTATGCCGAACTTTTCGGCATAATGGGGCAGCAGAACGGACGTGCCGACAAGATTGTCGACCGGGATGTTGAAAAAACCCTGGATTTGCGCGGCATGAAGATCCATTGTAAGCATGCGGTCGGCACCGGCGGCCTCCAGCAAATCGGCGCACAGCTTGGCCGAAATCGGGTCGCGGGCCTTTGTTTTGCGGTCCTGCCTCGCGTAGCCAAAGTACGGGATGACGGCGGTTATCCTGCCGGCGGAGGCCCTGCGCAGCGCGTCAATCATAATAAGCAGCTCCATAAAATTGTCGTTGACCGGGCTGCATGTGGACTGAATGACAAATACGTCGGCGCCGCGGACCGTCTCGCCGATTGAAAGCGATATCTCGCCGTCGGAAAACTTGCCGACCGAGGCCTTGCCAAGCTCGGTGCCCATAAGGCTTGCGATTTGCCGCGCCAGCTCTGTGTTGGAATTGCCCGCGAACAATTTGATCTTCGTGCCATGCGATATCATGTTGATTACCCCCAGATTTATGCTGTATTTTAATGTAATTTCAATAAATAATGCGCGGTCACAGCTTGCCGCTTTCGCGGCGACGGCGCGCCCAGCCTGGCTTGACCTGCTGCTTTGCTCTGGCGATGGCGAGGCTGTCCTCCTCGACGTCGTCGGTTATCGTCGACCCGGCCGCGACATACGCCCCGCGGCGCACGCGCACCGGCGCGACGAGGTTGACGTTGCAGCCGATAAAGCTTCCGCTTTCAACAACAGTCTTCGGCTTTGTCTTGCCGTCGTAGTTGACGGTGACGACGCCGCAGCCGACATTAATATCCTCGCCAAACTCGCTGTCGCCGATATATGTGAGGTGCGCCACCTTTGTGCCCCTGCCGATGACGGATTTTTTAAGCTCGACAAAGTCGCCTATGCGCACATTTTCGCCGATTTCGCAACCCGGACGGATGTAAGAGAACGGGCCGACCGTCGTCTTGCTTCCGACGGTGCTGTCATATATCTGCGACGCGTTAACGCGCACGTCCTCTCCCAAAACCGCGTTTTCGAGATAGCAGTTCGGGCCGATGACACTGTTTGCCCCGATGCGGCTTTTGCCGAATATCTGGCACCCGGGCAGTATAGAGCAGCCGGGGGCTATCCGCGCGCGGGGGGAGATGAATGTAGTCCTCGGGTCGTGCAGATATACGCCGTCGTGCATGTGCTGCGAGTTGATTTTGTGGCGGATAACCTCCTGCAGCGAGTGCAGGCTCTCGCATCCGGTCGCGCTGGGGTACATTGTCTGAATCACTTCAAGCCCGTCATAATCCCCGCCCGACCGCAGCGCGGCGGCGACAGCCGCGGCGCGGCCGCAGACGGCTATAGTGTCGCCGCTGTATGTCAGGCGCGCCGGGTGAACGGCGTTTTTAAGCGCACCGATATCCTCGCGCGTCACGGCCGGGGCCGGGGCGAGGAAGACGAGCGCGTGTGTATACTCCAGCGATTCGATATACGCCGCCAGCGCCGGAAGAGAGGTTATATCCCCGGGCAGCGGCGCGGCTCCCGGCGCGCTGAGGTCGGCGCGGCACATAATGTCCCCCTCGCCCTCAAGCGCGATGGCAATATGGCCTGTGACTGTCTCGGACAGCAGCTCGAAGCCGAAAAGACCGGCATCGGCCTCGGGCATAATAATACATAAGTTATTCGGCATGGTTTGAGCGCTCCTTCCAGATGATATGTGAAAACACGCCGGCCGTGCGGAGTCGGCGCCCCGCAGCAGCCATGTGCTGGCAAATATCCGGCGGGCGTGGTACGCGAGTTGTTTGGCTGCGGCACGGCCGGGAATATCCGTTGATATTTTGCCTCCGCGCAGGCGCAGGCGGCGAGGGAAGAACGCAAAGCCTCCTCTGTGGGATGAAGCAGCGCTTTCCAATGCCCCGGTTACATGACAAAGCCCCGGCACAAGGCCGGGATGACGCTGATATGCCGCATAAAGTGAACGTTTTGCGCCGCGCGGGGCGGGTTTTTTATGCTACGCCGATATTATAACACACCGGCAGGATAAATTTCCACCCCTATTTCACTTTACGCGGCGGCACAAGTTTGATATAATCCATAGCAGTATATTTCAAGACGCGGGCGGCCGGAACGGCGGTTTTTTTGTTTTGCGCGGTACGCATAAAAATGGGGGCGACAACTATGGAAAAAGCGCATATCAGGCTGCAGCTCTTCGGCCAGTCGGCTTACGAGGCGCTTGCCCGCGCGCGCGAGCCGGATATGGCGCTTGTGTATGTATTTGTGGCGGCTCACGGCGGCGCGTGCGCCGAGGAGATGGCGCGCGACAGCCTTTCCTTTGAGCCGGACAGGATGAAAAAAGCGCTGAGCCTGCTGCGCCTGCACGGGCTTGTATCCATGCCGGGCTCGGCGCCGGCAAAAAGTGAGTATGTGCCAAGAGAGCTTGCGGAGGCAAGAGAGGGCGACCACGAGTTCGGCGGCCTGTGCGGATATCTGGAGGCCGCGTTGGGGCGCGCGCTGCGCAAGAGCGAGATGGAGACGCTTTACGGCGTCTACGATATGCTCAATCTGCCGGCCGAGGTGCTTGTGCTGATTATAAACCTGTGCAAGGCCAACGAGCGCCTCAGCGCGAGAGAGATTGAAAAACAGGCCTACAAATGGCACGATCAGGGCATCGACACATATGAGCGCGCTGAAAAATATCTGGGCGAGCAAAAGCGGCTGAGAAGCCGGATATACGGCATACAGCGGGTGCTTGGCATAACGGACCGCAAACCGTCGGACAGCGAAAAAAGATACATCGACGGCTGGATAGACATGGACACGCCGGATGAGCTTGTGCGGCTGGCATACGACCGCACGGTAATCCGCACGGGCAAGCTGGTGTGGGAATATATGGACACGATACTAAAAGCCTGGCGGGCAAGCGGCTACAAGACGGCGGCGCAGGTTGAAAAATATGACAAGGCGCCGGCCGCGAAGCCGGACGAGGCAGCGGGCGAGAGCGTCGAAGCCGCCGTGCGCCGCAGATTCGAGCGCAGGCGGCTTGAGCGCGAAATGATGATAAAGGAGCGGATGGAGGAGGCGCTGCTGTCGCCGGAGTTTGCCGAAATCGAAAGAAAATGGCGGCTTACCGCATCGCGCGCCGCGCGCAGCCGCGGGGAAGAAAAGCTGCTGCTCGAGGGCGAGGTCACAGCGCTTTCCGCGGCGAGGACGGCACTGCTGCGCGGTATGGGGAAGCCGGACGACTGGCTGGATAACATCCCCGACTGCCCTCTGTGCGACGACCGCGGTTACATCGGCTCGCGCAGGTGCAGGTGCCTTGAGCTGGCATGCGCCGAGGAAGAGGCGGCGCGCAAGGGCGCGAAAAAGATGACGTGATAAGATAAAGAGCATCGGGCGGCAGCCCGATGCTCTTTCAGGCTGTCAAAGAAAGGTGTTCAGGTTTTTTGCATGAAAAGTAACGTGATTAAAAAGTTCCTAAAATCTCCGCTTATAATCAAAAATTCCGGGAATTCATTTCCCGAGAATTTTTATCAAAATTAAAAATTGTCGAAAAGGCCGCTCAGCTATGGGTTAAGATGAATGAGAGCTATTGTCAAAATAGCCCGCGACCGCGGAGCAATAAACAAAGGCGGCCGGGAAAGCCTCCAGACCGCCTTTATGCGGAAATGGTTATACTGTAAAGTCGACCTCTGCGAGCACCCCATAATGGTCGCTTGGTGCATATCCTGTCCTGGAGGAAACGTCCCTGCCGAATATTTTTATGTCCAGAAGCTTAAACTGATAATCCCAATTAAAGCTTTCCATGATGTATATCCGATCACAAGTGTCCGGTATATAATTAGTATTACGACCGCGCCACCTTGGATTGTTGACAAAATCAAGCGTCGGTATCGTTTCATAATGATTCAAGGCAGCGTGAACACCCGCTAAATCGTTCCAGTACGGCTTGGCCTCGCAGCCGGACAATGTCTGATCACCCAATAAAAAATGATGCACGCTCGAACTCAAAGAAGAATTAAAATCACCCAGTAAAATGAAAAAATGGGCTTTATCCTTTTGGCTGTGAATAAAACGGTCTATTGCTACAATTTGCTTCTCTTTTTCTAATGCCGAAGCCCAAGGAAGATGTACATTTGTAATCGAAAACCTGATCCCGTTTACTTCAATCAGAATATTGTGCGCAATACTGTTGTCAAATTCCGCGCTTTCATATAGCGGAAAATAATCGCATATTGGATGTTTGCCAAAGAAGGCTAAACCCATTTCCTCATCATGGGGGAGATACACATGATGAGGTAGATTAATGGTAGTTTTAAGGCTTTCATAAAAAGCAATAGGGACTTCTTGTAACCCTATTATATCGGCGTTTGTTTTATGTATTTCTTCTATGAGCTGCTCCGCCCTAATGCTGATATTTTCATACCAGACGTTGTAACTGGCAATTTTCATATCACACTGCCCTCTAATATAATTATCTGAGTAAAACTATCTTGCTATAAACCGGCAGAATTGTTCATTTGAATAAGTAAAGGTAAAGTGATCCCCGGGTTTTTTATTGCATGGGGGTTTTAAAAGCGTTTAACCGGCTATTCTTCGCACCAAAAAATGCCGGAATGCCCTTTAGGCACAATTTAAAGTGCATCGGCGTCCGCCCGGTGCGCTTTGCTCTATGCTCGCCGCGCGGTATGGTCACCTTGCGCGCTTTACGCCTGTTGCGATGATATGGCCGGAGACGCCGAGCAGCTCGGGTATGCTCTCTGTTTGGCGAATGTACTTAAGCAGCGTATCGCGGCGCGCGGGGTCATCCATATGCTGCGCAAGGTTCTGCGCAAAGGCGAAGCCCTCGACGGCGATAAGTGAAACATCGCAAAACCCGGCCTGCCGCAGCTCAGCTTCAATCAGCGGCGGCGTGTGGAAAAACGCCGTCGTAAAATACGGCGTGTCGCCGGGGTTGTGCTTGCCGCAGGCGAGGTTTTCATCCAGTATCGCGGCAAACAGCGCATCGTCTATAAGAGAGTCCGCAAACCCTTCGAACAGGTTGGAGTACCTCGAAATCACCTCGCAGACTAAAATGCCGCCGTCCTTAAGCGTGCGCATCGCTTCCTCAAGGCACCGCATTCTGTCTTGCGATTGCTGAAGATGATACAGCGGCCCCATCTCGAGAACCAGGTCAAACATGCCGCTTTCAAACGGCATGTGCCGTGCGTCGCCGCATGTATACGACTCAAGGCACAGGTTTTCGGCTTCACCGTTTTTCCGCGCCTGCTCTATATGGCTTTGCGTATAGTCCAGCAGATGGACGCTGTGCCCCATACCGGCCAGCCAGTATGAAAAAGCGCCGGTCGCGCCGCCGATGTCGGCAATTTGCATGGCATCTTCGCGCAGGAATCTTGAAATTATCTCCTTGCATCGCAGAAACTCGAGCGGCTGACGGGCCATTCGGCCGTTCTCGTCGTAGCGGTCCTGATAAAAATCCCGCATATCGCGCAGGAAGTCAGGCATCATAAGCACCGCCTTCATCAAAATATTTGCTATATAATATCACACAAAACGCAAGGATGCCACCCGAAATATATCAACGGGTGGCATCTGTTATGAAGAGGGGGGCAGGACGGTTTACCGTAGCGGGTCAGCGCGCTATCTGCCGCGGGCGGGGTTGGCTTTTTCCTTGCGTCCCAGCAGGCGGGACGCCGCCCGCGCGCCGCGCTGCGGCAGGTCGCGCGCGTGGCTGATCTGCTCCCAGCTTGTTGTCTTGCGCAGCAGCGCGGACACCTGCAGCGGCAGCCACGACAGCATGAAAAGCGGGAACATCAGCACGCTTTTGATTATGCGCGGGCTCCAGCCCCTTGACAGCGTGACGACCGCGGCCGCGGTCGCCGCCGCGCCGAGATACGACAGCGATGCCGTCAAAAGCAGTGTCTCAAGGCCGCTTATGCCGCCGAGCGCGGCTTTTACCACCATCATGCCAAGCGGAATCACCGACAGAGCCTGAACAAACGGCGCGATGAGGAACATCGCGGCGTCAAGCCGCAGCCTGAAGCTGCCGCCGCCGGCCGACAGAACCCGGCCGAGCTTAAGCGCCGACACCTGCATGATGCCGCTGCACCAGCGGCGGCGCTGCTTTAGCGAAAGACGGAACGAGTTCGGCTCCTCATCATAGGCGACGGCTGCGGGAACCCACGCGACGCGCTCGCCCGATATGGCGCAGCTTATGGCAAACTCGGCGTCCTCGGCAATAGTCGAGGTGTGCCAGCCGCCGAAGCTGTCTATCACGTCGCGGTGCACGGCAAAGCCGGTGCCGACAAGCTTGGCCGACATGCCGATGTTGGCGCGCGCCCTGTTATAAAACAGGTTGAATATGCCGAAATATATGCCGTAGCAGCCGGATATCCACGAGTCGTGCGGGTTGCGGGCCACATTGCGGCCCTTGGCTACGCGCGCGCCGGCGCAGAAGGCGTTATTCATTTCGGACAGAAACCTGCTGTCGACAATATTGTCGGCGTCAAAGACGCAGTACGCGTCGTAGCCTTTGCCCGACAGCTGCTCGAACGCCTGGTTCATCGCGTCGCCCTTGCATTTGACAGGGCTCCAGCAATCGATGACCATCGCGCCGGCATCGACGGCGGCCTGGCGGGTGTTGTCGGTGCAGTTATTCGGCACGGCGTACACATCAAACAGGGCGCGCGGATAATCCTGTGCGTACAGGCTGCGTACAAGGTCGCCTATGACGGTTTCCTCGTTGCGCGCCGGAATCAGAACCGCAAAACGGGTGCGCGGCGCCGATTTTGCCGGCGTCTTAGGCTTGAATACGGCAAACAGCATAACTATGGCAAAGTATGCGCTGCACAGCTTGAGCATCAGCCCCAAGGCAAAGACTATATCGTTAAGCATTTAACCAAATCCTTTCTTCCGGCCCGGCCGGGTCAAGCAAAAATCGGCAACGCGATTTATGTATAATTCCGGTGATGTTATGATTCTATTTTAATGTTCCAATATTACAAAAGGATTGCCCAAAAACTTACGAAATTATTACGATTAGGACGTGCATCAGCAAAGAAAACGGGAAAAAACACGAACGCCCCCGAACGGCGTCAAACCGTTCGGGGGCGCGCAGGCTGTTGCTGAGCTCAGTTTAAAAACCGCTACTCGCTTGCGAAGTTTGTAAAGTAATTTTTTATATGGATTACAGGCGTGCCGCGGTCTCCGCTGCCGCTGACAAGGTCGCACAGGCTGCCTATCAGGTCAATATACCGGCGGGGCGTCGTGCCCTGCGATGTCATCTGCCCGACAAGGTTGCCCTGCTTGGCGAGGATACGCTCGCGCATGGCGGCGTTAAGTTCCTCACCGTCAAGGCCGCGCAGCTCATTGTCCAGCAGATACTTCATTTTAAGCTCGCTGGGCTGCCCGGCAAGGCGCGATGTAAATGCCGGGGAGACGACGGGGTCGGCAAACTCCCAGATTCCGCCGACAGGGTCCTTGAAGCAGCCGTCGCCGTAAACAAGCACCTCGACGGTCTTGCCGGTGGCCTTGTTTATGCGGCGCTGCACCTCGCTGACGATGAAATCGCAATCTCTGGGGAACAGCTTAACAGAATCCTCGGTGGCCATGTTGCTGCCCAGCAGGCCGAAATCGGGGTTGAAGCCGCCGCCGCCGACCGGGGCGGTGAGTATATCGTCAAGGCCGAATACAATGCTGCCGCCGGCCTTTTTGACAAGCTTCTTCGTGCGGAAGCGGCTGTGGATATCGCAGCACAGCACCTTGTCGGTATATTTAAGCATGTTGGCGGGGTCATTGGAAAACACAATTTCTATATGTTTACCAAAGCTTTTGTAATATTCAATATAGTCGACGCCGGTGAACGGATGCACCGTCTCGTTGCCGAACTCGCGGCGGAAGCCGGCCTCGTCAAAGCTCTGCGCGTAGGGATTTATGCCCTTTTCGTTTAGCTGCTCCCACGAGACAAGCGAGTTGCCCACCTCGTCCGACGGGTAGGACAGCTGTATATACAGCCTGTCACATCCGGCGGCGATGCCCTTAAGCAGCACCGAAAAACGGTTGCGGCTTAAAATCGGGAACACGATGCCCAGCGTGCCGCCGCCAAACTTGGCGCGCACGTCGCTTGCAATCTGCCCGGCAGTGGCATAATTGCCCTGCGAACGGCCGACTACAGATTCGGTTATGCCGACTATATCGCCGTCTTCAATCGAAAAGCCCTCGCCCTTTGAAGAATCGATCAGCGCCTGACATACGACAGCCGGGACATCATCCCCCTGACGGAATATAGGCGTGATTATTCCGCGCGCGGTTACACCTGTGTGCTTCATTGCTTTCTCCTCTCGCTGGTGGCGGACGCATGACTCGTTTTGGCCGCGCCGCGCCGATACTTTTGCCATTTGGTATTATATAACCGTTTGTGATATTTTGCAAATTTTTCTATCAAAAATATGCCTGAAAAAGATTTTTTTTGTTTAATACGGCAACTTTATTGAAATAACACGTTTTTTGTAGTATCATATTGACGTGCACAATTTTTTAGCGAGGTGTGTTATGGGCAAAACAGTGCTGATTACCGGATACGAGCCGTTCGGAGGCCAGAGTATAAATCCGTCGTGGATGTGCGTCAGGGAGCTGCCCGACGAGATGGAAGGGTGCAGGATAATCAAGCGCGAGCTGCCGGTTGTGTGGGGTGACGCGCGTGACAGGCTTGAAAAGCTTATAGATGAGTTCAACCCGATTTCGGTGATGTGCTGCGGCCAGGCGGGCGGCTGCGCCGATATAATAATCGAGCGCGTTGCCGTAAACCTGTGCCACGGCGTCGACAACAACGGTGTCGGGTGCGACGAGCTGCCCGTCTTTGAGGGCGGGCCGGTCGGGTACTTTGCCTCTCTGCCGGCCGTTGCGATGTGCGAGAGGGTCAAAAACGCCGGGATAAAGGCGACGCTGTCATACTCTGCCGGCACATATCTGTGCAACTATATTATGTACAGCGCGCTGCACATGGCGGCAACCGCGCGCCCCGGCATGATGGCTGGGTTTGTGCATGTGCCGTTTTTGCCCGAACAAAACCCGCAGGGGCACAGCATGGATTTTGATACGATGCTTCGCGGCGTTCGGCTGTGCGCCGAGACGGTATGCCGCGACGCCGCGTGGCGGCGCTGGCCGAGAGGATAACGCCGCGGCTTGAGGCGCGGGAATATGAAAAAGCCGGGGGTTACCCTGGTTTTTTTTGCGGCTGCCTGAAAACCCTGCGGGGGAGGATCAGGCATTTAGCCGGCTGCGGCATGGGGCCGGGCTTCGCCCGTTTTATGCGTAAAATGCGTGGGTTGGGCTGCGGCGCACCGGCGGCACTGTAATCTTTATCTTTATCGGCACGCTGTTGCATTCGGCACAGGCATCTGTTATGATATACAAAACACTCAAAATCAGCGGATTTTTATACTGGGAGGAATATTATGAGCAGGATAACACCGCAGAATCTGGCGCTTTTCGAGGAGTACATGGCAAAAAAAATCGATGCAAGCAAGGCTGTGGGCATGGCCGTCGCCGTCATCGACAAGGACGGAAACACGCTGTACCAGCATTTTCACGGCTGCCGCGACCGGGATAATAAGCTGCCTGTAGATGAAAACACCGTGTTCGGTCTTGCGTCGATAACGAAGTCGTTCACCGCGCTTGCGATAACCCAGCTTGTCGACAAGGGGCTTGTCGATGTGTTTGCGCCGGTGCAGCGCTATGTGCCCGAGTTCAAAAACCCCGATATCATGATGTGGCAGCTGCTGTCGCACTGCGCAGGGTTCATGCCTATGGAGCGCATGCTCGTCGTCGATATCGCCAAAGAGCTTGGCCTGACGCCGCAGGACGGGGACTACGCCTATAGCGAGGCGATATCGAAGCTTGCGGCGCAAAAGCTGATTGACCGCATGAATAGCCAGACGAAGTTCACCGGGCGCCCGGGCGAAAACTTCAGCTACAGCAACGACGGCTTTGCGCTGCTGGGCGACATCGTCGGCAGGCTGGGCGGCGAAAAGACCCACGCCGATTACCTGAAAAAGCATGTGCTTGCGCCGCTTGGGATGGCGCGCAGCGGCTGTGATTTTATCTGGAACGACGCAAATGTCACCCGCCAGTACGAGGAAAAGGACGGCGTGATAAATGATGAGAGCACGCTCTATTCCGGCGCGTTTGCGCTGATGGGCGAGGGGAACATGAAATCGACGCTGGGCGACATGAAAAAATATGTCGGCATGTATCTGCGCCGCGGTGTGGCAGAAGGCGGCCGCCGCATCGCCAGCTCATACGGCATCGGGCAGATGGTGCGCCCAAGAGTGACCGAGCGCCCGAACGATTATTATTGCTTTGGGCTTAACAGCACGGCGATGGGCGAGATGACGATGGTGTCGCACGGCGGCAACCTGCCCGGCTTTGCAACAAATATGTGCTGGTCGTACGAGGCCGGCGCCGGCGCGATAGTGCTGTGCAACACGTCCGGCGCGGCGTCGGGGGATATCGCACGCGCAGCGCTGCGCATGGCGGCCGGCATGGCGCCAGGCGAGCCGGAGGATTTCGTCCCGTTTAAATGGGATGACGAGCTGATGGATAAGGCATGCGGCAGATATGCCTCCGACGAGGGTGTCGAGGTCACGCTTAAGCGCAACGGCGATGTGTTCGACGTTGTGATAGTCGGCCAGCCGACAACGGCCGTACCGATAAACGCCTATATGGCGCGCATGAAGTTTGGCGCGTCGAGCCTGGATGTATCGCTTCTGATAAACGACGACGGTGTTATCTGGGCGATATTCGGCGGCGGACGCGTGATACCGAAGGCAGAGTAAAATACGGGAATACATAGGCGCCGCGGATGGAAAAA
>JAVBMB010000046.1:0-23061 GCA_031552995.1 Oscillospiraceae bacterium
GCTATGAGCGCTATCAGAACACCGCGCTGGCGTATGACTTTTTTGTGACGCTGATGCGTTTCGGCGAGTTCACCGAAAGTGTCTTTTTGCTGCCTGACGGCTCGACGCCGAGCTGATTTTGCGGCATGCATATGCCCCTGCCGCCGTTATAAGCCGGAGACAGGGGCATCGTTATCAGAGAGGGAAACACATCAGAAGCCCAGAATAAGCAGGACGCCGATTATCAGCAGCGTGTCGGTGATATTTTCATTTTCCTCGGCGATGAGGAAATAGACGAGAACAAGCAGCAGAATGGTGTCCGAATCGAACTCGGGCAGTTTAATCCCGCCGCCGAACAGGTTGGAGAGTATACCGCCTTTCTTTTCCTCGCGCTTAGGTTCGGCCATGCCGGTCGCCTCCCACCCGGGGCGCGGCTCATTCTCGACCGGTACAAACATATCATCGAAGCCGGAGTTCATATATCTGTTATACATTCACATTATCATCTCCCGCCGGTTGAGCTATGTATTGTTTAAGCTGCCTATCGCGCTCTTTGCCGCCTTGGCAATGCCGGCCATTTTCAGCGCCCGGTCTAGGCTTTCCGCCCGTGACGACGCATATGGCCTGATGGCGTTGACGAGGTTGACCTTTTCGGCCGGAAGGCCGTTTGCCTCACCGGTGAGCGCCGACAGAAGCTGCGGCAGTATGTCGAGTATTGCGGACATGTTGAACCCCTGCCGCTCGCCAGCGGGCGCCGCGGCGGCAGGTTCGGGGGCGGGCGGCGCATCGTGCGGAGCTTCGGCCTGAGCTTGAGTGCGTGAAGAGAGCAGCGAGGCGAGAAGCTGCGATGTGTCAAACGCTGGCTGCGCCGGGGCGTCGGCCGGGGGCGCGTCGGAGCCGGATGCCTCGTGAGCGCCGCGCTGGGGTTGGTTCTGACCGCGCAATGCCGCGGCGAGGTCGGTGAGTTTTTTCATCTGCGCCTCGTCCGACAGCAGCTCGAGCAGTCGTGCGTCTATTTCGGGCATGAGCTTCACCGTCCTTTACTTTATGCTGTGTTACAGCCCGATAACCTCTATTACTTTGGCGACGAGGGCGGCCCCGTCTTTTGAGGCAAGCAGACTCGATATCAGCGCGCGGCCCTGATCTTTTTTAACACCGTTTGACGCCGCCGCGGCGGATTTTAGAGCGTCGCCGCCGGCACCGCCGAGCATCGTGACGAGCGCGCGGCCCTGTTCCGTTGACATGGCGGTGTTGAACTTATCGAGACCGGATATGATTTTTAAACCCTGCGGTGAGGACATGACAGACTTGGCAATGTTGTCGATATCACCTTGCATTAGGTATACCTCCCATGATGATTGCGGCGAAGGATGCATATGCCGCTTAATCACAGTATATGAAATGCACGGCGTTTAGTTACCATTTTGCCCTTGAAAACACGGAATTTTGAAAGGGGAGTGCAAAAATGAAGATTTGCGTGTGCGGAGATACGCATGGGAACAGCGACGGAATAAAGGACATGCTGAAGCTGGAGAGGCCGCGGATGATGATATTTTTAGGCGACGGGCTGCGGGATCTTGCCTGGGCAGATGTTCCGGAGAGCATCACTGTGGTATCTGTGCGCGGCAACTGTGATTTGGGATTTGACGGGATTGAGCAGCGCGTAGTCGAAATCGGAGGCCGGCGGATTTTTGTGACGCACGGGCACAACCTTTATGTCAAGCAGGGCTTGGATTCTCTTGCGCTTGCGGCGAAAGAGGAGAAGTCGAACATTGCGCTGTATGGCCACACGCACCGCGCCGGTGTGCGCGACGTTATGGGTGTGACGACAATAAACCCCGGCGCGCTTAAGAGCGAGGAGCGCAAATATGCCGTGATGGAGATAGACGAAAAAGGGGTCTCGTGGTTCATGCGCGCGCTGTAATGCGCCGGGGATGTGTGATATGAATAACGGCAGGGCGAAGCCGCGGGGTTTTTGAAAGGCTCTGGCCGGGGTTTGGCGGCGTGTTTGGTTAATAGTACTTTATGCTGCTAACGAGGATTGTTAATATCAGGTACAGGAGGATGAAAATGATAAAATCAATAATTGGCATTGCTTTTGATTGTATTAGCGCTAACGACTTGGCAGACTTTTATGTAAAACTAACAGGATGGAATAAAGAATTATCAAGTGATGAATGGGCGGGATTACGAACTCCGGAAGGAATCCTATTAGTATTTCAATCGGTAGAAAATTATGTGCCGCCTGTTTGGCCGTGGAAAAATGGAGAACAACAACAAATGGCACATATTGATTTTTTTGTGGATAATCTTGAAGATGCTGTGGCATTAGCATTGGGTAACGGTGCACAAAAATCGGAGATACAATATTTTGATGACTCAACTGTATTGTTTGACCCTGCCGGACACCCATTCTGCCTGTCAACACATTCACAATAAACTCTGTCCGTCTTGACATGAGAATTGAATGGACAATAAAAGAGGATGCTTGACCGCACTTGGTCAAACATCCCTTACTTGCTGCTGCGAATCCTGCCTGGTCGTATCCGCGCTTGCAGTCAGGGGCGCGTTTTGCGCCGGGTATTGTCATGTCTTTTTCTTCTTTGGCACTGCCGGTTTGCCGAAGCTGGGGCACAAATGCTGCAATGGGCATTCGCCGCATTTTGGCGCGCGGGCGGTGCAGACATCGCGGCCGAAATGCACGAAACGGTGGCACAGTGACGCCTGCTCTTTCGGCTCGATAACCTTGGCGAGGGCAAGCTCGACCTTATAGGGGTCGTTGCCGCAGCTGACCAGGCCCAGGCGGTTGGCGATGCGCATGCAGTGGGTGTCGGCGACGACGGCGGGCTTGCCGTATATATCGGAGATAATGAGGTTGGCACTTTTGCGCCCAACGCCGGGCAGCCTGAGCAGCTCTTCCATAGTGTCGGGCACGACACCGCCGTATTCGTCAATAAGCATCCTGGCGCTGGAAATTATGTCGCGCCCCTTGGCACGGAAAAAGCCGCAGGGGCGCACAATTTCACACAGCTCGTCGGCGTCGGCATTGGCAATGGCCTCAAGCGTCGGGTAGCGGGAGAACAAAATCGGCGTTATCTGGTTGACGCGCGCGTCGGTGCACTGGGCGGCGAGCCGGACCGAAAACAGCAATTCATAGTCCTTTTGCGAGTCGAGCGAGCAGCTGTCGGGGTATCTCTGCGCCAAAATGGAGACAACCTGACGGCCTTTTTCTTTTATTGTCATGCATTACCCCCACCTGCCGAATTATGGCGAACTGTGCCGTATTTTTTTAATTATATATGTAATGCAGATATTATAGCATGAAGGTTGAAAACAATGCAATATTGAGTTATAATTAATGATAATGGACAAAAATGCCCACTATTGAAATATCGGAGGTTTTACGATGATTAAGGAAACAATGGGGTTTGTTGAGCAGTTCGACCCTGAGGTCGGCGCAGCCGTTAAAGCCGAGTACAACAGGCAGCTGAGGAACATAGAGCTTATCGCGTCCGAAAACTTTGTCAGCCCCGCCGTCATGCTTGCCATGGGCTCGTGCCTGACAAACAAATACGCCGAGGGCTATCCCGGCAAGCGATACTACGGCGGCTGCGAATGCGTCGACGTCGTCGAAGATATCGCCCGCAAGCGCGCGTGCGAGCTGTTTGGCGCCGACCATGCCAACGTTCAGCCGCACTCCGGCGCGAACGCAAACAATGCAGTGTATTTTGCGCTGGTAAAGCCGGGCGAGACAGTGCTGGGCATGAACCTTGCGCACGGCGGACATCTGACGCACGGCAGCCCGGTGAATATCTCGGGCACGTACTATAACATCGAGCCTTACAGCCTCAGCGACGAGACTGAGATGATAGACTATGACGAGCTGTGGAAAAAGGCGAAGCAATGCAAGCCTAAGATGATAATCGCAGGCGCGTCGGCCTACCCGAGAGAGATAAACTTTGAGAGGTTTGCCGAGATTGCGAAGGATGTCGGCGCTTATCTTATGGTCGATATGGCGCACATCGCCGGCCTTGTCGCCGCCGGGCTGCACATGAGCCCGGTGCCGTATGCCGATGTCGTGACCACGACAACGCACAAGACGCTTCGCGGGCCGCGCGGAGGATTAATTCTGTGCAAGAAAGCGCTTGCCAAGCAGATTGACAAGGCGATATTCCCTGGCACGCAGGGCGGTCCGCTTGAGCATATCATCGCGGCGAAGGCCGTCTGCCTTGGAGAGGCGATGAAGCCGGAGTTCAAGGAGTATCAGAAGAGGGTGGTCGCAAACGCCGCCGCGCTTGCAAAGGCCCTTGTGGCCGAAGGCTTTAAGCTTGTATCTGGCGGAACGGACAACCACCTGATGCTTGTTGATGTGCGCTCGTTCGGCATCACCGGCAAGGAACTGCAAAACCGCCTGGACGAGGTGTATATAACCGTCAACAAGAACGCGATACCCAATGACCCCGAGAGCCCGTTTGTGACGAGCGGCGTGCGCATAGGCACACCGGCTGCGACGACAAGGGGGATGAATGAAGCCGACATGGCCGAGATAGCGCACTTTATCATGCTTGCCGCCAGCGACTTTGAGAACAAGGCCGATGCCATCCGCGCCGGTGTCGACGCGCTTTGCGCAAAATATCCGCTGTACGAATAACACCCGGCGCACAGCCGGTATATCCGTCGGCCCGCCCGCAGTCAGGGCGGGCTGAACAGGATTGGCGCGAGATCCGGCATACTATGATTCGCTGGGAGACGGTATGAGAGATAAATACACAAAAGAGCTGCTGGCTGTTATAGGTTACTTTGTGCTGCACACGGTCATCAGCCTTGCTGTGACCGTTGTTGCCGTTGTGATCTATCAGGTGTTTGTCGCTGGCGTATCGGTAGACCTGATGACATCGGAAGAGCAGGCGATGCAGTTTTTGTACAGGCACAACAACCTGATTGTGATGTGCGCCAACCTGCTGGCGGGCGTCGCCGTGTTCATCATCAGCCGTGCAAAGAGGCGGCCGTTTGCCCTTTACACCGGGCTTAACGCAAAAATGCCGTCGCCGGGGGTTGGTTTTTTGTGCGTGCTGGCCGGCATCGCAGGCAATTTCTGGTTCTCGTTCGTGCTTAACTCGGGGCTGATTTCGGCCGATATGCTCAGTAATTACGAGACCGCGTTCGCGCTTGTCGAGGGCGGTAATATTGTTATAGAAGCTCTGTCGATTGTAATCGTGGCGCCTGTCGTAGAGGAGCTGCTGTTCCGCGGCGTCATAATGCATCATATGCGCAACATTATGCCGGCCGGGGCGGCGATTGTCCTGCAGGGCATGCTGTTCGGTTGCCTGCACGGAGACCCGCTGTGGATAATATATTCGGCGGTTTTGGGGTGTATAATCGGCTATATTCGCGTCAGATGCGGCACTCTTAGGGCGGCGATTATCTTCCATGTGGCGTTCAACGCGGCGTCGTACGCCTTTATGGCGTTTGCGAACAGGTTTGAAAACAACGCAGCGGCGCTTGGCATCGGGTTTGTTGCCTCTGCCGTACTGTTTTTGGGCGCGGTCATCGGGATAAGAAACGCCACGGACGTGAGCGAAGCATGAGCGAACGGAGGATGCCCGGATGCGCGTAATGGTGATGGATATCGGCTTCGACAGCGTTGACACGGCGCAGGCCGTTGAAACGGCAATGGGATATATCAGGAGGCGGGAAGGCTGCCGTGTGGTGACGCCGAACGCCGAGCACGCGCTGGCGTGCAAAAAGGACAAGCGTTTCCTTGATGTGATTAACACGTCGCAGCTTGTTATACCCGACGGGATAAGCGTCGTGATCGCGTCAAAGATAATCGGCAAGCCTGTGAAACAGAAGGTGGCGGGCATAGAGTTTGCCAAGGCGCTGTGCGCCGCGCTTGCGGCGGAAGGGCGCAGCCTGTTTATACTGGGCGGCAAGCCGGGCGTCGCCGAAGAGGCGGGGAGGCGGCTGGTGGCGGAGCATCCCGGGCTTACCGTTGCGGGGACGCACGACGGGTTTTTTGAGGACGGAGACGCCGTTGCGCGGCTGGTTAAGCAGACGGGCGCCGACGTGCTTTTTGTAGCGCTGGGCGCGCCGAAGCAGGAGCTGTTTATGCACTCGCACCCGGACATCGCGCGTGTGATGATAGGGCTTGGCGGCGCCGTGGATATATTCGCGGGGAACCTGCGGCGCGCGCCGGATTTTTATGTGAATCACGGCATCGAATGGCTGTATCGGCTTATCAAGGAGCCAAAGCGGATAAAGCGGATGATAAAGCTGCCGCTGTATCTGCTGGACGCTGTGGCGTTTAGAATAACGAACAGGGAGGACACGCGTGGTTAGGGTCGAGATGATTTGCCATACACCGGAGCCTGAAAAGCTTGTGGCGGCGGCCGCGAAGATATGTTATTCCCCGAGCGGGGCCGGGCAGCTGATGGATGGGCTGACCGGCGACAAGGCGGCCGGCTTTATTGAGCGTCTGTTTGAGCTTGGGCATGAGAGCCCGGTCGAGCATGTAAGCTTCACGTTCGCAATCGAGGGCGTTTCGCGCTCGTTTTTGGCGCAGGTGACGCGCCATCGCATTGCGTCGTTTAGCGTACAGTCGCAGCGGTATGTGGAAAAGAGCGACTTTGAATATGTGACGCCGCCGGAAATCGCGCATAGCGCCGAGGCCGCGCTGGCGTTTGAAGAGGCTATGGCCGAGGCGGGGCGGGCGTACGAGCGACTGTCGGACATACTGCACGCAAAACATACGGCGGTGCTTATTGCGTCCGGAATGCCGGAGAAGAAGGCGAGCGCCGCGGCGCGAAAGATGGCGAACGAGGACGCGCGGTTTGTGCTTCCCAACGCGTGCGAGACAAAGATGGTCGTGACAATGAACGCGCGCTCACTGTTCAATTTTTTCCGTCTGCGCTGCTGCAACCGCGCCCAGTGGGAGATACGTGAGGCCGCATGGCTGATGCTTCGCGAGTGCCGCAAGGCGGCGCCGACGCTGTTTGCCAAGGCGGGACCGGCGTGTGTTAACGGGCCGTGCAGCGAGGGGAAGATGACGTGCGGCAAAGCGGCCGAGGTAAGGAAGCGGGCGCTGGATGGGTAGACTTTTTGTTATAGAGGGCATAGACGGCAGCGGAAAATCGACGCAGCTGACAAGGCTTAAGGATGCGTTTGAGCGCGACGGACGGGAGTATATGGCCGTGCGTTTCCCGCAGTATGACAAGCGCTCGTCCGAGCTTGTGCGCATGTATCTTGCTGGGGAGTTTGGCACCGACCCCGATGATGTAAACGCGTACGCCGCCTCGTCATTTTACGCGGTGGACAGGTTTGCGTCGTTTAAGACCCAGTGGGAGGGCAGCTATTGGCGCGGTGTGACGATTATCTGCGACAGGTATACGACATCAAACGCCGTACATCAGGCAGGCAAGCTGGAAGGCGGCGCGCGGGAAGAATATCTGCGCTGGCTGTTTGACTATGAATACAGCAGGCTGAAGCTGCCAAGGCCGGATGCGGTATTCTATCTGGATATGCCTGTCGATACGGCCGTGCGGCTGATTGGCGAGCGCAAGGGCAAGCCCGACATACACGAGAATGACATCGAGTACCTGCGCAGGTGCCGCGAGGCGGCACTGCTTGTCTGCGAGATTGACAATTGGCACCGCGTGCCCTGTGTAGAAAACGGAAGACTGCGCACCGAGGATGAAATCCACACCGAAATATACGGTAAAATAACCAAACTGATTGGGGATAATGTATGCTGAGTTTTTCAGCACTTGAAATGTCCGACCGCGAGGAAATTGACAGGTTTTTGCAAAGCGATGGGGTTATATCGAGCATTCGCACATTTTCGTCGCTGTATATATGGGGCGAACACTATCAGACATGTATCAGCGTCGACGGCGATGTGCTGTATATGAGAAGCTGCACATGTGACAAGAAAATTACGTATTATATGCCGCTTGGCGGGGATATTGCGCAGACGGCCGGTGTGCTTAGACGCGACGCCGGCGAGCAGAACAAAATATTTGAGATAGCGTTTATGACAAAGGACGGGGCGGACAGGCTTAACGAGGCATTCCCCGGTGAGTTTGAGATTGAGGAGCAGCGCAGCGAGTTCGAATATGTATATAAGAGCGAGGATATGATTAGCCTGAGCGGCAAGAAGTATCACGGCAAGCGGAACTTTATCAATCGCTTCCGCATGGAATATGACGGCAGATGGGAGTATTCGCCGGTTGACCCGAAGGCGGACTATGACGAAATACTTGAGTTTGTACGGCAGTGGTGCAACGGGCGTGACGACGCCGGCAGCGACGACTACAGGTATGAATATTCGGCGATAAACAGGGCGCTGAAGTATTATGACGAGCTTGATGTGCGCGGCGGCAAGATTACGCTTGACGGAAAGCTGATTGCGTTTTCTCTGGCGACACCGCAAAATGAAAGGGTCATTGATATCCTGATTGAAAAAGCGGATAACCAGATTGAAGGCGCTTACCAGATGATTAATAATCAGTTCGCGATGAGCGAGTGCGCGGCATATCAGTACATCAACCGCGAGGAAGATATGGGTATCGAGGGGCTTAGGCACGCGAAGTTGTCATATCATCCGGCGTTTTTGACCGACGTGTACAAGGCGGTGCCGGTGGCAAAACCGTGATGAGGCGCGCGGAGGATGCCGATACGGCGGGGATTGTGCGGCTGTATGACATGTGCTTCCCCGGTGAGCCTCAGTTTAGAACATGGTTTTTTGACAGGGTGTACAAGTCCGGGAATACGCTGATATACGAGGACGGCGGTGAGATACGCTCGGCCGTGCAGACGCTTGAGCTGACGCTGACTGCCTCCGGGCGGGGCTATCCTGCGCATTATATATATGCCGCAGGGACAGACCCTGCCTGCCGCGGCAGGGGGCTGATGGCACGGCTGCTCGATATGGCGTTTGAGACGGGGAGGCGGCGCGGTGAATGGTTTTCGGCGCTGATAACCGAAAATGACGCGCTGTTTGACTTCTATCGCCCGTTCGGGTATGAGACTGCGGCGCGCGTGGCGTCGTTTGAGGCGCAGCCGCGGGAGACTGCGCCGGGATACATGCTGCGGGCCGCCGAAAGCAAAGATATACCGGCGCTTGTGCGCATATATGCCGAGGAGACGGCCGATGTTATGGCAGCCGGGCGCGATGCGCGGTATTTTGAGCTTATGCTTGAGTTGTATGGCGAAAACCTGCTGGTATTGGACGGGCCGGGCGGCGTGATGTCATACGCGTTTGTGGAGGAGCGAAGCGGCGCGGTGTTCGCCCCGGAGTGCGCCGGAAGAGAAAAAGCGGCAATTTCTGCCGCGGTATGCAACCAAAACGGCACAAACGGCGTCTTTCAGTGTGTGCCGCAAGGCGAGAGTGACAGGCGCATGGGGTGCATCAAGCCGCTGACGCCGCAGGCAAAGGTGCTGCTGGATGGGCTTGAAAAGCCGCCGTATTTGAATATTCTGTTTAATTAGGAGCGACAGATGGGTATTGCGCAGGAAAAAAAGGCGCTGCGCCGGAAAATACGCGCCGCGCGGCTTGCGCTTGACGCGGATTTGGCAAGGGCGGGCAGCCTCTCCGTCACACGGGCGCTGCTTGGGCTGCCGGAATACTTGGCGGCGCATGGGGTGTTCATATTTGTTTCGGCTTTGGGTGAGCCTGATACGGCGTCGGTTATCGATGACGCGCTTGAGGCGGGCAAGGCGGTGTTTGTGCCGCGCTGCCGCGGCGGCGGGCTGATGGATATCGTGCGAATAACGTCGCGCTTCGACCTTGAGCCGGGCACGCACGGTATATATGAGCCGGTCGCCGGGCTGAAGGATTGCGGCTTTGACGGAGTTGACCTGGCGGTGATTCCTGCGATGGCGTGTACGCCCGGCGGCGACAGGCTGGGGCAGGGCGGCGGATACTATGACAGATTCCTTGAACGCTATGACGGCGCGCAGTGCGCGCTGTGCTATGACGAGTTTGTGTATCCCGAGCTTCCGTGTGAGAGCCATGACCGAAAAATGAGGATTGTGATTACCCCAAGCGGGGTGATTCGCATCGGTGGATGAATGAAGAGAGACAGACTGTCGTTTTTGGCCGGC
Source organism: Oscillospiraceae bacterium (assembly GCA_031552995.1). Taxonomy (GTDB): domain Bacteria; phylum Bacillota; class Clostridia; order Oscillospirales; family Butyricicoccaceae; genus JAVBMB01. Next base: position 10,081 of record JAVBMB010000046.1, read on the forward strand.
TTTATGCCGCCTATGTGCATGATGATTCTGCTGGCCTTCGGATACCTGATGGAAAGGGATATCATCGGCAGCGGGCGGTATATGATTGCGACGGCTGAGATACTGCCGTTTTTGATTCCGTTTTTGCTGATTACAGCTGTCAAAAGCATGACGGGGAACAAAAAGGGACTGAGACTTGGCGGGTTCACACGCAAGGCCGTACCGTTTGTTGTTTTTATGTCCTTTACGGCGGCGTTGCTGTCGTTTTTGCTCAATTGCCTTGTAAGTGTTTTGTTTGAGCGCACTCCGTATCAGCAGGTGCAGTACGCCGATGGATTTACCGGTGTCTGGACGATTGTGATTGTAGTGCTGCTGCCGGCGATATTCGAGGAGCTGCTGTTCCGCAGCGGGATAATCAGCTCGTACGAGCAGCATGGAGCGGCGGCGGCTATTGTTGTCTCGGCGGTGTCGTTCGCACTGGTACACGGCAACCCGGCAAACTTCATCGGGCCGCTTGCCGCCGGGCTTGTATACGGGTATATGACGCTGGCGCTTGGGTCAATCTGGCCGGCTGTAATTGCGCATATGATAAATAACGCGTTCTTTTTGCTGCTGGGATATATGACAAGCGCATATGAGGCGCTTGGGTTCTGGCCGTACTTTTTGCTTGGCGCGGTGGCGGTGTTCGCGATATTCCTGTATCTTTCGATGAGCAGCCTGTCGAGGCTTATAGCAAAAGGCAAAGCGGCGATGCTTAAACCCGGCGGCGCAAAGGGGCTGGCGACGGGGGTGCTGATATCCCCCGGACTGTGGCTGCTGGCTATAATGTTTGTTATCAGGGTGATTTATTCTTGAGTATGCTCCTCGAAGGAGGTCCGGTATGGATCAACGCAGAAACGAAAAAAAAGGTGTGAGGTTTATAAAGCGGGCGGTCAACACGCTCAGCTTTATCATCATGATTTTAGGCGTGTCGCTGCTGATATCGACATTCGCTATTTTGCTTGCAAACGACATGTTTGCGCTGATTAAGGACGACGCGACGATTTTGTTTGTCTTTGATAAAGACAAGACACTGTCCGAAGTGGCGGACACGCTGGCGGATAATGATATAATCGAGTATGGCTGGGCGTTTAAGCTGTTTGCGAAGCTGAAAAATATTGATTCGTTTGAAGCGGGTAAGTTTGAGCTAAATTCCAACATGGACTACGGGCAGATTATCGATATGCTTACAAAGGCGCCGACTTACAGCGAGACGGTGACGCTGACGATACCCGAAGGTTTCAACATCAGGCAGATTGCCGAGCTTGTGGATAAGGCCGGCGTTTGCAAGAAGGCCGACTTTATTGAGACGGCGACGACATATAAGTTTAAGCACGAAATGCTTAAAGATATACCTATGATAGAGAGCAGGCTGGAGGGGTATCTCTTCCCCGACACATATGAGTTTTATATAAACGACAAGCCGGTGCGCGTAATAAACAAGATGCTCAATAATTTTGTGACGAAGTATAATCATTCGATGATTGAGATAACGAACAACAAAGAGCTGAAAATGTCCGAGGTCATTATTATCGCATCGCTTATAGAGCGTGAGGCGAAGATTGCTACAGAGCGGACGGCGATTTCGGGCGTCATATACAACAGGCTTAAGAACCCGGAGAAGTATCCGTATCTGCAGATAGACGCGACGCTGCTGTATTCGATGGAGGAACACAAAACCGAGCTTACAGCCGACGACAAGGAAATTGATTCTCTGTATAACACCTACAAAAACAAAGGGCTGCCGCCGACTGCGATATGCAACCCCGGCATAAGCTCCATCCTTGCCGCAATATACCCGGACGAGCACAAGTATTATTACTATGTTGTCGATGATATTGAAAAGGGCAGCCATGTATTTGCCAAGACGCTTGACGAGCACAACGCGAACGTGGCAAAGTATAAGGCCGCAGCGAAGAACTGATGAATGCTGAATTGCTGTCTCCGGCCGGAGATATGGAAAAGCTTCGGTTTGCGGTGGAGTACGGCGCAAACGCCGTATACCTTGCCGGCGCTGCCTTCGGGATGAGAGCCGGCGCCGGGAACTTTGATGAGAACGGGCTTCGCGAGGCGGTGAGGCTTTGCCGCAGCCGCGGGGTGAAAGCGTATATTACGGTGAACACGCTGCCTCGGCAGCATGAGCTTGACGCGCTGCCGGGGTATCTCGAGTTTGTTGCGGATATCAAGGCTGACGCGGTTATCGCGGCGGATGCCGGTGTTATCGGGCTGATAAAGCGGCACGCGCCGAACGTGGCGCTGCACATCAGCACACAGGCGGGGGTCGTTAACCATCTTGCGGCCGGAGAGTATTATAATATCGGCGCGCAGCGCGTTGTGCTTGCGCGTGAGCTGACACTGGATGAAATTGCCGATATCAGGGCAAAAGCGCCGCGCGGTTTGCAGATTGAGGCGTTTGTACACGGCGCGATGTGTGTATCCTGGTCGGGACGCTGCCTGCTTTCTGCCTATATGGCGGGGCGAGACCCGAACCGCGGCGCGTGCGCGCAGCCGTGCCGGTGGAAGTATCGGCTGGAAGAGGAGAAGCGAAAGGGCGAATATCTGCCGATCGTTGAGGACGACACCGGCACGTATGTGTTCAACTCGAAGGATATGTGCATGATTGAGCATCTGCCGAAGCTGGAGAGCGCCGGCGTGAGCAGCTTTAAAATTGAGGGCAGGGCAAAAACCTTTTACTATGCGGCTGTCGTCACCGGTGCGTACCGGCAGGCGATAGAGTATTTTAGCGCGAACCCCGGCGCGGGGGCGACGCTTCCGCAGTGGATAACGGACGAGGTATACAAGGTGAGCCATAGGGAGTACTATACCGGGTTTTACTTTGGGGACAGCTATGGCGTGAACACGGCGAGCTCGGACTATATACGCGAGTGGGATGTGTGCGCGATTGTTGAAAGCTGTGACGGCAAGGGCAGCGCCGTGCTGACGCAGAAAAATAAGTTTTCGCCGGGTGACAGGATGGAGCTTGTAACGCCCGGTCAGGCGCCGGTGGCGTTTGTTGCGGGAGAGATGCGGGACGCTGAGGGCAACGAGATATCATGCGCGCCGCATCCGCATATGTGTGTCAGGATGAATGTGCCGCGCGAAGCGAGAGCGATGTCTCTGCTGCGCAGGCAGACAGATCAGTATAGCTGCCGCGGTGGCGTCCCCGGCTGCCGAATTGAGGAATGAGGATGAAATTATGGAAAAAATTGGGCTGAATGAACTGCGGGAGAGTTTCCTAGCGTTTTTTGAATCAAAAGGGCATTTGCGGCTTAAGAGCGCGCCGCTTATTCCGCAGAATGATAACTCTCTGCTGCTGATAAACAGCGGCATGGCGCCGTTTAAGCCGTACTTTACCGGCGAAATTACCCCGCCGGCGCCGCGCGCCGCGACATGCCAGAAATGCATCCGCACGCCAGATATAGAAAATGTCGGCAAAAATTCGCGCCACGGCACGTATTTTGAGATGATGGGTAATTTTTCGTTTGGAGATTACTTCAAGCGCGATGCGCAAAAATGGGCGTGGGAGTATATCACCGAAGTGATAAAATTGCCGGTGGACAAGATATTTGTCTCTGTTTACCTCGACGACGATGAGTCGTATGACATATGGGTCGATGAGATTGGCGTCGACCCGTCTCACATGGTAAGACTGGGTAAGAAGGACAATTTTTGGGAGATTGGCGCGGGACCGTGCGGTCCGTGCTCTGAGATATATTTTGACCGCGGGGAAAAATACGGCTGCGGCCTGCCGGACTGCGCGCCCGGATGCGACTGCGACAGGTATGTGGAGTTCTGGAACCTGGTGTTTACACAGCTTAACAACGACGGCGCGGGCAACTATACGCCGCTGGCGAAAAAGAACATCGACACCGGCATGGGCCTTGAGCGCATGGCGTGCATTGTGCAAGGCGTCGAGACGCTGTTTGACGTCGACACCATTGCCAGCATTACAAAGCATGTATCGCGCCTGACCGGTGTGGAATATAACACCGACCCACAAAAAGATATTTCGCTGCGCATAATCACCGACCATATCAGAAGCACAACGATGATGATTTGCGACGGCGTCATGCCGTCGAATATGGGGCGCGGATATGTGCTGCGCCGTCTGCTTCGCCGTGCGGCGCGGCACGGAAGGCTGCTGGATATGCGCGAGCCGTTCCTGCACGGGGTGTGCGAGACGGTCATACGCGAAAATGAGGGAGTTTATCCCGAGCTGCGCGAGAAAGAGCAGTTTATCAAGACTGTAATATTAAACGAGGAAGAGCGCTTCGGCGCGACAATCGGCGCGGGGCTTGTTAAGCTTGAAGAAATGATTGCAAAGCTTAAGAGCTCGGAAAGCGTAGTTTTGCCCGGCGAGGACGCGTTCAGGCTGTATGACACCGACGGGTTCCCGATTGATTTGACGGTGGAGATACTGGATGAGCACGGGCTTACCGTGGCAAGAGAGGATTTTGAAGCGCTGATGACGGCGCAGAAAAAGCGCGCGCGCGCGGCGCGCGGCGATACATCGGGCCTGGGCTGGGAAAGCGACAACGCCGCGATTAAACATCTGCCTGCGACGACGTTTGTAGGATACAGCGCAGACAGATGCGAGAGCAAGGTGCTGGCGCTTGTGGCGGCCGGGCAGGGCGTTGACAGCGCCGAAGAGGGAGAGCGTGTGACGCTTGTCGCGGAGGCATCGCCGTTTTATGCCGAAAGCGGCGGGCAGACGGCAGACACCGGCGTGATTTCGACACCGAGCGCAAAGCTTGGAGTGATTGACGTGCGCAAGACGCCGGACGGGAAGTATCTGCACGTGTGCGATGTAGTTTCCGGTGAAATCAAATGCGGCGAGACAGTCGAGCTTGCCGTGGACGCCGAGCGCCGGCAGGCGATACGGCGCGCTCACTCGTCGACGCATCTGCTGCACAGGGCGCTGCGCGACACACTTGGCGGGCATGTGACGCAGGGCGGCTCTCTTGTCGAGCCGGATAAGCTGAGATTTGATTTTTCGCATTTTTCACAGATGACACCAAAGCAGCTTGGCGAGGTGGAGGACGCGGTAAACCGCGCCGTGCTCAAAGGGCTTTGTGTCTCGGCCGGGGAGATGGCGATTGCCGAGGCGAAAGAACAGGGCGCGATGGCGCTGTTTGGAGAGAAGTACGGCGACATTGTGCGCGTGGTGAAAATGGGAGATTACAGCACCGAGCTGTGCGGCGGAACACATGTGGAGAACACGGCGAAAATCGGGCTGTTTAAAATCATGTCGGAGGCATCCGTCGCCTCGGGAACGCGCAGGATTGAGGCTGTGTGCGGAATGGAGTCACTTGATGCGCTGCGTGCGCTTGAACAGATATCGATTCTGGCAGCCGCCGCGGCAAAAACGACGCCGTCTGATTTGGTGCGGCGCGTCGGGCAGCTTGTAGAAGAAATCCGCAGCGAGGCGCGCGCTAAGGAAGCTCTGGAGGGCAAGCTGGCACGGCTGCGTGCAATTGAGCTGCTGAGCGGCGCGAAGGATGTGAACGGAGTTAAGGTTCTGGCCGCGAAGCTGGACGAAAAGACCGTTGACGGGCTTAGGGCAATCAGCGATTCGCTTCGCGACCGCGAAGCGGGGCTTGTGTGCGTGCTGGCCGGCGTGACCGACGAGAATAAAATTGTGATTGTGGCGGCGTGCGGCAAGCTGGCCGTGGCGCGCGGCGCGCACTCGGGCAATATTGTCAAGCAGGTGGCCGGGTTGTGCGGAGGAGGCGGCGGCGGTAAACCGGACAGCGCGTCCGCCGGCGGCAATGACGTTTCAAGGCTTGATGCGGCGCTTGACGCCGTGGCCGGGATTGTTGGAGGAATGTTGAAATAACAGGCGCCGGGCTTTATTTGTCATGAGCAATGCGCCGCAATGATAAACTTAGGAGGATATACATGGACTGCATATTCTGCAAAATCGCAAACGGAGAGATTCCGTCCGGCAAGGTGTATGAGGATGAGACGCTGTATGCCTTCAACGATATCGCGCCGCAGGCGCCGGTACATGTGCTGATTATCCCCAAAAAACACGTGATGGACAGCGTCAGGCAGGCCGATGCCGCGAACGCAGCTCTTATCGGGCATGTGTATGAGGCGGCGGCCGTAATTGCGCGGCAGCTTAAGCTTGACGGCGGATACCGTGTGGTGACAAATGTCGGCCCCGACGCCGGACAGACGGTGCATCATTTGCACTTCCATCTGCTGGGCGGGGCGGCTTTGGGGCCAAACGCATAAATGTCTACGATGGAGCGGCCGAAAACGGACCGGCAGGGCAGAACCCTGCTGTGGTTTTCGGCTGCTTTTTCACTGGCGGTGCTGGCCGTTACGGCGTCAATTGTGGCGGGAATCAGTCCGCTGATAATTCCGGCGGCCGGTATGGCGGCAGCGCTGCTTTTAATGATGCACAGGCGCACGAGGATGCCTGTTATTCCTCTGGCGTTTGCGGCCGGGCTTGTGTGGTGCTTTGGGTATATTCAGCTTTTTTACAGGCCGGCAACCGCGCTTGACGGAAAAACATGCGAGATAGTTTTTACCGTTGGAAAACGGGCGGCGGGGTATAAGGCGTACGGCGTTGTCGAGGGTGAAATTGTTTTGGCCGGCGGCGAAAAGGCGGGGCACAGCGCGAAGCTTTACCTCGACGACGGATCGCCAGACTATATGCCGGGAGATGTGCTGACATTCAGCGGGAAAATAACGGCGAGCGAGCTTAGTTTGAGGGGCGGCAATCTGCGTGATGCAGTGTTTCTCACCATCAGCCAGAAGAGTGAGATTGCGGCCGAGCGCGGCGGTGATATAAGCCTTAAACACCGTGCCTCGATGCTGGCGTCCGGAATCGGCGACAGGATGGCGCAGCTTGTGCCCGGCGACGAGGGTGGGCTGCTGTGCGCGCTGCTGACCGGTGACCGCACTCGCTATTCGCGCGATTTTGGCGCGGCGCTGATAAACAGCGGAACATCGCATGTGACGGCCGTTTCGGGAATGCATATCTCGATTATTGTGTCGTTTTTGACGGCAGTGCTGGGCAGAAAACGCGGGCTTTACACAGCGCTGCCGGCTATAGCAATCTACGCCGCGATGGCGGGCTTCAGCCCGTCGGTGTTGCGCGCGTCGATTATGTGCGGCGTGACGGTGCTCGCTTTTGCGTCGAGGCGCGAGAACGATACGCTGACGTCGCTGTTCTTTGCGTTGCTCGTGCTTGTTGCGGCGCGGCCGTTTTCAATACTGTCGCCCAGCTTGATGCTGTCGTTTACCTCTACACTGGGAATCGCGCTGTTTGAACCGCTGGTACTCAGACGCCGGGCGAAGGCCGGGGGCAGCGGCATTTGGGCGAAGACTTCGCGGTATGCGCGTGCCGCCGCCGCGGCGTCCGTAGGCGCGACTGTACTGACACTACCGCTGTGTATACTGTTCTTCCCCCGCGTATCGCTGGCGGCGATTCCGGCGACGGTGCTGATTCTGCCGGCAATTTCACTTGCGATGGTGCTAGGCATAGTTGTGCTGGGCGTGTCGCTTATCAGCATGGCGGCGGCAGGATTTTTGGCGGAATATGTGCTGTTTTGGCCGCTGAGGTATATAACATCGGTCATAACCGCTATAGGGAATCAGCGGTGGCTGGCCGATTCGGGCAATGTGTATTTGCTTCTTGCGGCATTTGTGCTCGTCGCAGTGATGGCGGCGGCGCGCCTGCGAAGGCTTCAAGGCGCTGCGGCCGGGCTGATTGCGCTGACGGCGTTTTGCATGTTTTTTGCGGCGTCGGCGTTCGAGAGCAATATGTACAGCGAGATTGCGATTTGGGGGCAGGACGGAGCCGCCGTTATATTGACGCGAAGCGGGGACAGGGCGGACGCGGTGAACATCGGCCCGGCGGCGAGGGAGAGAAGCGCGGCGTTTATCGATGAGACACTGGCCGGTTGGGGAATAGGCAGCCTGGATACGGCTGTGCTGACATCGCTTGACAACAGAGCGGCCGGCGGATTGGAGGCCGCGCTTGGCAGAGTGGAAATTAAACAAATCGTTGCGCCGGGGGACACAGTCGCCGGGGATGCTTCGACGCTGTGTTATGCCGGAGGAGGCTCTATGGAGCTTGGGGCTTTTGATTTATCCTTGATACCGGCCGGCGACAGGTTTATCCCGTGGCTTGAGGGAAGAAATATCAGCGTTTTAAACTTGTGCGGGGTGTTCCCCCTTGATGCGCTGGTCAGCGTTGACGAGTATGGAATCGTGGCGGATATCGTGATAATCGACCCGAAATACGCCGGGACGCCGTATGCGCTTGGCGGGCTGACGGACAGGCTGAGGCCGAAGTTGATTTTGATTGCGGACGACGGATATACGGGCGATTATGCCGTGAGGAAGGCCGCAAATGCCCCCGCTGCGCTGCTTACGCAGACCGGGGTTGTGACGGTTAAGACGCTTTCGCGCGGAGGGAGATGAGTTTGATGGCATATAAAAAAGGCAGCGGCGACCCCGGGATGGCGACGATGAAAGCCGAGATTCTTTCGGGTAAGCTGCGCACGCTTTATATATTCCACGGCGAAGAGAGTTATTTGAAGACCCACTGGCTGGGCAAGCTGAAAGAGCTTGCGTGCGGCGCGTTTGAGGACTTCAACTTTGTGATGCTTGAGGGGGACCGGCTGACTTGGGATGACCTCGTCGATGCGATTTCCACCGTGCCGATGGGCAGCGAAAAAAAGCTCGTCGTCGTGAGGGATTACAAGCTGATGCAGCCGACAGGCAGGTTTAAGGAGGGGCTTGGCGAGTTGCTTGAGCAGCTGCCGGAGTATATCTGCCTTGTTTTTATGTATGATGCTGAGGTGTTTAAGGCCGATAAACGGCTGAATATATACAAAACAGCCGAAAAGCACGGGCTGTTTGTCGAGTTTGAGCAGGCGCCGAGCAACGAGCTTATCCCGTGGATAAAGCGCAGGTTTCAAGCCCTTGGCAAGGATATCGGCAGGTTTGAATGCGAACATCTGATGTTTGTGTGCGGATATTCGATGACAAACCTGATAACCGAGGTCGAAAAGCTTGCTGCGGGCTCGGCCGGCAAAGACATAACCGGTATGGATATACAGGCACTGGCGTCACGCGTGCTGGAGGCCGATATTTTTGTGCTTACAGACAATATCATCTCGGGCAAGACGGCGGTCGTCATGCAGACACTGCGCGACCTGGTAGACATGAAGAACGAGCCTGTGTCGATTCTGGCGGCCATAACGCGGCAGATGCAGAGGCTGTACGGCGCGAAGCTGGCGATAGACGCCGGGAAAAATGAAAACTATGTCGCCGAGCTTCTTGAATACCGTTCGAGCTATCCCGCGCGGCTGATAATGACCGCCGCCGGGAAGATGAGCCTTGATTGGCTGCGCCGTGCGCAGCGGCTGTGCCTCGAATGCGATATCCTGCTTAAAAGCAATGTTCCCGACCCGGTGAGGATACTTGAAATGCTGCTGCTTAAGCTGGGGGTGGCCGCATGATTCCGCTTGATCGGGTGATAATCGTCGAGGGCAAATATGATGCGAACAGGGTGAAGCAGATTTTCGACGCGCCGGTCATCGACACGGCGGGCTTCGGGATATTCAGCGACGGCGAAAAGCTGTCGCTTATCCGCGCGATGGCGGCGCGGCGCGGCATTGTGATATTGACAGACCCTGACGGAGCGGGCTTTGTAATCCGCAATTATCTGAAAGGCGCAATCGCCGAGGGGAAGGTGTTCCACGCGTATGCGCCCGATATAAAGGGCAAAGAACGGCGCAAGCACAGCGCCGCCGCGGACGGGCTGCTTGGCGTTGAGGGAATACCGGATGCCGCGATTATCGAGGCGGTGCGTGCCAGCGGCGCTATGGACGGCACGCAGGGCGCGCGCAGGCGCGGTATTACGAAGGGCGACATGTATGAGATGGGGTTATCCGGCGGAGAGAGAAGCGCTGGGCGCCGCGCGGCGCTGTGCGCAAAACTGGGGCTGCCGGCGAGAATCGGTGCGAACGCGCTGTGCGACATTCTTGATATAATGACTGATGTTGAGACGCTGCGCCAGACGGTTGCGGGGCTTGAAATATGACAGACAGACGTGTGATAAGCCGCGATGACAAGGCGCGGATGATTGGCGGCTTCGGGCCGGAGTTTGCGACCTGGGCGGATGTTTCGGCGCAGAAATGCGCCGAGCGGTGGCAGCTTGAGGAGCTGAGGTTTGTCGACAGCTTTTCGGTGTGCTGCGTGTTCTTTTGCCGCAGCGCTATATACGGCGACGCCGTGCTGAAAATAAGCCGGAGCGCCAGTGAGATACCGCATGAGTACCGCGCGCTGCGTGACTTTGAGGGGCACGGGGTGTGCCGCGTGTTCGATTACAGCGAGCGCGAGCGCGCGCTGCTGGAGCAGCGCGTTATGCCAGGGGAAAGGCTTCGCGAAGCGGCACTTAATGTTCGGCTTGATGTGTTTTGCGACGCTTACAGCGGGCTGCATGTAAGACCGGGCGATGCTTCACTTTACCCGACATACATCGGGTGGGTGAGGCGGATAACGAGCTATATGGAGGGGAAGAGCGGGTATGATTTCTTCCGCGGTGCGATGCGGCGGGCGGAGGAGTTATGCCTGGCGCTATGCGAACAGTACGGCCGCGCAATGCTGCTGCACGGTGATTTGCATCATGACAATATTATCAGCAACGGCGCGGGATACACGATAATTGACCCGAAAGGCGTTGTGGGCGACCCGGTGTTCGACATTGCGCGGTTTGTGCTCAATGAGCTGGACGCTGACAGGACGCACAATGAGAATATGACGCGGGTACTGCATGTTATCGATGTGCTTGGCGCTAAGCTTCACGTGCCGCAAAGTGTGCTGGGGCAGCTGTTTTTTATCGAAGCCGCCATGGCGAATTGCTGGAGTGTTGAGAGTGCTGAGGTGCCCAGCAGCAGCGATATTACACTTGCCGGAGAGGTTATGCTTCGGCTGTCGCAGCCTGAGGCGCGGATATAAGACACCCCCGGTTGAAGTGTAAAAGCATCAACCGGGGATGTTTTTTGTTTTGACAGCCGTGCCATACAGCGTGGCTGTTTGCTTATTCGATGTTTTTCAGCTCGCTGTCAATCGGACCATCCTTACGGGGCTCCTTGCCGGCGCGCAGAAGCTTGCACTCCTCGCAGCGGACGACGACAGGTGAGTCGGGGTTGTTCTGCAGCCTTACCTTGCAGCAGCCCTTGAGAAGCGAAACAGACATGACGGTTCCGCGCCCCTGCGGTGTGCTGACAAGGCTGTCGACGGTCGGCGTTTTGGCAATCAGGTCCTGATATGCCTCATTTTCGTACTTGAGACAGCACATCAGGCGGCCGCATGTGCCGGATATTTTTGTGGGGTTGAGCGACAGCCCCTGATCCTTGGCCATGTTGATAGACACCGGCTGAAAATCGTCAAGGAATGTCGAACAGCACAGCGTGCATCCGCAGACACCGAGCCCGCCTATCATCTTCGCTTCGTCACGCACGCCTATCTGTCGCAGCTCGATACGGGTGCGGAACACACCGGCGAGGTCTTTAACGAGCTCGCGAAAGTCGACACGCCCGTCGGAGCTGAAATAGAACAGCATTTTGCTGCGGTCGAATGTGTATTCGACAGTGACGAGCTTCATCTCGAGCTTGTGATTTGCGATTTTCTCCTCGCATATTTTAAACGCCTCGGCTTCGCTTTTTGCGTTTTGCTCCATCACTTGCAGGTCGGCCGCTGTCGCGATACGCAGCAGCTTTTTCAGCGGCTTGACTATGACGGAATCCTCGACATGGCGGTTGGCAACAACAGCCTCGCCGCATTCGATGCCCCGGGCGGTCTCGACGATGACCTGATTGCCTTTGCTGACATTTATGCCGGCGGGGTCGAAGTAGTAGACCTTGCCGACCTTTTTAAACCTGACGCCTATGACCTCTGTCATTAATAACTTCCTTCCATTTTACGCGTGTGCCAACCCCGTTATCTGCGCGCAGTAGGCCGCAAGGTCGGACGACAGCGCGACCGGGGATGGGTTTGATATAAAATATGTCTTTTGCTTTTGAATATACTCATATATGTCGATAAGATATCCCGTGCCGCTCTGCTTAACACCGCTCAGCAGCAAGTCGAGAGTGCTGTCGCAAAATGATGCGTAGCCGTCGCGGCCGAGAGACCCTGCCGAAATGCAGGCGGCAAACAGCGCAAGCTCGGGGCCGCGCAGGGCATCAACAAAGCGCCGCGCTATGGCGGCATACTCGGGTGAAGAGGCCGACAGATATTCCTCGGCAGCGCCGAGAAAGCCGCCGGACGCGCTTATTGCGGCCGAAATATCACCGGAATGGCCCGAAAGCCGGGAGAGAAGCTCGCTTTCATTCAGCGGCTGCATTCGGTAGGCCGTGCAGCGTGAGCGGACGGTGGGCAGCAGAGCGTCGCGATTTTCACACAGCAGTATAAACACGCTGCTGCCAGGCTCTTCGAGCACCTTGAGAAGCGCGTTTTGGCACTGCGTACTCAGCCTGTCGGATTCCTCAATGACGAATACTTTAAAATCAGCCTCGGACGGTTTTACAAAGGTGCGGGCACGTAAATCCCGCACCTGTTCGACCTTGACAGGCTTGCCCTCGTATTGAAGAACATAAAAGTCCGGATGGCTGCCGGCGACAAAGCGGATGCAGCTGCCGCACAGTGTGCATGCAGGCGCGTCGGATTTGCACAGCAGAGCCATAGCTATACCGCGCGCCGCGGTTCTCTTCCCGGACCCACTTGGGCCCTCGATGAGAAGCGGCGCGGCGGATGAGCCTTTAAGAGCCTGTGCCGCCATCGAAAGGCGGCCGTTGCCGATTAGGCCGGGTATGAACATCTAGACTTTTTCAAACCTGTCGACATCAAGGACAAATATCGTGGCGCCGCCGACAACAACCTCAACCGGCATGGACGGGTAGAAGTTGATGCCTGCTTCTGTCGTGGTGGGGATGACCT
>JAVBMB010000121.1:0-32016 GCA_031552995.1 Oscillospiraceae bacterium
TGACGGCATGTGCCCTGCCGGCGTAAAATCTGCCTGCAGTCGCGGCATAAATGCCCGGCAGCCGCAAAGGGGTGAGGCATATGCGGATTTATTCAAACCCAAACAGCAAAAAGGTGCGCGGCAGCCACTTGCTGGAGGTGAGCTGCGCCTACTGCAAGTGTTTTATCGCTAAATACCAAAAGGTGGGCGAGAGCAACTTTGTAAAGATGTACGACGAGAGAATATTAGAGGGTACAATCGATTTTTCGCGGTATCACGGAGCGCTGTTTTGTCCCTCCTGCGGCGCAAGGATTGCCACGCGCTATATTACTAAAATGGATAAGCTCGTGGCGTACAGGCTTGTACCGTCAGCATTCCACAAGAAAAAGATAGAAAGATAGAAGCCGGGTGGCATACGCCACCCGGCTTCAGGCTGTCAAAGAAAGGTGTTCAGGTTTTTTGCATGAAAATTAACGTGATTAAAAGTTCCTAAACTCCCGCTTATAATCAAAAATTCCGGGAATTCATTTCCCGAGAATTTTTATCAAAATTGAAAATTGTCAAAAAACCCTCAACGAAGTGGGTTTTTCGACATGCTGCAGCCGGGTGGCAGACGCCACCCGGCTTTAAAATATAGAGGACATCAGGCCCCGGCTTTTTTTGTGCGGCTGTGCCATGCGGAAAACAGCATAAAATATAGTGCGCATACAGCGCCAAGCAGCGCATAGCCGGCAAATATTGAATAGCTCTCGCTGATATACCCAAAGCACAGGCCGATAATAATTGACAGCATACGCATCCCAAGCGAAGAAAACGATTCGACTGTGGCGCGGATATGGCTTTCGGTGCGGTGATGCAAATATCCGGCTATCAGCGGGTCGGCTACCCCGGTAAGCGCGCATACAAGCACCATCGGCGCGATGCACCATGTGCTGCGCAGCGCGGATATCGATATGTACCCCGCCGCGCTCAGAACTATCAGCCCCGACAGGATAGCTGTAAAGCTTAGCCGCTCCTTCAGCCTGTAGGCAAGCAGGTTGCCGGGAATCCGAATCAGAAGCAAAGCAGCGCCGACAACGCCGAAGAAGAGGACCGGGACGCCGATGCCTTCCAAGACAATCTGCCAAAACTCGTCCAGGTATATCATGCCGGCGCCAAGCACGGCGCCGGTCAGGCAATACAGCAGAACAAACGGTTGATCGCAGAATACCTGAAGCGACTGCCCGGCATACTGCCGCATGCCTGAAAGCTCGCCTGCCGGCTTTGTCATCATCGGCGGCTCCCGCAGCGTCAGCGTCACTATAAACGCGGCAAACATGCTTATGACGGACAGTATATAGTTGAACTCGAAACCAAAGAAGCCGGGCAAAACGCTGCCGCTCAGCGCCGCAATAAGTGCGCCGGTAAACTCCAGAGCGGATACCCTGCCGAGAACCCGTTCAAAGTCATTTTGCCTGCCCTCGGCAAGCAGCGAATCGTAGAGAAGCGCATTGCAGCTTCCGCTGGAAAAGGCCTTGCCGACCCCCGCCAGGAAAACCGCCAGAGCAAAGTGCCAAAAGCTGTGCGCAAACAGCAGCAAAGCCAGTTCAAATACTTCAAGCGCGCAGTAAAGCGCAAGCAGCTTCTTGCGGCCGAACCTGTCGGCAAGTATGCCGGATGGGACTTCCAGAAGTACAACGGTTATGGCATAGATAATCTCGGCATAGACGACCATCTGTACCGTCATGCCGCGCTGCTGCCAGAACAGCCTCTCTATGACATACGCCGGTATCAGCGAGTGAAAAAATGATATGCAGTATTGTTTTTTTACATTACTCAAAAAGCCCATTTTATCTTCCTTTCAATGATATTTGACGGGAAGATAATACCGGCGGCGCGCGGGGCCATATTCGCGATAAGCATCAACAGGGAGCGCGGGTATTAATCACGGCTTCCACCTCCGAAGTAGCTGGAATATAGATTTCATTCTACCACGTGTGTTATGCCGTTGCAAGATTGGATCGGAGGGTTTCTTAACCGGGCGGCCAATATAAATATCTGCTCCAACTTTTGAAGATTAGCGATAGCAGAGGCGGTCGGGATGATAAAATAAATTAGTCGGCGCGCAAACAAAATTAAAAAGCAAAATATTTACCATAGAAAATGCCGTGGTTACATATTTAAGTACAATTTGCGCTATATTGTTTAATTTGCATCAAGCGATATATGCCTTAAAGCCTATTTCCGCAAGATTATTGGCGTTGTGCAAGTACGCATTTAGAAGAATAACGAAATGATTATCATTTTGAGAAAAAAGTTACATCTGATTTTGTTGCAATAAAGTTATTTTTAGAAACACGAAGGTTACATGTAATAATGTAATCCTATTTTAGTGTCCAAAAATGAAAAAAATCCTTGCAAGATTGGAAAATATTAGGGATTGTAAGGTTACATAATTATCTGAAAAAATGATAATGTTTTTGAAATGCACAAATCAGGTTATATATGCGTAACGAGCACGCGCTATCTTAGATTGATGATCCAATAAAGATATTTTCTCAAAATTGGTGGGCTAATGAAAAAATTGTTTTCGCTGGTTTCGATTCTCGCGATGCTTCTGGCGGGATGCGGGCAAAATCAACCAAATGGAGCGACGGCCGCGTCAGCCGACACCACTGCAGCGCAGGAGACTGTCACCGCAACCGAGAGGGATCCCGACATGCCCGCCTCGCTGATTGTCGGGGTAGCTGATGTCGACTTGCCTCCGCATACATACACAGACCGGCAGGGTGATGCGCTTACAGGTTTTGAGGTCGATTTGATAAATGCAATCGCCGAAAGGCTGGATATCAAAGTAACGCTTTTGCAGATTGCGCAGGAAGAGTTGGAATCCGCACTGGACCACAGAAAAATCGATGCAATATTAGGCAACATCAGCTGCACAAATGAAAATAAGCTTGCTATGGCTCTGACTAACCCGTACATAACCATACCACAAGTGTTGATTACCAGGACGGATTCGCTCGTCACCGCCATGGAGGATTTATCGGGAAAGAACATCGCGGTCGTGATGGACACCCCGGCCGCGCGGTTGACGGCCGACAACTATTTCGAAGTGACGTTTGGAGTCATCAGCTCGCCCAAGGACTGGTTGATACCGATAAACGAACTATCTGACGGCACAGTGTCGGCAATTGTTGCCGACGGTGCAATGGCACAGTATATGCTGGAAAGGCTTGGTGATGGATATGCGGTTTCACCGAATCCCGTGGCGGAAGTGGATTACTCAATCGCATTACGCCGCGAGGATGACAAACCATGCCTGACTATATCACGAGCAATTGATGAAATGTACACGGATGGTACGCTGAGCGCACTTTCGGAGAAATGGTTCGGGAAGGACTATTACTCCCGGTGACATGTGATAAAGACACATCAAAGATCGACATCTAAGGAAACAGCCAATAATTATAGTTTGGATATAAATAGTTTGAAAGGATGACACCAACCATGAAAACGAGGATGACGAAGCGGCTGCTTAGTTTTCTCTTGGCGACACTCATGGCAACGAGTATGCTGCCAGGCAATGCTTTGGCGGGTACCGGCACAGCAGGAGACCCGTTTGTTCACGACGGGAACTTGAACATCACGACTCCGACAAGCGGAGACACCGGCAACACTGCGCAGTTCCCTGTATATCCTGACCCCGGCGCTATCTTTACATATAAAGATGCCGGCTGGGAGGATAACACCTATGCAAGAGTAGGGCTGACTGTGGCAGGCATACCTGCGCCCAAGGGGGTGGATGTCGTCGTAGTGCTGGACAAAACCGGCAGTATGACGTACACGTTCGGGTGTATGAATCCCGATCACTACAGGACATTTATCTTTAAAAAGACCGTAAGCTATCAGTACAGTACAAGCTCGTCCGGCGGAAACTGGGTTACAGATACCAGGGAGCTTACCGTTTCAATCAGAGAGCATAAGGCAAGCAACAGCTCCACATATTACAGAGAAGGTGCCACAGTCGAGGGGTACTTGAAAACTACGACGAACGGCACCGAGATTCAAAGATACAGGCGCGCGGACGGCTACACGGAATGGAATGCCAATCAGTGGGTCTCATCAGATAGTTCAAAAAACTATCTAAGAGCTGTTTTTCGCAACGAGAGATCAAATACTGTCGGAGGTACTTCAATAACTTTCCCGACGGATAACGACGATCTGCCGAATTTTAATCCCAATTACACTGACAGCCATGGCTACAACACAAGCACCGCCGGCGGATGTATCAGCAAATCCGCAGCGCTGCGCAGCGCCGCGACTGACTTTATCGACACCCTGTTTACGCCGTTTACATATACGGATAAAGAAGGGCAGCTCCATTCGGTCGCAAGCGATAACAGGCTGGCGGTCGTCTCTTTTAATACGACCGCTCAAAAACACGGAGTCAGCGATTATTTTTACAGCGTATCGGGCAAAGATACGCTGAAAGGGTTCGTCAACGCTGTTGACGGTGTGGTTGATCAGGCCACATACTACGCCACAGCGCTGGATGCCGCCAGAAGCGTCATCAATGGCAGGACCAACAAGACTCGCGATGTTTTTGTGGTGTTTATGAGTGACGGCGCGCCGTCGAACTCAGGCACAACCGAGACGGCAGCTACAAGAACGACAGCTGCGACTAATTTGAAAGCGGCTGCCAATGGAATATACACTATTGGGTTCCTCGTCAATGCCGCAGGCAAGAACGAGCTTGAGAAAATTGTCGAAAGCCCGGGCTATTATGTCTCAGCCTCGAACAAGGCCGAGCTTACAACGGCGTTTAACGTAATTGCCGCGGCCTTAAAGCAAGCCGGCAAGGATGCGGTTGTAACAGACGAAATCAGCCAGTACTTCAATCTTGTTTTCGATGCGTCACATCCGATAACAATCACGCATGGAAGCGGCGCGCCTATTGTAATTACAACCACAGCCCAAGCCACTGCGAACGGCATTACACTCAGCAAAAACGGGTTAAATGATGTCGTTAAGTGGACTGTCGGCAATATTACACAGCAAGAGACAAAAATAGAATATTATGTGAAGATAAGGAGCGGCACGGCAGGAGACGCGTCTTATCCAACAAATACTTATGCAAGAGTTGATTATACAAACTATAACGACAAGAGCAGCCGCATGTTCTTCCGCGAGCCGACGCTGCCGTATCCGGGCGGTCAGATTCGTGTCGTCTACCTTCGCGTAAACGCAGAGGGTGTTCCGATTGCGGCGGACGGCACACCTCTCTATGAGCTTTCCGCTATATTTGCGGGGGCGAAACTCGGGGAGTATTATCGAGACAGCAGCGGCGCCCTTGTTCCTGGAGGCCGTAACCTAACGTTTGGCACATACGATGTGACGGCCGCGCCGACTATCACCGTCGCCGGCGGAACATATAGTCTGCTTAACGGAGGCACGATTGGCGCCATCCCAACCGGGACGACAAGCACGGCGACAGTTCCCGTTACAATTGCGGCTGGGGAGCATGCAGTCAAGGTAGTTTATTACGGCTATTGCCCTAAATCCTCACTTACTGTAACAAAGGATGTTCTCGATTACCAGGGCAACCCGACAACCGATACCACAGGCTTTACAATAAATGTCAAGGGTACCGGGCTCCCCGACATCGGCGTCAGCAGAACTATTACTGAAGGTGTCGTCACGGAAATTCCTGGTGTCGTGGCCGGCGGAACATACACTATCTCCGAGACCTCAGAGACGGGCTATATTATGTATGTGAACGGTTCGCCGGTAACGGAGCCGAATAATAAGGTTACCGTGACGCTAAGTTATTCCGGCATAGATATTGCACAGTATGTAACTATAACAAACCGCCAGCAGGTGCAGTCTTATAAAGTTGAGTACTATAAAGACGATATTTCTGTTGCGGGCAACAAGCTGGGAGAATTGACCGGCTTGGCAAAAGCGGTCGGTACTCAGCTGACCGATGAGATAATCGCCGGGGATCTTGATGACGGCGCAACATCATGGCTTGACAGATATAAACCAAGCGGCTATCAAAGCGGCGTGAATCAGACGATTCCGTTGCCGGTTATAAGTTTTGATGCAGCCAATAATGTAGTTAAAGTGCTGTATTTGAAGGCAAGCTACACATACAGCGAGACGCACGTATACGACGGAGTTGTGGATGCGGCGTACACGGTAAATGAATCGCGCGCGTTCGGCGCGAGCATCGACTCTGCGAAGCACGACAAGGTCGGGTTTACGCTGACCGGAATTACAACGAACGCCGGAACGAAGGATGAGACGGCGGGGACTGTGACTGGCACGATGCCTGCCGGAAACGTTGAGGTTGTGTACGTTTACACGAGGAACAGCTACAAGCTGACAGTGCAGCACGTGTACTATGACGGTGATGTTGTGGCAGACACCACGCAGACTTCTGAATCCGTTACCTTCAGCACAGAGGTCACCAAAGGTCAGTTAGAGAGACAGTACTACACGCTCGGCACAGCCGAATCGGATATTACCGTCGACCCGACAACTGCGGGAACAGGCAATCTGGCTGCAAAAAATGCAACGGTTGTCATGCCTGCGGGCGATGTTACCATCACATTCAAGTATTATCGCGATTCTGCCGACCTGATAGTGACGAAAGAATATATCGGTGGCCTTACACATGACCCGGTTGATGTAAAACTGCAGGTTTATAGCATCCTGTCGGGCTGGCAGGATATGGACGGCAGAACAGCAACACTTGCTGCTACAAACGACCCTGCGTGGACAGCTGTATTCGCTGACCTTGAATGCGGATACACCTACAGAGTGGTCGAAATTGATGTCCCGACCGGATACAGCGACAGCTACTCACCAGAGACAGTTCTGCTAACCAAAGAGGGAGCGGAAATCGCAATTACGAACACGCGCGACCTGGGCGAGCTTGAAATCATCAAATACGCCAGAGGCGGACACAGTGATGATGAGTTTAAGTTCCTGGTCACATTCACAGGCCTTGACGCACTGGAGCTTGAGGTAACGGACGCGCGGGGCAACAGGACGGAAACAGTAGTCGACGGTGCCATCTACGTCTATGCGACGGTCGGAACGAAGGCAGTAATCAGCGGGATCCCGACCGGAGCCGGATACACGGTCGAGGAGGTTGAAATCCCGAGCGGGTATAAGCTGGAGCTGGTGAACCTGATTGCGGTCGACCCGCAGGACGCCGATTCCTACATTGCCTTGGGCACAATCACTACAGACGGCGCATCTGCCAAGTTCTCGAACTCTTACAGCGGCGGCAGCTTTGTAAAAGAAGCTGACAAGACGATTTATGAGGACAGCGAGACTATTTATTACACCATTAAGTTCTCTAACACAGGCAACACGACACTTACTAACCTTATTGTAACGGACGACAAGGCCGGCTTTACACAGACGGTCGACACACTTGAGCCGGGCAAGACTCTCGTATTCAGCGGGTTAACCGATGCCGAGCTGGCTGACAGGGGAGTCATTGGAGAACAGTACATTATCTTCTCCGAAATCGAGCTGCTTCAGTACGAGGTCGCTACGACAGACACAGTAGTAAAGAACACCGCCAAGATAACATATCTTGACGGTGAGCAGGAGAAGAGCGTGACGGCAGACAATATCGTCAAAGTCGCCAGAATTGAGGTTATCAAGGAAGTTAACAAACTGAATTTCTTCGCTGGTCAGACGGCGACATACACCATCACAGTTACAAATACCGGTGCCGTTGACCTTGTAAACGTAGTTGTCACGGACGAAGCACTCGGATTCAGCGACGCTATCGATAAGTTGGGAATAGGAGAGTCGGAAGTATATGACAGCGGGCTGAGCTATCTTACAAATGCCGAGGTGCTGAGCTTCACCAACACTGCAGAGGCGACCGGCCAGTACGAAACCGGCAAGGTAGAAGACGATGTACCGGTGATGGGTGAGGTTTACGACGATGACAGCGTGGCAATCCAGGTGGTTACGCTTACAGCCGGGCAGATTGCGGTCAGCAAGTCTGTCGAGGCGTCAAGATTCTCGCCGGAGCTTGATCTGACATACGCATTCGAGCTGGAGCTTGAGCTTCAGAACTGGCAGCCGGACTACACGACACCGGCATATGCCGCGGCGCGCGAGCTGGAGTCAAAGTATAGCGACGCGTCTGCGTTGCTTGAGGCGCTGGGCTATACAGCCGATGACGCTAACAGATATTCCGAATTGTATCGGAGCCTTACGGAAGCAATAGACGCACTCGAAGACATTGATGCTATTAAGGGCGCAGCCGAAGCGGCAAAAGATGCGGTTATCAACGACGCAAAAGCCGCCGCAGGGCAGGTCGCGTATGACGCGCTAATCGACGGATTCAAGGCGGATGCCAAGCTAGCCGCATATGACGAAGCGTTCGGTGCATTTGACCTTGCCGCAGCCGAGGCCGGCGAGCTTGATGCCATAGCGAGCGCGGAGGCTGACGATGCCGAGGCACTCGGACTCGATTGGCAGGAAGCCTATGATGCTGCCGCAGGCAATCAGACAAACATCGATACAGCCAAAGCCCGCGCGGAAGCGGCGCGTAATGAAGCGGCTAAAGGCGCAGCGACAGCCGCAGAAACCGGCTTTGCCGCAAGTGCCGAGCAAGAGATACTGGCAGAGGCCGCAAGAACAGACGCGATGACAGATTTTGTCCCAGATACTAAGACGCTGGAAGAGGCTCAGGACGCGTACGATGCAACGTTTGACGGCGCTGACGGCATAGCGCAGTTGCATGAAGCGTTTGACGCCGAAGAGGCGGTTATCAAGCACAAGGAGTATCTGAGGCTTAAGGGAGAAAGCGACAAGGCATACGACAGCTGGCAGAATGAGCTGGCCAGGGTCGGCGCCGAGCTTGGAGAAGTTCAGGGCGGCGACGGAATCATCGCGCCTCAGGGCGTGGATGGCCCGGTTGCCGGTGAAGGAACGTTGACGTATACACTGTATCTCAAGGACGGCGAGAACGTAATCTTCTCCGGCGTACCTGACGGCACAGCGTATAGGCTTAACGAAATAGGGTACCTTGGCGGAGAATCCGGAGAACAGATAATTGGCTTTGACGACGGCACATACCCGACGGTTCAGCTCATCAACGGCGAGTTCGTCAATGAAGAGAACACCGGCGGAACGACAGAGACGGGCAGCGGAACGCTGCTGGAATATACGAATATCTACAACACGCTTACTGTAATGAAGAGGTTCTCCGGCACGAGCAGCAAGTTTGAAGTGACGGTTCAGCTGTACAATGTAGTCGAGGGTGAGCGCGTAGCGGTCGGGGATCCGGTTAAGCTCAATGCCGGAAACGACTGGATACACATCTACAGAGATCTTGAAGACGGCGAGTATATCGTGCTGGAAACTTCAAGGCACGCGAACTACAGGACCAGCTACAGCAACGGCACTGCAACACTGGTATACAGTATCGAGGGTCTGCAGCTCACGGGTGAAATTACAGTTACAAACACCTATCAGCCGCCGACGCCGGACGACAATCAGTACACCTACAGAGTAGTACACGAATACTATGTGGTTGACGCGGATGGCGTGAGGAGCTTTGTTGGATCAACCGGGCCTTCGTCCTTCACTACAGAAAGCAGAACGGTAAACTCATCCTCCATCGCAAGGGTATCGCAGTATAACGGTGATCAGTACGGATTCGAGTCAATCGATCCGGAGGGTACGGTGACTGTAAGCGGAAGTGTTGTAACATTTACACTGACATATACAAGAACGGTATTCGAGGAGACTCAGCCTCCGCTTATCGATGTCCCGACCGAACCGGATACGCCGGTGGAAGATCCCCCCGGCAGAGTTCACGGAGCCCGAGACACCGTTGGCTGATATTCCTGCGACAGGTGAAAGCACTCTGATGCAGCTGCTGATGATTATGGCCATGATAGGCTCCGCCGGTGGATTAGCCGTTGTATCGACCAAGGGCAACCGCAAAGGCAAGCATAGCAAGTAAATGCCGACCCGAGCAGCGGACAGCAAAGAACAGATGATTGATTAAAGGGCATGACTTTTTGCCCAGGTTCGGCAAAACGAAAAATGATTAAAATGGGGCCTCCTGTTGTAGGATAACTGCAGCAGGAGGTTTTCCAATGCCGAGGAAAAGTCGAACACCAAACGCACCGAGGCAGTCATTTGTTAGTATTTTCAAAAAAACCATGCAGCGGGGCACCAGGTCGCAACGGAGTACATCGGGCCGGTTCATATGATGCATTGCGCCCGCTGTTACGCCCGTCAGTGATATTGCGCGGAAAACAGTTCAATTGTTAAGCATATTTTTTATTTGACACAAATTGGCCCTGATAGTATCATAGGGATAAACGACCCCGCAGCGGCGGACAACAAAGTATAATAGCATTATACATATAGTAGGAGCGTATTGATGGAACTGAAAAATTGCAGGCTCATACCGGAGCTGTCCGACGGCGTAAACTTTGCTCTGGCCGACATAACGGTCATGGATGGGCAAATCGCCGCTGTCCGTCCCGCCACAGGCACACCGCCAACCGCGGAGGACATCGATTGCCAAGGGAAAACAGTGCTTCCCGGTCTGTTCGACCTGCATGTTCATCTTGTGGGTGATGCCAAACCCAACACAATATATAACGCCTTTGCTTTATTTCAGCAATACGCACCGCAGATGAATAATTTTCTCGACTACGGAGTTACAACCGTGCGAGACTGCGGCAGCACTATGCGCTTGGCCTGCTACCTGCGCGACGCGGTTGACAGCGGCATGATTCCGGGGCCGAGAATCCTGTCCAGCGGGCATATCATCTCGCCCGAGGCGATGCGCAACAGCGGTGAAAACGGTATTCACACCATCGCAAACGGCAGGGACGAGGTCATAATTGCGGCCCGCAAGGAGTTTGCGGCGGGCGCGGATTTCATCAAAATCTACGCGACCCAGTCGATGTCTCAAGTGCGCGGCCAAGACCCTAAAATCATCTTCAGCCCCGAGGAAATTACCGCCATGGTGGCCGTGGCCGAGAGCTGCAACAGCTATGTCGCCGCCCACGCCCACAGCACAGACGCTATCAACACCTGCATTAAATACGGCGTGCGCAGCATAGAACACGCCACGTATATGGATGACGAGAGCATCCGTCTGCTGCTTGGCACGCCCGGGGCCTACGCGGTGCTGACGCACGCCTGCGGCGAGCCGTATCACGGCCAGGATGGTTATAACAACCCTGATGATATGGTTTTTTGGACAAGACCGTACATGGTTGAATCAAAAAAACGCTGCCGCGCATTGGAGAGCAAAGCCTACCGGGCCGGCGTAAAAATCGGATTTGGTACCGACCTTATGCCCGGGGATTTCGTCAAGTATTCGTACGAGATGCAAATCCGCAGGGAGTCGTGCGGCATGGGCAATATCGATATTCTGCGCCAAGCCACACAAATAAGCGCCGAAATTGCCATGTTGGGCGGTGTGACAGGCACTGTGCGCGAGGGTTATTGCGCCGACCTGATAGCGGTGGACGGCAACCCGGATGAAGATATCTCTGTGATGTACGGCAAGCCGTCGCTTGTAATGAAAGCAGGCAGCGTCGTGCGCAGGGCAGCAGGCAAATAAGCCGCTGCGCCCGGTTAGAGGGTAAAGCTAAAAGTTCCTGGGGACAAAAAACAAAAAAGGGTCGGCGCCGATTATAGGCAGCCGACCCTTTTTATATGCCCGGTCAAGATGGGTTGTGAAGGTAATATTGCGTCGCCTCCGTCCGGACAGCCACGCAGCTTGTACTTGAAAATCCGCAAAGTCTCGTACAAAATGACGCGGTCTTGGCGTCATTGCCATTCATTGATTCCGGACAGGTTTTTAAGCGCTTTACCCGACTTGGCTCGCCCGGATTGTTTATTTCTTTGTCAAATTGTAAGATTCATATACCCATTCAAGTATAGATTCAAAGGCGGAATTATCGGCTGCTTCAAACAGGTGCATCACCCGGTTTGCCGACATTTGCGCGCTTTTCGCCGGGCTTCGCTCGGGATGGAGTCTGTCGGAGTAAACTTCAATCTGCAAGGCTTTTTGCGTACATTTGATTCCTGCAAAGGTAGATGTATGCTTCCATAGAATACCAACAGCGGGGAAGTATTCGCGGAACTCGGGAAGCGCATTTTTAGCGGAGCTCAACAGCTCAAGGTACAGAGGTTTCCATTTGGCCTTGCTGAGAGAAAATGCTTTATCGAGCTGCTCTTCATACGGAAGACCGGGTACAACATCAACCGCAGGGGCGTCAGGCAACCGGTTTATTGCAATGATTTTGTCGCACATAGCTTTCAATACAGGCTTGGCTGCATCATTCGTATATTTGATGTTGACGCAGCCTTTGCCGTTGCCTGAGCCGGGGAGCAGCCTCTTAAGTTCCTCGATGAGCTCAAAGTTTAAGGTGTGCATCGTAAAATAGTCTTTAGCCGCCGTAAACATGACATAGCTTTTGCCGACCCTGTACATGGGGCGCTGGCGAAACATCACTGGCTCAATGCCGCTGTGGCATTTTTTCATATAATTATAAAATTCAGTCAACCATTCCTTACCCGGGCCGTCAATGGAATCTATATACTCCTGAGGCGTTGTTATCATGAGGGCAGTCCTTTCTGTCAACCGGTATTTGTTCATCGTGTTTTAAGCTGTCTATTGCCCGAAAATAGTATTACGCAATTCGCCGGTTTGATCTAACAGCGAAAGCATAATCAGCTCGTCACAAAAGGCAGCCACATCCCGGCCTGTCACATCTAGCACGCCTTTGCCCGCGGCTGCCCCTTCTTCAAAGAGCTCGACAATCCCCGTGAACATGCCGAACCCCTCGCTCAGCTCGACGGGGGCGACCTTGTAGAAATATTTTTGAATCTCTTTATATACAATCTGGTAATCCCGCGGCAGAGCCTTGACCCGCGCCATGTGCGCCCGCCACTCCTTTTTGCCCTCAATGAGTTCCTGCAAGCTCATAACTGCTCCTCCCGTAGGCCCAGTTTTTTGGCAACCGAATCGTTTAGCTGACCGCGCCACTTGTCGCGGTAGGTCTTAGCACCGTCCTCACCGGCAATCGCCGCGCAGAAGCCCTTTATATCACCGTCAAAGACCTCCTCTACGGTCTGGCCGTCCGCAGACGATTCCTCGAGCAGACAAAGCGCACCGCCCAATATCGGCATGAGGTTGCGGCCGGTAAAATCCGAGTGCGGCCAAAGATGTGCCTTGATTTGTTCCCACACCGCCTGATATTCGGCCGGCAGCTTTTTGGCGCGCGATTCAAAGGCTTTCAGTTCTTTTGTCATATCGCCGCCGGTGATTCTATCCCAAAAATTCATATCATCTTCTCCTTAAGCTCGTGGATTTTGGACGCGACAAACTCCCATTTTTCCCAAAAACGGTCAAGCTCCCGCCGCCCGCCGGCGTTAAGCGTGAAAAACTTCCGCGGCGGCCCCATGTCGGACGGCTTCTTGTCAATCGTCACTAGATTGTTTTTTTCCAGCCGCACCAGAATCGTGTAGACCGTACCGTCCACAACATCCGAGAACCCGAGGGCATTCAGCTTCCTTGTGATTTCATAGCCATAGGTTTCCCCGCGGCTGATGATATCAAGCACACAACCCTCCAGCACGCCCTTGAGCATTTCGGTCAGGTTTTCCAATACAATCACTCCCTCGCTATTGCGTATTGCGTGTATGCAGTAATACATAATACCGGTATATAGTAACACGCAATAGTAAGGGTGTCAAGAGAAAATATTGGTAAACGGGCTTGACTCCCGTATCCTTTTTTGTTGAGCGGAGTTTTCAGCTTGAATGAGGAAAATCAATCGTTCACTACACCGGACAGCAAAAAACCGTTCATTCTTTTACAAAAGATTTCGAACTTTTTTATATTTTTCAAGTCTTATAAATAAACATAATGAAAGGAGATAAGCTTATGGAAAAATTTATTGCACTTTTGCTTGCCGTCGCAATGCTTGCGGGGGCGGCGTGTTGCAGCAATTTACTCAGCGGAGTAAATACGAGTGAATCGGGTAATGAGACTTCCTTAATATGGAACGGTAAAAACAATAACCCCATAAGTGCCGTATATGGGCTTGATGCAAAAGATATCGAAAGCGTCTATTTTTCTGGCAGCCGGTTTAAAGAAGGCCGTTTTCCGCTTGAGCGGCAGGAGCAGTATTTAGCACTGATCAGCAATCTCAGGAAACTGGAGTTGCTTGAAAAAGTTGAAAACTTTGATAAAGACAGCGCAAAAGACTGTTTGAGTTATGAAATCCAGGTGAAAAACGCCGACCTTATCACTTTAAATTTTTACGACAATGTCGTTGACTTTGGACAGGGATATTATTTTTACGCAGATGCCAACAACTCGGCATTCCCCGAAAAAACTACAGCTATCACGATAGACATGCCTGGGTTTGATATGAGCATCAGGTACGACAATCCCGAAGATATAAAAGGGCTGCAATCTGAGCTGACGGCATCGAAAAATGACGGCGCGCCCGTGCATGGCAACGGTGATTTTGCCGGGTCGATGAGTATAGGTTTAAGCGACGGGCTAAACGAAAATATTTCGCTGTGCGTTAAAGAGGAAAACAATAAGTATTTTCTGTTCAAGAACTTCTTCACCGCATATTTTTTCATGGGGGAAATCAGCCGGGAGAGCTACGATTCTTTGATTCTCGCCTGTAAAAATCAATACGGTACGCATGAGCATTTTTCCGTCACATCGGGGAATAAGACTATTTATCCGCTGGGGCACTTTATGTACGCAAGAACATTTGACGAGCATACCGGACATGAACTTGTCGCCGATGGATTCCCGCAGTTGAGCGAATGGGCCGACAAGCTTGAAAGCATTACCTATGAGCCGAACTTTGAAGTATCTGCTAAGAATAATCAAGCCACGCTTCGTTTGTCTACATCTGAAACATATGTCAATATAACCCTTAGCGATATTAAAGCGCTGCCACCGGGTGAGTACACGATAGCATGCATTTTAACCACGCAGGGTACGTATGTGGAAAAAATTAAAGACTACAATTCCTATACAGATATTTACTGGTTCACGTTAGTCAAGCCATAAGCCCTTAACAGCAAAGCGGATACCATTCGTGGTATCCGCTTTTTGTCGTTGATTCGCAGCCTCCGGCAGGCCGGAGGCTTTACTTTTTTTGACGCCATTCCCTGTGCCGGACGACGTATTCCGAATGAGATATTGTTTGCGCGAATTATATCGATCCTATGACAAGAGGGACACCATTACAAGCGCAGGCAGTCAGGCCGGTCTGCAAGGCGACCATTTCGGGCTGAAACGAGTTGAAACAGATTGCGTATTCCGCCGTAAGAGTTATCTCGGCGAGGTTTGTAATGACAGCGGAGGCTTCTCCCAGTGTCACCAGCGCTTCAAGGTTGGCGGTGTTAAAGTCTGGCGGGAGTACCATGCTTACGCTTAATGGAATAAACGCCCTTCCGGAAATCTCAATGGATGACGCGTTGGCATCAAGCGCGCTCATTTTAATTGGGATCTCCATAGTCATTGAAATGACGGATGCCCCTCCCGGCGCAGGCGGCGGGGTAACTGCAAAGTTGAAGGCGGAGTAGGTAAAGGCTGTGTCCAGGGTGATGCTTTGAACCGTGAACGGCTCCACATACATGCCCGGGGGTGTTACAGTGACGGACGAGAGCTGGGCAGCATCGGAAATTGAGACTGTTTGCGTAGAAAAAAGTGTCCTCAGATGTACGCAGATTGTCCGGGACGGCAACACGGGACATGGCGGCCTTGGCGGACCTGCCGGGCACTGGGGCCCGGGCGCGCAGCAGTAGCGGGACTGTTGCTGCATACCGCAATAATTGCAATAGAAATTACCGTATGGATAGTCGTTCATGCATCACACCTCCTAATGAAACATATGCTCTAATGCGGCTAATAATTCCGCGGAATATCGGTTTTTGATGCGATGATACAAAGCATTACGGAGGTGTGCGTTGAATAGTTTCAGTACCCCTGTTTGGCCAATCGATGCCAATGAATTGCGAACATTAAGGCAGGGAGAGCGCTTTATTTGCCTGTTTAGCGGCGGAAAAGACAGTGGTTTGGCACTGTTTAAGGCGGCTGAGGTCGGGTATCCGGTCTCCTTGGTGCAGTGCGTAACGCGCCAGTCCGGTCACTCTTACTACCACCATCAACCGGTCGTGGTTGCGCAGGAGCAGGCCCGCGCGCTAGGTATTCCGCTCTGTATCAGTCAGTCAACACCTTGGGAACAGCCGGCGCAAATGATTGCACTTTACCGGTCTTTTGCCGGGCAAGGGGTCCAAAGCGTCGTCTTCGGTGATTTGCGCCTGGAAGGGAACGCGCGCTGGCAGGCAGCGCTTTGTGAACAAGCCGGTCTAACGCCGCGTATGCCCCTATGGCAGCTTGAGCCGGAGTTTATCTTGCAGGAAATGCAGCGCCGAAAGATGCAAAGCGTCATTACTTGGGTCAACCCGCAAAAGCTGCCTTCGCACTGGATCGGCGCGGTCTATGATGACTGCGCTTATCATGCCTTCGAGCGGGCCGGAATCGACCCGCTTGGGGAGAACGGCGAGTTCCACACGACTCTCATCAACTGTGACCGCTTCAGCCATCCGATAGATTTGGATATACCTCAGATGATTGTTTGAAAAGGGTATTACTTCCGGTATCGGCCAACGTATTCCATGCTTGCTCAAGGCAGATTTTTTCCGGTGTTTCGCTCTGTCCGGATGCAATATGATTCTGAAGAACAGGAGAAGACCGTCAGGCTTAACGTCTTTCCCGACGATGTGAAAAGGATCATCTGAGTTTGCCTATCGACGTATGCGACCGTTTTTGTTTTTGATGTAGTGAATATAGCAAAAAAATGGGTTGTTGGATTTGCAATTTAGACGCTTTATTAAGACACCTTCTCACAAATATCCTACAAAACGGTATTTTTAAAGTGGCAGAGAGGCTCACTCCCGGCAAGACAAGTATTTCGAAGAACATATGCTAATCGGTTTCCATACAAAACCGGAGATACTGTCAACGGGATAGAGTGTTGCTATACTGATTTTTCAATAAAATTGCGGGCATACTGTGTATTGTGGTATCTGGATAACTAAAACCTCGAGGATGCTACAGTCGTCAAATTATCTCGTTTTTTGTAAGAACTCCCCGATGGGGAGTTTAATGTTGCATATCATTATTGTAAAATATTCCTAACAACTAAAAAGGGGTAAAACTATGAAAAGTAATATGATACGTTGGGCGCTGCTAATTTTGGGTATACTGCTGGCCGTTTTGGGGGTCGTAATGTTTGCGACACCGGGGATAAACTCGATTGTCATGGCTTATGCCGTTTGTTTCCTGATGCTCGTCTATGGAATTGCGGAAATCGCGTACTATATAGCGCATCATAAAAGCCATGTTGTCTCGGGCTGGCTGCTTGCAGACGGAATTATCACCGCGCTCTTGGGGCTGCTGCTTCTTTTTGTGCCCGGGGCGCAAATACTCACCATGTCAATCCTGTTTGCTGTCTGGGTGCTGTTCACCGGCGTAACGCGCACGTCCGCCGCGTTTGTCGCAAAGGGCGCCGGTTCGTCAAACTGGGGCTGGATACTATTTGCCGGTATTATTGGAATACTAATCGGCATATGGATGATGTTTGATCCGCTTCTTGCAGTGATGACCATAGGTTTTATTTTGCCGGTCACGTTCCTGGTTCAAGGCTTTTCAGCGGTCGCAGCGTTTTTTGCGACACGCGTAAAATAAAAATGGAGGCATAGCAATATGGGGCAGATAATCACCGCGATTCTGTCGCCCGCGGTCGGTGTTCTGATCAGTCCCTTCCCTATAGTTGGGCTGATATTGATTCTGTTGAGCGATAAAGCACGCGCTAACAGCATCTTTTATATGCTCGGCTGGATTTTTGGAAACGCCGCAGTTTTTGCGATCGCTATGCTCTGTATGGGAGCGGGCGCGGCCTCGCAGGATGATCCGAGCACTGTTGGCAAAATAGTCGCTTTGGTTCTTGGCATATTGCTCATTATATTCGCAATCAAAGAGTTCTGTGGGCGTCCAAAGGCAGGAGAAGAAGCGAAAACACCGAAATGGTTTGACAAAATGAGTAAAATCAGTCCGCTCGGAGCTATAGGCTTCGGCGTGTTCCTGTCGGCGCTTAATCCGAAAAACGCGTTGCTGTCGGTCAGCGCCGGAACGGCTGTCGGAGCCCTGAATGTGCCCTCGGCATATGAGCTAGCCGCCGTCATTATCTATACACTGATAGCCAGCAGTTCCATCATCGTTCCGGCGATCACCTTTCTTTTTGCCGGGAAGCGGCTGGATAAGGCACTGGGCACCATGCGTATATGGCTTGTGCAGAACAACGCTGTCATTATGTCGGTATTAATGCTGATGATTGGACTGAATATGATAGGAAAAGCATTTTAGAGAATAAAACTTAGGAGGCAGCAAAATGAAAACAGAGAACTTTGTAGTGATTACATTCTCAGAGGAAGCAAAGGCAATTGAGGCGTCGCACAAGCTTCAGGATCTCGCAATCAGGGGCGATATCTCAATGGGCTACAGCGTCATGCTTCGCAAAGGGCCAAACGGAGAGATTGAGGCGCTTAAGAAAAGCTCGGTGAATGGCGACGATACCTGGAGCGGTATGTTCATCGGCATGCTTGTCGGTATGTTCTTCGGGCCGCTCGGCTTTCTGCTCAGTATGCTGACAGGAACGGCTATCGGTGCGGGCGTCGACCATTCGCAGGATAAGTTCAAAGACGGTTTTGTTGATAAAGTCAAGGAAAAACTCAACAATGGGCGTATCGCAATCATTACGAACTGCGACGAAAGCAGCCCCATTTTTATTGACAATGCCATGAAAGAGTTTGACGGTGATATATACAGAAGCATTGCCACGAAATAACGCTTCGCAATTGCGATTGGGGGTGTAAGCGTGTTTCGCTGCATCTTGACATCTTTTCGCGGATACCGGTTAAGCTACTTAAAAAATGACCTGGTTGCGGGAATTATTGTGGCGGCCCTGACAATTCCGGTGGCAATGGGTTATGCCGGAGTTGCCGGGCTGCCGCCCGTTTACGGGCTGTACGCTTCCATGCTTCCAGTCCTGGGGTATATCATATTCGCTAGCTCACCGCAGCTGATATTCGGCGCGGACGCCTCAGCCAGCGCGGTCACGGGTTCCTGCCTCGCGGCGCTGGGTGTTGTCACCGGTTCAAGCGAGGCTGTTTCTTCTGCAGCAATCCTGTCGCTGTTTGTTGGGATATTTCTGATTATCTTCTCTGTTTTGAAACTTGGGAAGTTTGCTGAATACATTTCCAAATCGGTAATGAGCGGCTTTATTTCGGGCATCGCATTATCGATTCTTTGCGGACAGGTCCCCAAAATTATTGGAATAACCGGAAGCGGCAATGATTTTTTGGGAAATATGAAAGCTATCGTAACACAGCTTGATAAAATAAATCCTCTTTCAGTCCTGCTGGGCGGCATTACTGCCGCGGTCATTCTGCTTGGCAAAAAATATCTTCCTAAATTGCCTGTGGCCCTGGTTGTAATGGCGCTAGGAACATGCCTGTCATGGGCGGCGGGCCTGGATGAACACGGTGTTTGCGTTGTAGGGAATATACCCGGCGGTCTGCCGGAATTATCATTACCCGATATCTTCGGCCACGGCAATCTTGGCATGTATATTGGTTCCGGCCTAATGATTGCTATAATTGTTTTTGCGGATTCTCTTATGTCCGCGCAGAGCTTTGCCGCGAAAAACGAGTATGAGCTGGATAACAACCGAGAGATTTTTGCGTTCGGGTTTTCAAATATCCTGGCGTCGGTATCCGGGTGCGCCCCAACAAGCGCAAGCGTTTCCCGCACTGCCGCGAACGAGCAGTTCAAGGGCAGGACACAGATGGTATCAGTTGTGGCGGTTGTCGTCATCGGCGTTGTCGTAACTTTCTTAAGCGGCGCGTTATATTATATGCCGCAGCCGGTGCTGGGCGGGATCGTGTTTGCCGCATTGTGCGGGGTTGTTGAAGTGTCGCAGTTCCGCCGGCTTCTTCATGTAAGCCGCAGCGAGGCGATTATCTGGGCGGCGTCCGCTGCCGGGGTGCTTGCAGTGGGCACACTGTTCGGCGTGATTATCGGCGTTATCCTCTCGTTTGTTGATGTGATTATTCGCATCAGCACGCCGCCGCAGGCATATTTGGGCACAATAGAGGGTAAGGACGGGTTTTTTGATTTAAGTGCCCATAAAAACGCCAAAGCTATCCCCGGTATTGTAATTTATCGCTTTTCCGCAAGGATTTTTTTCGCAAACCTGGGCGTTTTTAAGGCAGGCGTACAAAAAGCGCTGGACGAAATGCACCCGCAAGCGATTATATTTGACGCTTCCGGCATTAACAGTATCGATACCACCGCCGCCGATGAACTAAAGTCGATATTTGCGGAGCTCGACCGGCAAGACGTTGCTTATTGCTTTGCCGGGCAAACCGAAACCCTGAACAGGCAATTTTCGGCGCTTGGGCTTTGGGCAAGGGACGATGCTTCGCATATAAAAAAGACAGTTAAAGACGCGCTTGCCGCTTACAGCTGCCGCCCCGGGTTAGGAGATGAATGAAATGCCGGAAACGAACAATCTCATCAAGCTGCCATCCGTTACCGATGAAATGGCGCTTATTCGGACAAAACTCGCAAACGAGAGGACATTTCTTGCTTATTTGCGCACATTTATCGGCTCTTTTGCTGCAGGGACCGGATTTATCAAGTTTACCGGAGATTTGTTTTTTGTGCGTGTCGGGTTCGTGCTGACAGCAATCTCACCGGTTATTTTAATTTTCGGATTGATCCGTTTTATCCGGGTCAGGCACTTGATTGCTCTTCCGCTTTTGGAAAGAATATCAGGCGTATCTGGCGAAACAGGTTCTGCGCGCAGCGGCGAAAAGCCTGATGAAAGCAGGTGATGCGGTGGACGCACTATCCCTGCTGATTAAACCGGTTTCAGGCAGCTGCAATATGCGGTGTGCCTACTGCTTTTACGCTGACGTGTCGGAATCACGGGATGTATCAAACCGCGGCACCATGACGCTTGATACGTTGGAATTGATTGTCAAAAAGGCGTTTGCGCAGGCAAAACAGTTTGCCTCGTTCAGCTTTCAGGGGGGCGAGCCGATGCTGGCCGGGCTTGATTTCTTTAAGACGTTTATAGCGCTTCAAAAAGATCATAACACAAACAGCATTGAAGTTTTTCATTCTATCCAGACAAACGGAACGCTGATTGATGATGAGTGGGCGCGGTTTTTCTCCGATAATCATTTTCTTGTCGGACTTTCTGTTGATGGCGGCAAGAAAATCCACGACGCGCTGCGTCGGGATGCCGGCGGAAACGGAACTTACAACAGCTGTATAGAAGCGGCTGCCGCGCTGACAAAAGCTGGAGCGGAGTTCAATATACTTTCGGTTCTCACAAAGAATCTCGCCAGATGTCCCGACGAGGTATATCAGTTTTACAAAAAGAACAATTTTCGATATATCCAGTTGATTCCGTGCCTTGACGGACTGGATGAGCCTCATTGTTCCCATTCGTATTCGCTGGATGCCGAGCTTTTTGGAGAGTTCCTGTGCCGTTTCTTTGACTTGTGGTATAAGGACTTTATCAAGGGCGATTACTACTCAATCCGTATGTTTGATAACTGTGTCCGTATGCTGATGGGTGAAGCGCCTGAAAACTGCGGTATGATGGGAGTATGCCAAAGCTATCCGGTAATTGAGGCGGACGGAACCGTGTATCCTTGCGACTTCTATGTGCTGGATCAATATAAAATTGGCGATGTTCACAACGATTCTTTTGAGGACATGCTGTACGGTGAGGTGTCTGAGCGCTTTATGAAACCATCACGCGCCGTACACGGGAAGTGCGGGGAATGCCGGTATCACTTTATCTGCCGCGGCGGATGCCGGCGGGACAGGCAGTCAAGCGACGCCTGCGCGTCGCCGTTAAATTACTACTGTGAAGGATATAAAATGTTTTTCGACCACTCGCTGGAGAGAATGGCGGGGATTGCGAAAAAAATGCCAAAACAAGCGTAGCAACCATATTTGAAAGGAGAACCTGTTATGCCTAGCTATCAAGACCCGAATACCCCCTTTGTGCCCGACCGCACACACCTGCCCATCCGTGAGCCGGTGTATGAGCCGTGTAAGGTCATGTTCGCTGACGAAAATCCGCCGCCGCCACCGCCGCGTTTTGCCGTGAAACCGCCTGAGGGCGCGCCAAACGTTCTGATTTTCCTTATTGACGATATGGGCTTCGGTTGTTCAAGCCCGTTTGGCGGCCCTGTGCCCATGCCGACGGCGGAGCGTCTGTCCAAGAACGGTATGCGCTTCAACAGGTTCCATACCACATCTATATGCGCGCCCACCAGGGCGGCGCTGCTCACCGGTTACAATCACCATTCTGTAAATATGGGGCAGATTACCGAGCTCGGCACGGCGTATCCCGGAAACCTTAGCACCCGGCCAAAAACCGTCACGCCTATGGCGCAGGTGCTGCGCATGAACGGCTTCGCGACGGCGCAGTTTGGCAAATGCCACGAGGTTCCCGCCTGGGAGACCTCCGCCTCGGGCCCGTTCGACCATTGGCCTACTTTCTCGGGCTTCGACAAATTCTATGGATTCATAGCCGCCGAGACAAATCAATATCGTCCGGCGCTGGTGGATGGCCTTAACCGCATCGAGGTGCCGGACAGGGAGGACTATCACCTGACCGAGGACCTGGCCGATCAGTGCATCGCGTGGGTGCGGTCTATCAAGGCGCTCACTCCCGACAAGCCGTTCTTCACGTATTTTGCCCCCGGCGCTACGCATGCCCCGCATCACGCGCCGGAGCGCTACCGCGACATGTTCAAGGGACGGTTCGACGAGGGATGGGATGTAATCCGCGAGCGAATCTTTGAAAATATGAAAAAATCGGGTATTATCCCGGCAGACACAAAGTTGGCCGACAAACCGGATTTTATTGAGGATTGGGATTCCTTTACGCCCGAACAAAAATCTCTTTACGCCCGCGAAATGGAGATTTACGCCGGATTTGCCCGCCATACAGACGATCAGATCGGCCGTGTTATCGATGCGCTTGAAGAATTGGGTGAGCTGGACAACACCCTGGTTTACTATATTCTGGGCGACAACGGCGCTTCTGCCGAGGGCTGGAAGAACGGCGCTTTCAACGAAAACAGCTCTCTCAATGGCATATTTGAGCCGTTTGAGACCGTTAACGCGCATAAAGATGAGCTGGGCACCGAAATGGCTTATAACCACTATGCAGCGGGCTGGGCTATCGCTATGGATTCGCCTTTTGAATATTGCAAAACCGTCGCTTCTAACTTTGGCGGCACACGCAACGGATGCATTGTGCATTATCCCGCAAAGTACAAGGCGCACGGCGAGATTCACAGCCAGTTCCACCATGTTATCGACGTCGCGCCGACCGTTTACGAAGTATGCGGCATTCCGATTCCAAAAGAGGTCAACGGAATTGAACAGCGCCCGATAGAAGGCGTCAGCATGAAGTATGCCTTTGATAACAGCAAAGCGGCGGACAGGCACACGACACAGTACTTCAATGTCAGCGGCTGCTTCGGCGTATATCACGAGGGGTGGTTTGCCGGGGTCATCGACAAGCTGCCGTGGAGTGCGACCCCGCTGTATAAGCGGACAGCAGACGCGCCGTGGGAGCTTTATAACGTAGACGAGGATTTCAGCATGTCCGCCGACCTTGCGTCAAAGCATTCCGAAAAACTTGAAGAGCTCAAAAAGATATTCTTTGAAGAGGGCGTCAAGTTCAATGTTTTTCCCATGGATCCGTTTTTCGGCAAATATATGAACGCCGATATTGCAAAACGTCCAACCGTGTTTGGCAGCCGCAAAGAAGTTACGTTATATCAGGGGATGGACGGTATCGGTGAACATGCATTTTTGTCAATCAAAAACCATTCTTTCTCAATCACTGCCGAGGTTGAAATCGTGCCCGGCCACAGCGACGGCGTCATCTTTGCGCAGGGCGGGCGGTTCGGCGGCTACAGCCTGTATATCAAAGATGGCATTCCCTGCTTTTGCTATAACTGGCTGGGGCGAGAGCGCTACTATGCAAGAGCGGCAAAAGCCCTGAGCGACGAGCGCAATCAAATCCGCATGGTGTTTTCCTACGACGGCGGCGGTATGGGCAAGGGCGGCAGCGCTGTGCTGACTGTCAACAATGAAAGCGCTGCCGAGTGCCGCATTGAACACACGATTGGCAACCAGATTTCAATGGATGAGCTGGCTGAGGTCGGTATGCAGCGCGGCACGCCGGTCACGGAGGAGTATGATATTCCGGGAAGCAAGTTCCAGGGGAAAATATTCAGCGTGACAATAAAGGTATGCGACTGAAAAAACGGT
Organism: Oscillospiraceae bacterium; assembly: GCA_031552995.1. Taxonomy (GTDB): domain Bacteria; phylum Bacillota; class Clostridia; order Oscillospirales; family Butyricicoccaceae; genus JAVBMB01. Next base: position 24,440 of record JAVBMB010000121.1, read on the forward strand.
AGCCAGACCGCATAAGCTTACAATGCGCCGCACTTTTTCTTGATGCGGCGCATTGTTGTTTTACGGTTGATTGAATATCCATTTGCTGGTATAATTAATAGGTGAAATGTGCGCTCTCAAGTTTGAACGCAGGGGGAGGGGTAACTTTTGACCGGTACAACTTTAAATCCTATCATCTATGTTCCCAATCGATTGCTGACCGAGCTTGACGCGATTTCCCAATATCCCCTGACGCTTCTGATAGCGCCGTCCGGCTCGGGGAAAACAATCTCTGTTCAGGAATACTTCAGGAGAAATATTGGCGCACCCGCAAAAGCACATTGGTACATAGCCTTTGGCGAATCACTTCAAACTATTTGGAAACGGCTGTGCTCCGTTATAGCAAAAATCGACGATAAAACAGCAAATGCTCTTAGAACTTTGGAAACGCCTGTGCGGGAAAGCTTTTCCGAAATTGCAGAAATTATGCAGGGAATACGATGCACGGAGCCGACCGCTCTCGTTATTGACAATTATCAAACGATTCAGAACGGAGCGTCGTATGAACTGCTGCTTGCCTTGTCACAGCATGGCAATTGCAACCTGCATATTGTGGTGATTACACAGCAGCTGGACGACGGCGCGGTGCCGCTTAGCGCCCCGCACATCGCAAAGCTTGACGCGAAGCTTTTTTTGTTTGATGAAACGGAAACCGTGGCCTATACGGAGGATCACGGATTTCGTTTGACACATAGCGAAATCATTGAGCTTATGAACTACACCTCAGGCTGGATTTCCGCAGTCCAGCTTCAACTGCTTCATTATCAGCTGACCGGAAGCTTTGGAAAAGACCAGGATATCGACCAGCTGCTGTGGCTGGTCGTATGGGAACCCCTCGACAGCGGCTTAAAGACGCTTTTGGCATCACTTTCATTGCTGCCGGCGATAAACGCAAAACAAGCTGCAGTTATGCTGGGAAGTGCAGACATTGGCTATATAGTAAGGCTTTTGAATAATTTTGCGTTTGTCTCGTTTGACGCCGAAAGCCAATGTTATATCCTCCACAACCTCCTTCGCACGTTCTTGCGGGAAAGATTTGAAGAACATGATGAAATAACGAAAAAGGTGTTCTACCGTCGAGCCGGGGAAGCACAGCTTTTAATCCGTGAACTGTTTTCCGCGCTTCAATTTTTTTCACTGTCCGGGGATTATGATGCGGCGCTGTCGGTGCCTTTGCGCAACAGCGATATGGTCGGCGTGGAAAGCAGTGCGCTTGATGCGGAACTGGGGAAAATTCTTTTGGAATGCCCGCATGAGAAGCAGGTAAAATATCCATACTTTTTCCTTGTTTTCGCATTCGAGCTCTATGCCCGCGGGCAGAAAGTCAGTTATGATGCCTGCCGTTCGGTTGTCCTTGAGGCAATAAGGATATGTGAAGCCAATAATGACGCAGGATTTAGGAAAATCCGCGGAGAATATCAGTTTTTGTGCGCCCTTTCCGCGTTTAACAATATCGAGGAAATGGGTAAGTTTCATAATGCGGCGCTCGCCGATTTAGGCGGCCCCTCCGGCATATTTGACTTTACAAGCTCATGGACGCCCGCATCCCCATCTGTGCTGTATATGTACTGGCGGAGCATTGGCGCTCTTTCTGATGAAATCTTGCTGTTAGAGAAGCATTTGCCTGTTTATTACACCTTGACAAACGGACATGGCATGGGCGGCCCCGCGCTTATGCAGGCCGAGGCTGCGCTGAATTCCGGCAGGCTGTCCGGTGCGGAGGCTCTTTGCCACAAGGCAATCTATCTTTCCAGTTCAAAGCAACAGGACAGCGTTTGTTTGGGTTCTGAGTTTGTTTTGGCGCGGATTGCAATGCTGCGGGGAGATCCGGACGAATATACCTCTTGCATTTCCGGGCTTCGCAGCCGGTTGCTGTTTGGAAAAGAGAACGCCCTCCGGCTTACATATGACCTGTGTCTGGCGTGGCTCTCGCTCTGTCTTGGCTCAAAGGATAGCTTTCCGCACTGGCTTTTGAGTAAACAAAGTATTCACGAGCACGTTTACGGACAAAACACCAGCTTTGCCATGTTGGTCTACACAAAAATCCTTCTTGTTACGCATGATTTTAATAAGCTTTTCGGCATAACGGACGTGCTGTTAAATAAGGCGGAATCGGTTCCTATTCAGCTGGCAAGGGTTTATTATTTAATATACATGGCGTGCGCAAAAATCATGACGGGAAACCAAGATGATGCCGCAAAGTATTTACGCAAAGCACTTGATATCGCGCTTCCCGACCAAGTTTACCTGCCGTTTGCGGAACACTGGGTCTGGCTGACAAACATATTGCCGGAGGTCAGAACTCATATTTCCGACCAACAGGGAATCGACCGTATAATAAGCATGTGTGCCAAGCAAAAATCCGGCGTAATGCGAATCGGGAGGGCGCTTAACAAGACGAAAAGCTCTCTCACCGTGCGCGAGCTTGAAATTGTACAGCTTGTTAAGCAAGGAAAAACGAATAAGGAGATCGCCGATATATTGTTTATCACGCCCGAAACGGTGAAAATGGCGCTTAAAAAAATATTTCAAAAACTGGATGTTCGTTCGAGATTTCAGATTTAATTTTGAAAAACGAAGAGTACTATATTCTTTGTTTTTGCCTTTGCATTGCAAAGAATAGCAAACTAAAAAGAACGCCTATTGTAATCCAGATATGCAGCAGGCGTTCTTTTTTCATTTTCAACCATGCGCCGCCTGTAGTGATTCTGTTCCGCATCACCATCGACATCTCGCCGTGTATTGTTTTCTCTGCCGTCCGCCCGGCCTGCCGTCGATGATTCCGGCTTTCTGCACGGCATTTGGAGTGTGAAAAAGTGCGTTGAACTCTATACGGTAGGGCATCGTTAAAAAGATTAATATACATTTGAGCAACCGCTTGAATTTTACAGATAATTCTGGTATAGTGGCGTTGTTAGGGGGGAGGTCGAATGGCCGACAATTCTGCCAGAAAGCAAGAGATTGTGGACGCGTCAATTTACCTTTTCGCGTCTGAGGGCTACAACAAATGTACGGTGCGGAATATCGCAGAAAAAGTTGGTATCACAAATCCGGCGCTTTTTTATTACTTCAAGACAAAAGAGGCCATTCTCCAAAGCCTGCTGGAAGAATACAAGGGGCTGTTCGCGGCGGGGCGCGTTCCGGTCGAGGAGCTTGTTAGTATAGCGGGGCACGAGCCGCTGGCTGATGTGTTCGTCCGGATTTTTCATCCTCTCGCGCCACCGGGCGCGGCATATGAGCGGTCTGTCAATCTTTTTATAGCAATTGAGTCGCTCAAACACGAACACGAGGGCGCAAAGCGGATTTATAACGAGTATACGAACGAGGGCAGCCGGAGGTACATTGAGGAGGTCCTCATAGCTCTTATCGAAGCGGGAATATGCAAGCCTGTCGACACATACTGGGCGTCCTACTATTTTCACAGCTTCGCCCTCAAGTTATACGGGGACGCGCTGTACAGCAATCTCGACTACGAACAGAGTATGTTAAAATACCGTGACGGCATCCGCACATTTTGCGCGTTCTTCGAACAAATACTTAAAATGTAAAGGAGAGGGATAGAAATGCCGTCCGACACAAAAAAACGGGTGTACTTAGCAGCAGTCGATCTTTTCTCCAAGAAGGGATATACCGGTACATCGCTAAGCGAGATTGCGGAAATGGTCGGCCTGCGTCAGGCGTCACTCTATAATTATTACAAGGCGAAAGATGACCTGCTGACCGCCGTTTTCAGGGATTTCGAGGAAAGCTATACACGCCACCGCCCAACGCCAGAGACGATTTTGTCCACCGCCGAGAACCAGTCGCTCGAGGCGGCGCTTGCTGCCATTTTCTACCGTTTCGACGCGGGCGAGGAAACCGACAGGATGATGAAGGTCACAAAGATTGTATTTTCGCTAAAATATGAAGATCCGCGCGCCGCCGATCTTATGAACAGGATTATGCTGGACGGCGCTCTTGCCGTGCGTCAGGATATTTTTGACGTGCTTCAGACGGCAGGAAAAATCAAGAAGTGCGACACGCGCTGGCTGGCATATATGTTTTTCAGCTTTTCGTTCGTCATTTTGCAGAGACTCCTGCTGCACGACCTTGTCATCGACGAGGTGGCTGATGATTTCTCCGAAGGAATCAAGTATATGGCCGTCACCTACGCGCAACTGCTTAATCCGTCATCGCCCGTTTAGCTTGCCGGGTCAGCAGCGGGAAGCTTTTTCCGTACACCAAGTCAACCTCCATCGCGTCCTTCTGATGGATTTCAGTTAAGCGCAAGTTGAAACCGACTCCAGGCGGCGGCCGATACAAGTCAATTAGTCTCCCACACATTCTTGTATGCCAGGTTTATATATGCATTATTGCCGGTTCTTCGTTTCCGGGCTGACGGAGAAGCGACACATAGCGGGCTTCGGGCACGACCTGTTCGATATCCGAGGCATTTACGGTATCGTTCCGCGAGGCCTGCCGCCTCGCCGGGCTCCGCGACGGTCAGGAATAAGCTTGCATATGGTACTCAGCCTGTTTTGCAGCTTCCCGGCAGGGCTGACGCTGTACTGATGCTGTTGGGCTTTGCGGAGTAAACAAAAGCGCTTGTGGCCTGCAGATAATACGAACGAAGATACCCGCTTCCATAGAACCTAGTGTAAAGACCGTGGTATATTGCCAATGCGCGCAATGCTCTGATACAAATGCTTAAACAAAAATTGAAGATAAAAGGTACACTGGGAGGGGGCGCTGTCTATGGGTTCATTTGCGGCCATACTAACTGCGTTTGCGTTAAATATCTTTTCGCTGATATGCAAAATAATCGTGAACTGGGTTTGTGTTTCTGAGACATTTTATCTTACGAAAACAAAAGTGCGGGCCGGAAGAATGCTGTTTGGGCTGTTGCTGATGTCTGCGGCTGAGCTTACCCCGCTGTTTATTGCCGCAATCTTTTACCCCGACACGGATATGAACGCGGTTGTTTACTGCTTACTCGTATTTCCAAACCCTCTTTTTTTGTTTTTGTATCGCTTTATTTATCGTAATATTTTCCAGTGTCATTCCGGCGCTTCGCTGATGTCACTGGAATGGCTTATGAATACCAGATATATTAGCTTGCTGGTATATGCTTTCTTCAACATCCTTTGGGCGGGAATTTTAAATGACAATCTTCTATGGAATAGTGCGTTTGTGCCTGATTTTCTGGGATTGGTTTCGGCGACTTTGGTAGCAATTTTGACATACAGAATTTTCATAAAGATCGTAAATACCACAAAGCATTACTTTATTCTCCCGCATGATTACATGCCAAAAAGCATAGACAAAAGCCTTCTTGGCAATTTTCTTTCAATATTATATACATATATTCTGCTTGTTTCAGTTCGGTTGTTATTCATACCCGGAGAACAATACCGTCCTTCCTTCAGCATAAACGCTCTGGCTGTTTTTTTTGTGCTGATATTGTTGCAGTGTTACAGGGCGGTTGACCAATATCAGAAAACAAGGAATACCATGTATGAATATCAGGCGAAGCAAGCCTCAGAATACATCGAGACCCTTTTGCATACCACTTCTGAATTCCGTCAAATCAAACATGATTTTTATAATGTACTTCAAACCTATGAGGGATATTTTGATTTGGGTGATATGGATGGTTTGCGAAGATATCATAATAGTCTTTTGAATGTTACCGTTGACGCCGGGGAGAATCTTTCTATGCTTGAAGCTCTCCATGCGCGCGCTCCCATCTATTCTCTGTTCAAAATCAAGAAAGACTTGGCAGAACACAACGGCGTACTCCTTATGATACAGGGTGCTGATAACATGGCCAATATCGGCATGAACGATTTAGATTTATGCCGCATCCTCAGTAACCTGTTGGATAACGCCATTCAGGCGGCAATGGAATCAGACAGAAAGGAAGTTTTGATTTCCGGCCGTCAAGAAGAAAATACCGTTATTCTGCAAATCAAAAACTATACGGCGCATTCTGTAGATGTTGAACAGATTTTTAATGAAGGTTATACCACTAAGTTTTCACATAGCGGGCATGGGCTCATGTCTGTCAAGCGCATCATGGACAGCTACAACGGTTACAGTATTGATGTACAATGCACGGATAACGTATTTGTTGTATCTTTGCATCTCGGTGTATTATGATCGGCACACAGCCGCCTTATGGACCTATTGCGCGGTAATATAGCGCCGAATATCCCACCAAGCCGAAGGGAGACCTCCGGCTGTTTCCGTTCTTGGTTGTTATATAACTGCAGGGGAGGCTATAGCCTCCCCTGCAGTTATATAATCGCGATTAGACTCAGTAGGTTTTACGTCTTTTTTTGGCGGATTCTTAATAACGGTGTTCCTGCTATCATGCGCACCGCATCCACACCTCATAATCAGGTACGCAATGCTTTATGTCAGATGCCCGAATTGCTGGGACTATTCCTGGTATTTATAACGAATGACCACAAATTGAACCACAGCGGCAATTATTACAAATGCAATCGCAAACCGGTTAATATAACGATCCGCATCAACATATGCGCTTCCATCAACGTAATCAAGGTAATGGCAGACATCCGCCGCAATAATAATTAAGGCTATTGCAAAAACGCTTATACTTGTCACAATTATCTGCAGCAATAATTTGCCGAATCGCGCATCCATTTACACCACCCTCCTTATCCACTAATAGTCTGGATGCCAATCATAATCCCAGTCAATAAAGGTATCGACATACGCTGTCTTGGTATCCATAGCTTCTTTTGTTCCGGTATAATTATTATATCGGAAGTAAGTCTGCACTATTTTATGCACCTGTATTTTGGGCCGAAAGGTGATGGTTCTTCTCTCGCCGGCAGGAATCTCGATGGAATAGGAGGTTGCGTACTCTTGGTATTGGCCTATGACAACCCCGAGCTCCACGCCAATTAAGCTCAATCCAATGGGATACTCGCCACTGATGGTAGCGGTGAATGACCTGTTGTAGCCAGTTTGGTTGGTAATAGAGAGTGTTGCCGGCCCGCGCCCAGTGGGGCCAGTGCGCCAAGCGCCGAACTTGAGCTGATGAGGAGTATTGGATGTGATTTCCCAATAGTAAGAGTATATTGGGTCGGTTCTAGTCACAACTATCTCATCACTATTACTTCCTGCCGCAAAGTCCTGTGCGGCCAGTGAATTGAACTGAAAAGAAAAGAGAAGAGCAAATGCCAATACAGCCGCAGTAAAATGCCTAAAAATCTTTTTCATGGCCAGACTCCTTTTCTGTAAATAAAAGTCATATATGATGCGGAAATACGACAGCGGCAAGTCTTCACAGGGCTTTCGTTCTCTGTATCCCGTCAAATACTATTTGTGGCAGGCGCCGGCGTTGATGACCAGCTTACAGCCGCCCGTAAAACGGCGGCCAGCGGCACATTTTCATCGGGCTCGCCGTGACGTCTTCTTCACCGTTTACCTCCTTTTCCGGTCGCTATCCTTCCTTTTATATAATAGCCCAAAGGCGAAAATCGCCGCGCACGATGAAAACAAAAAGAGGCCGCGATACCCCCGCAGCC
>JAVBMB010000003.1:0-13255 GCA_031552995.1 Oscillospiraceae bacterium
TTTTTCAGGTTATGTTAAAAAAAAAAACGCCTCTTACCCCCGGCGGCAGCCGCGAGATAGCAAAAGCCATAGCTCTTGCCTTGGCGAAGCAAAACGCCGATATAGCCGTTATCTACTCAAGCGGCGCCGAAAACGCTCTCGAGGTGTGCGCGGCAGCGTCGGCAATGGGTGTTACGGCACGGCACTATAAATGCGATGTCGCAAACTTTGAGGAATCGAAGCAGGTGACGGGGCAGGTCATCGCCGACTTTGGCGGCATAGATATCCTTGTCAACAACGCCGGCATCACGCGCGATATGCTGCTTGTGCAGATGACCGAGGACGACTTCGGCGCCGTGATTGACGTAAACCTGAAGGGCGCGTTCAATATGCTGCGTCACACATACAGGCAGTTCATAAAAAAATGCGGCGGCAATATCATCAACGTCACATCGGTGTCCGGCCTGATGGGCAATGCCGGTCAGGCGAACTATTCGGCTGCAAAAGCCGGGCTGGTCGGCCTTACAAAATCGGCCGCCAAAGAGCTTGCCGCCCGCAATATCCGTGTCAATGCCATAGCCCCGGGTTTTATCGGGACAGACATGACCGATAAACTCGGCGAGGCATTTTTAACCGACATGAAAAAATCCATCCCGCTCAAGCGCCTCGGCACGCCGGAGGATATTGCGGCGCTCGCCGTCTTCCTCGCCTCCGATATGGCACAGTACATCACAGGCGAGGTGATAAAGGTCGACGGCGGGCTTTACATCTAAACCACAGGAGGTTCGCGCATGAACAGAGTTGTCATCACCGGTATCGGTGTAGTCTCCCCTGTTGGCAGCGACGCCGAGACGTTTTGGGGAAACCTGACCGGCGGCGTATCCGGCATCGGATATATCACAAAGTTCGACACCGCCGATTTTCAGGTCAAAATCGCCGCCGAGGTCAAAGGTTTTGACCCCGCGCTGTATTTTGAGAGCAAAAGTGACATACGCCGCTGCGACCTTTTCACACAGTACGCGGTAGCCGCCGCGGCGCAGGCGATGGACGACAGCGGCTTTGTACCAAGCGACCCGTCGCGCCTCGGCGTCTATATCGGTTCCGGCATCGGCGGCATCGCAACTTTTGTCGCCGAGACGGAAAAGCTGCTGACAAAGGGACCGGCCAGGGTGTCGCCGTTTTTCATCCCTATGATGATAGGCAACATGGCGGCGGGCACGGTCGCCATACGCTATAACGCGCAGGGGCCTTGCCTTCCCGTGACTACGGCGTGCGCCACCGCCACCCACACTATAGGCGAAGCGTTCCGCGCGATAAAGCACGGCTATGCCGACGCTATTCTCGCCGGCGGGGCCGAGGCGTCGATTGTGCCGCTTGCCGTCGCCGGCTTTACAAGCTGCATGGCGCTGACGACGCGCGACGACCCAAAAACCGCGTCGATTCCGTTCGATATGCGCCGCGACGGCTTTGTCATAGGCGAAGGCGCCGGAGTGGTCGTGCTGGAGGAATATGAGCGTGCCGCCCGCCGCGGGGCAAAGATATACGCCGAGATATGCGGCTACGGCAACACATGCGACGCGCACCACATCACGGCGCCGCACCCTATGGCAACAGGCGGCACAAACGCAATCGCGCAGGCGGTGCGCGAGGGGAATATAACGACCGATAATTTATATATCAACGCGCACGGCACAAGCACGCCGCTTAACGACAAAACCGAGACGCTTGCCATCAAAAACGCGCTGGGTGACGGCGCGCGCGCCGCGCATATAAGCTCTACAAAGTCGATGACCGGGCACATGCTTGGCGCTGCGGGCGCTGTAGAAGCGATTGCCGGCGCGTTGACCCTTAGATACGGCATTGCGCCGCCGACTATAGGCTACAGCGTGCCGGACCCCGACTGCGACCTCGACTATATCCCCAACACCGCGCGCCGGGCAGATTACACGCAAGCGCTGTCGCTGTCGCTGGGCTTTGGCGGACACAACGCCTGTATAGCGCTGAAGAAGGTATAAACACATATGAAGATAAGCCAAATAAGAGAACTGGCCGAAATTGTCAGCCGCAACGGGCTGACAAAGCTGGAAATTGAGGACGGCGATTTGACGGTGCGCATCGAGCGTGCCGCGGGCGCATCCCTTTCGCACGCCGCGGCAAGCCAAGCTTTCGCGCCGGAAGTTTGCGCCGCGGCGCCCGCCGCGCCGGTAAGGAAGAGTAACGAATACACGGTCGACGCGCCGATGGTCGGCGTGTTCTACGCCGCGGTGTCGCCCGATTCACCGCCGTTTGTTCATGTCGGCAGCAAGGTTAACGCCGGCGATGTGCTGTGCATCATTGAGGCTATGAAGCTGATGAACGAAATTGTGGCCGATCGCGACGGAGTTATCACCGATATCTGCGCTGCCGACGCGCAGGTAGTCGAGTACGGGCAGACGCTGTTTGTGATAGAGGCGGACAGATGAACAGAGACGACATAAAGGCTATAATCCCCCACCGCGAGCCAATGCTGCTAGTCGATGAGGTAACGATAGACGACGGCGGGGTTGCGCACGGCAAATACACAGTCACCGGTGACGAATGGTTTTTGCAGGGGCATTTTCCGGATAATCCTATCGTGCCGGGCGTTATCCAGTGCGAGATGGCGGCGCAGGTTTGCTGCGCCCTGTTTATCGAGGAGGTTAGCGGCAACCTGCCGCTGTTCACCGGCATGAACAATGTCCGTTTCAAGTCCCAGGTCAAGCCGGGCGACACCATAGATTTCACATGCGCTACGGTAAAATCACATCCGCCGTTTTATTTCGTATCGTTCACCGGCGCCGTTTGCGGCAAGGTGTGCGCCAGCGGAGAACTGTCATTTTGCATCATGAGTAGGTGAGAACCTTTTGTTTTCCAAGATACTGATTGCCAACCGCGGCGAAATCGCCGTTCGTATAATCCGCGCGTGCAAGGAAATGGGCATTTCCACAGTCGCCGTTTTTTCCGAGGCCGACCGCGACGCATTGCATGTCAGCCTGGCTGACGAAAGCTATTGCATCGGCCCGCCGGCACTGAAGGACAGCTATCTGAATATTTCGGCTATCCTGTCGCTTGCGGCGTCAGCCGGCGCGCAGGCTATACACCCCGGTTACGGCTTGCTGTCCGAAAACCATCGTTTCGCGCGGCTGTGTCACGAGTGCGGCATAGTGTTTATAGGGCCGCCCGGCGATGTCATCCGCGCGATGGGCGACAAAGACAACGCAAAAAAAACTATGCGCGATGCCGGCGTGCCGGTCATACCCGGCATCGAAATGATAACCGATATCGACGCCGCCGCCCCGCAAATCGCCGATATCGGCTACCCCGTGCTGCTAAAAGCCCGCTCGGGTGGCGGCGGGCGGGGTATACGTCTTGTTACGGATGAATCGCAGCTGCGCGGCGCGTTCGCCGCGGCAAGCGCCGAAGCTCAAAGCGCCTTCGGCGACGGCGGCGTCTACTGCGAAAAATATCTCAGCCCGGTCAAGCATATAGAAGTGCAGCTCATTGCCGACAACTTTGGCAATGTCGTCAGCCTTGGAGAGCGCGACTGCTCGATTCAGCGCAAAAACCAAAAGCTGATAGAGGAGAGCCCCTCACCCGTTGTGACGCCCGTCCTGCGCGCCCGACTGAATGATATGGCGTCAAAGGCGGCCGCCGCCGTAGGCTATACAGGCGTCGGCACCGTAGAGTTCCTTATGGACAGTGAAAATAATGTATATTTCTGCGAGATGAACACCCGCCTCCAGGTCGAGCATCCCGTCACAGAGATGGTGACAGGTATTGACCTTGTGCAGTGGCAAATCCGTGTGGCGGCGGGCAGCCCGCTTGCCTTTGATCAGGACGATATCGCCGTGCTCGGCCACGCTATCGAGTGCCGTATAAACGCCGAAGACCCCGAGCACGGCTTCCGCCCGAGCTGCGGCAGGATAACCCTTCTGCATGTGCCCGGCGGCGCGTGGGTACGGTTTGATACCGCAATCTATCAGGACTATGTCATCCCGCCGTTTTATGATTCTATGATAGGCAAGCTGATTGTCCACGCGTCGACGCGCGAGGGCGCAATCCGCAAAATGCGCGCCGCGCTGTGCGAGGCGGTTATCGAGGGCGTGTCCAGCACGCTTGATTTGCAGCTTCGGCTGCTGTCGAACGAGGCGTTTGTCTCGGGCACATACACTACCTCGTCACTGACGGAGGTGACCTGATATGTTCAACAAGATGTTGTTCCGCAGGCCGGAAAATGTTCTTGAGGGCAGCGGAAAAATATTTAAGCAGACCATCGCAAATATCCCGGAAGAGATGTGCAGCACATGTCCGTCGTGCAAAAAGGCGCTGTTCACCGGCGATTTGCCCGACCTGTCGCATGTCTGCCCGCATTGCTCGCACCACTTCCGCATCAGGGCGCGGCAGCGCCTGTGCCTTATTGCGGATGAGGAGAGCTTTACCGAGCATGATGCCGAGCTGATATCGCCCGATATGCTCGGCTTCCCCGGCTATAGCGTCAAGCTTAAAAATGCCCGCGCCGAAAGCGGCGAAAACGAGGCCGTCGTATGCGGCATATGCCGTATAAACGGCCGCGATGCCGCAATATTCGTCATGGACCCGTTTTTTATGATGGGCAGTATGGGCACCGCCGTCGGCGAAAAAATCACCCGTCTTTTCGAATACGCTGCGCTTCACTCGTTGCCGGTTGTCGGCTTTACGGTGTCCGGCGGCGCGCGGATGCAGGAGGGGATACTGAGCCTGATGCAGATGGCCAAGGTTAGCGGCGCCGTCAGGCTGCACAGCGAAAAGGGGAACCTGTACATCGCCGTTCTGACCGACCCGACGACAGGCGGAGTAACCGCCAGCTTCGCAATGGAGGGCGACATAATCATTGCCGAGCCGCAGGCGCTTATCGGCTTTGCCGGCGCCCGCGTTATCGAGCAGACAATAAAGCAAAAGCTTCCGCAGGGCTTCCAGCGCGCGGAGTTTCTGCTTGAAAAGGGCTTTGTCGACGATATCGTCGACCGCAGGAGGCAAAAAGACTACATCGCCGCGCTTATCGGGCTGCACACGCGGGAGGTAAATCATGACGGCGTATGACAAAGTGAACGCCGCCCGCGCAAAGGGCAGGCCGACGGCAGGCAGCTTTATAGACAACGTCTTCACCGATTTTGTCGAGCTGCACGGCGACCGGCGTTTTTCTGACGACCCTGCAGTCGTGTGCGGAATTGCGCGCCTTGACGGGCTGCCGGTGACTGTGATTGCCCACGAGAAAGGCATGAATACTAAAGATAAGGCGGCGCACAACTTCGGCTCGGCGCACCCCGAGGGGTACCGCAAGGCGCTGCGCCAGATGAAGCAGGCCGAGAAGTTCGGACGCCCGGTTGTCTGCCTTGTCGACACGGCCGGCGCATACTGCGGTATCGGCGCGGAAGAGCGAGGGCAAGGGCAGGCAATCGCCGAAAATCTTTGCGAAATGATGCGGCTGCGTGTTCCGGTGATATCGATATTCATCGGCGAGGGCGGCAGCGGCGGCGCGCTGGCGCTGGCCGTTGCGGACGAGGTGTGGATGCTGGAAAACGCCGTCTACTCGGTGATATCGCCCGAGGGCTGCGCCAGCATACTGTGGAAGGACGCATCAAAGGCGGCCGAGGCATCCGAATGCCTAAAAATGACTGCAAGGGACCTGTACGGTTTTGGCGTAGTTGAGCGCGTATATAAAGAAAACGATTTTGAAAAGCTGTGCGAGACGCTGTGCCGCGATCTCTCAGACGCCATTGCGGCCCACAGCGAGCTGCCGACAGACGAACTGCTCGTCAAGAGATATCAAAAGTTCAGGAAGATTGGGCCGGACACCGGCGGCGGATGGTGAGCGCCGCAGCGCTGCTCTGCGCAAAATGCCTGTCGTTACCCACACCTGCGGCGCGTCCCGGCACAAAGCCTCCGCCGATATTTATGAATGATAAAAACAGGAGACACATCTGTGTCTCCTGTTTTTATACTGTTTCACTGACGCCGGCGGCGGTGGTCAGCGTCATTTGCCCTTTAGCCCGGCAAGCGGAATAAAGCCGAGAATCGGCATGATTGCCAGCACGGGGAACAGCGCACTGTACCCGCCCGACACGCTTATCATAACAGCAAACAGCGGCACGGATATAATAGACGTCAGCTTTGATATCGCCAGCATCACCGGAAAAATCACGGCTACCTGACCGGGGTCGGAGACATAATACATCGCCAGCGTCGGGACGCACACGTCCAGCATCACGTTGCCCATGCCGATTATCGGCACCAAAAGGCTGATCGACATGAAATCGCGCATAAAAAACATCAGCGCCACGCCATAGAATGCCATCAGCACAAGCCCTATTCCGCATGTCAGCTTCTCGCCGATTTTCCCGGCAATTTTGCCGACAAACGGCGCCATAACGATGTAGCCCAAAAAGTATATCGCAAAAAGAATGGCCGATTTATCAGGCGGAATGCCCAAGTCATTGAGGAAGTACGACGACTGATATGTCGTGAACCCCATAATGCCGAACAGCCCCAACAGCTTGACCGACACCGACAGAAGCACAAACCGCAGCGCGTGTGCCTCCATGCCGGCAAGCTCTCGCAGCGGGGTGAGTATCAGCGATTTTATGCGCACGGCCTGCTTTTTTGCCTGCGTCACCGGTTCGTCAACAAACAGATATCCAAGGCCGATAAGCGCGGCTATCGCGGCGCTTATTAACAGCGGGCCGGAAAACCCAAGCACATATGTCGCGTTTGCCGCCGCATTGATGAGTATATTCCCCGCGCCGCCGATGAACATAATCACGCTGTTCATGCGGGTTCTAAGCTCCGGCGGGCTAAACGTATAGGCGATGCCTCCGCTGACGGCGAGCGACGACGCCCATGTGATTTGAATGCAGTACCACAGCAAAATTACGCCGATAAGCGGCGCGGCAGTTCGCGCGCCGCTCTGCACAGTTTGGCTAAGCCACGCCGTCAACGCCAGCGAAGCCGCCAGCAGAAGCATCATGCGCATCACAAGCTTCTTTCGGCTGGCGGCCAGGCTGCCTATCGCGCCGAACAGCGGCTGCGCCAGCATGCCGATGATGTTCCCCGCCGTGGCTATAAGCGCCAGCATGCCGGTGCTGATACCAAAGCCGGCTATTCCGGCAGTGCCGCTGACATCATAGCCCGGCCTGCCGGCCTGCAGCAAAACGGGAAAGTATGTATTTACAACCGTGAATATGCCCCATGTCGCTTCGATTGAGCCGAACAGAAGGTAATTTTTTCTCTCGATTTTCGTGTCCATTTCTCACCGGATTATTCTAATTGTTTTGTGCGATTGCGTTTCGCATCACATTGAGTATAACCGATGATGCCCGACAAGTAAAACATTTATTTGACGTCTTTGTTCAAAAGGCGTCAAATGCCTTGAAGCAGACGCGCGGTGCGGCATATTCCCCCGACGGGCCGATGTCAAACGCGTCTGCACATCCGGAGTGCCGGTATAAGCCCGGCATAATAAAAGCGCGCTATGCTTTGCGTATCACGCGCCGTCAAACAATCAAAACATCCCGCCCGTATGGGGCGGGGCTGGATTGAAGCTGTGCCAAGCAAATGCCGCCCCCCCTTAACATAAGGTCTGATAATCGTGAAAGGATGCCTGACCGCGGCTGGTCAGGCATCCCTGATTTTTGTATTAGCCAGGCGCAGGTTTAACCACGCTTCGGTGGCTTTTGCGGCTTCTCTCGCTGCGCCGGCTCTAAACCTTGAATATCGGCGGATACCGGCGGCTGCTCTGAACTTTCCGATTAAAAAATCCCCGCAAATCCACTGCCAGGGATTATTCGGCACCTGCATGAAGCCTGCCATATCCGCCGCTTATGGCGCGGGCGCGAATTTCAGAGTACCCGGTTCACGGCATGGCGTTTGCCAGCAGCCACCTGACGACGCCGTTGTCATCATTAGAGCCGATGACGGCATTTGCCGCTTTTTTCACCTCGTCTTTTGCGTTTGCCACGGCATAGCAGGCGTCACACGCTTCAAACAGCGGCAGGTCGTTCAGGTTGTCGCCAAAGCCTACAAGCGTGCTGTACCCGCCGCGGTCTTTCATCTTTACGGCGGCGTCGCGCTTCGAGGCCGCGGCGCTGCACACCTCGACTATCCACGGGCGCAGGCCGTATGTATCCTGATACATAAACGCGCGCGCATCACGCAACGCCCGCAGTTCGTCATAAACTGCGGCCAAAACGTCATGCTCGCCCAGAAGGGCGAAGTATATTGTGTCGTCATCCGCTATATCCCGCAAATGGCGCACACGCAAAAATCGCTTGTTATACTTCTGCCGCCGCTCTTCGTAAAACTGCCGCATATGCTGCGAATCAAGCGACTGGTAATACGTCGTCAGCTCACCGTCTCGCAAGGTATACAAAAACCCCGGCGCCCCGTGCGCCTGCATAATGTCGGCGACGCGCACGGCAGCGGCGGCGCCGATTGTCTCGCGCCCGGTATACGCCTGCCGCGACATATCATATTCAAGGACGCCGTTCATTAAAATCAGCGGCAGGTCAAGCTTCAGCCCGTCCAATATCACACGCGTCGACACCTCAGTCCTCGCCGTGGCCACAGTAAAGCGCAGCCCGCACGCTATCAGCGTGTTCATCGTGTCACGCGTGTACGCATCAAGCACTCCCTCACTGTTTAGCAGCGTGCCGTCAAGGTCTGATATAAAAAGCGTCATACGCCGCCGAGTTCAAGCGAAATCGTATACTCGTACTGCGAGTAGGTGCTGAACTGTTCGAGCAGCTCAACCAGCTCTCCGTCCGCGCTGTATGACTCACGCTCAATGCGGGTCAGCGGCTCGCCGAGAGGCATATTCAGCTTTTCCGCAAGCTCCGCGTCGGCGCGTATAGCGAATATGCGCTGGAAACCGCGCCCGAGTGTAACATTGCACTTTTCTACCAGCATCTCATATGTCGTCATGCACGCGGCCTCTTCGCTTGTAATCTTGCCGCCGTACTTAATCGGCAGATAGCTCTTCGCGTAGTCAACAACACGGCTCTCAAGCGAATGTGTTCTGGCGATGCAGTAACATGTCGGCCCCATAAGCCTGACCACATTTCCCGGCAGATAGTCCGGCGTATCAATCTCAGCCATCATCAGCACCCGCGTATTATGGGTGTCGTTATCCTCGCCAAACAGCACATCAACATAGTTCGTAAAGAAGTTGTGCTTGTTAGCCAGCAGATTGCGGCTGACAAATGTCCCCTTTCCCTGCTTTATCTCCACAATCCCCTGTGTCTCCAGCACCTGAAGCGCCTTGCGTATTGTTATAATGCTGACATTATATTTTTCCGCAAGCTCTTTATGCGTACCGAGGCAACCGTCGCCCGGAACGCGCTTTTGCCGTATATCCTCTTTAAGGAGGCTTACAATCTGCTCGTACATCGAAATGGATGAGTTCCGTTCCAGCATCATGTTTTATGGCCTTCTTTCTGCCGCGGGCTGCCGGGGCGGGCAAGAGTGCGGCTGTCTACAGAATCCATTTTATCGTTCTGAGTATCTCGACGAAGTTATCGTTTTCAAATGCGACTATGTTCGGTGTCAGGCGTGATACGCCGGGGAAGTTCGACACCTTTTCGGCATAGTGATAGTCCTTAAAGAATACCTCAACATTGAAGTGCGGCGGCAATGTTATTTTTGCCTTGCTCAAATCCTGCGATACAGCCTTCTGCGCCGTCTCTTTGATTTCACGCAGTGTCTTGACGGGTGAATAATTGCGGGTAAGGCTGCCGACAGCCTCCTTGACGGCGACGGTCATAAGCCTGGGATGCATGTCTGCGACGCTTTCGCACAGCAGCTTATCTCCAGACAGGAAAACAGTCGGCACGCCCTCGAGCGCGCACGCCCAGCTGTACAGCATAAACTCCGGCGCGGGGCGGCCGTTTATCGTTATCCACGCCGGCCTGGTGCTTATCGTGTGCGACAGCGGATTGCCCGGCGAGCCCGCCGCCGAGTGATAGCCGACAAACATGGCGCACGCGAACGAGCTGTCCACGCCTTCTGCCATCGAGTATGGATGATATGACCAGTTTCGCTGAAGCGTAACGCCCTCCGGCATACGCGTCGGGTCGATATTGAGGCCGGAGCCGTGGGCATCCTTGATTAAAATCTCGGTCGCGCCGGCGGCAAAAGCGCCCTCGCAGGCGGCGATGACTTCCTTTGTCATCTGCTCGGCATGGCGCGGGTATGTCGGGTGGGTTCTGTCGCACTCGTCCCAGCTGTTTGTGGTGGTAATGCCTTCGATATCCGCGCTTATAAATACTTTCATATCTGCACCTCTAACAATTTTTTGTGATTCCGGCGCCGAGCGTCATCTGACGTAAAGGCGTTTTACCCTGTTGCCTATTGTGGCAATCGTGGCAAGATAGCTCTGCCCCATCTTTTCCTGAAGCTCAAACACCGAGATAAACTCATCCCCATCGCGCCCGACGAGTGTGACGAGGTCGTTCATGTTAACGTCAATGCCTGTCACATCCAAAAACGCCTGATCCATGCAGAAGCCTATGACCGGCACACGTTTTCCGTTGACAAGCATATCGGGATGCTGGAACAGCGCCAGATGGCGCGAGTATCCGTCTCCGAAGCCGACGCTTATCGTCGCCACTTTTGTCTCGCGCTGCGCCTTGAAAAAACGGTTGTATCCCACCGTATCACCGGCTTTAATCGTCTTGACATTCGTGACAAACGCGCGCCAGCGCAGAACCTCTTCAAGCTCCAGCGCGTTTTTCGGCGCAAGGCATGTGTCGTAGCCAAAGAATATGCCCGCGGCGCGTATATGCGTCACCATCGGGTCTTTCATCCACGATATCGACGCTGTGTTGAACGCGTGGACAAAATCAAGTTTAAAGCCGTATTTAGAAATCTGCGCCACACCGGCGCGGAACTTCTCCATCTGCTCGAGCGTAAACGTCTTGTCAAGCGCCTCCGACTCGGCAAAGTGCGTGTAAGCGCCGACGACCTCTATATTAGCCAGCGTTTTCAGCAGCCGGCACATCACGTCCATGTCGGGGCCGGGGATGACGCCGATGCGGTTCAGGCCGGTCTCCACCTTGATATGTACGCGCGCTTTTTTGTTTTGCTTCGCGGCCTCGCCGTCAAGCAGGCGCAGGTACTCCTCGTTATACGCAGGCGTCATAAGCCCCAGCCGCACAGCCATTGGGATATTGCCGTACGGCACGCCGCCCATGACAAGTATATCGCAGCCGACGCCGGCCTCGCGCATCTGCTGCGCCTCGTACACCTGCGCCACGGCAATGCAGTCGACGCCGCATTCACGCGTCATGAACAGGGCCATTTCAACAAGCCCCGCGGCGTAGGCGTTTGCTTTCAGCACCGGCATAAGCTTTACATCCGGCCCGATATGACGTTTTATCTTATCGACATTCTCCTTAAATATTTTCAAATCCACTTCGAGATACGAGTTGTAAACGCATTCACAGATGTCCATCGGCATACCTTCCATACTACATAGTTTTTTTAATAAGCGCCCGGGTGTAGCAGACGAGAATGATAATGTGTAATTATATCACACACAGGCAACGCAAAACCATAATCTTAGCAATTATAACATATTTAACACCAATTTTCGCAAAATTGCAATTTTGTATTTTGCATGACAGCAGAGCCGCATTTGCCGGCCGACACAGACTGCATATTTATGATTTTATATGTATAAAAATGCTATCAAAAATACTAAAAAGCAGCAAAAAGCGCCAGACTTATCTCTAAATATCGCTATTCTTGCTGATTTTATTATATATTATCATAATATTATATTGCATTTACGTTGTCAATTCATTAACATTTTTAAAAATGCACAAAATTGCCAATGAGAATTCATCATACCCACCAAACTTATGATATGATATAATATTATATGATGTTTGCATTGACGAAGCGGTAAATTCGTGCTAATCTAATCATTAATTGGGGCCTAAGACGTTGTTAATGTTTTTTTAACGTATAAGGCCCATCATGTCAGCCGCGCACACCGAAGCCATATGTTGCGGCTCTAACCGGCCCGAACCGGCCCAAATGATTAAATATTCTTTTTTTGGAGGCGGTCTTTTGATTCAGTATGTCATCAAACGCCTGCTGCAGACATTTATTGTGTTGATAGGCGTAACGCTTGTCACGTTTATGCTGCTCAACATCGTACCGGGCGACCCCATACTTATGATGCTCGGTCAGCGGGCGGACCAGGAGACTGTCGAGCGTGTCCGGCACGAGTGGGGGCTGGACAGACCCCTGCCAGAGCAGTACGTCGACTTCGTATCCAACGCCATCCGGGGTGATTTTGGCAATTCTTACTATACAAAGGAGCCGGTTACGCAGACTATATTCCGTAGGCTGGTGCCGTCGGCCAAAGTCGCCGGCCTGTCATACCTGCTTGCGATTGTTGTCGGAATCGCAATCGGCATTGTAAGCGCCATAAACCGCGGCAAGCCGGCGGACCGCATTCTGATGAGCTGTATTGTGCTGTTTATGTCGGCGCCTGCGTTCTGGGTCGGCATGATACTTCAGATTATATTCGGCCTGAAGCTGAAATGGCTGCCGATATCGGGCCTTGACTCGTGGAAGGCATACATACTGCCATGCATTACGCTTGGCCTGCGCTACGCCGCCACGACGGCCAGGTTCACACGAACGGCCATGCTCGACGTCATCGGGCAGGATTATGTGCGAACCGCGCGCGCCAAAGGCCTTAAAGAGAACATTGTCATCAGCGGCCATGCGCTTAAAAACGCGCTTATCCCCATTGTAACAATGTCCGGCATGCAGCTTGGCGGCCTGATGAGCGGCGCAATGCTGACAGAGACGGTCTTCAATATCCACGGCATGGGCAAGCTGACGGTCGATTCGATGCTGCAGCGCGACATGCCTCTGCTGCAGGGGTGCGTCGTCTATCTTGCGTCTATATTCGTCATGATGAACCTGATTGTTGACCTGCTGTACGCGGTCATCGATCCTCGCATACGCGTATCGAAAAAGGCGGTGGCATGATGAGTAAAAAAGGTGACAGATACGCCCGGAAGTGGGAAAAGCGCCAGCAGGAGCTGGAAAAACGCGCCAACAACGGCGGCAGCGTCAAAGTAAGCGGATATTATTCTGACAGCATGCGCCGCCTGCGAAAAAATAAGCTGGCCATGTTCTGCCTTGCTTTCATAATCCTCATTATAGTCATCGCCATAGCGGCGCCGCTTTTTGCCCCTTTTGACCCATA
>JAVBMB010000041.1:0-8222 GCA_031552995.1 Oscillospiraceae bacterium
CGTCTCATCACATTTAATGCGATAATAGTTTTCCGCGTGTCTAAAAATACTCGGAGAAAGCGGACTCAAAGCGCGCGCGTCCGTCTTCCCCAAGTAAGACGGCAAAACTGCCGCTGTCAGTTGGGACGCCTTGCTTCTGAATCGATTGTTGGTTTCGATGTTCTTGATGATTGTGTGCATGCTTCCATAAAATAGAATACATTACGCCAATATTTTAATACTAATTAGTAATAGTGTCAATCCCATTGAATGCCCTTTAGGGATCGGAGGCATAGCACATCTGCATACGGATTTGGCGTGTGCACAGGTAAATGTACCTTTCACTTGTTATTTTTACCTAAACGATACGATTAATTTTGGCTGTTATTTTTATTGACACACAAAAAATAGGCATTTATACTAGTATATATTAAATGGTTGATATAATCATACGTTATCTGCGCTCATTATTACTGCTTCTATTGGCAGACAGACACATAGAGCCGGTCATCATTACGTGAATATAAATAACGGAGGGGTCAGCTTGAAACAGTTATCAAATTCTGCAAAAGAAAAAGCGGACAAAATTGGCGAAGCGATTATGGGAGTTCTGCAGGCAAACAGTGTTCAGTACGCCGTGAGGTATAAGGGTGAAGTAATTGTCTCGGCGTCGGTCGGCAAATACGACACAAAGGATAGCCGCCCGCTTGGCAAAAATGACATGTATGGCGTCGGCTCGGTTAGCAAGGTGTATGTCACGGCGGCAGCCATGCTGTTTGTCGACAAGGGTGAACTTGATATCGACAAGCCGTATGTGACATATGTTCCCGAGTTCAAAATGGCGGACCCGCGTTATGTCGACATTACAGTCCGTCATCTGATGAATCACGCGTCCGGTATTTACGGCACGCATTTCAAGGGTGGCTTCCTGTTTGAGGACAATGACAGGTACGCTCACGATACGCTGCTCGAGTCACTTAAGGTTGACGTTCTCAAGTATGCGCCGGGTACATTCTCCGAATACTGCAACGACGGCTTCCAGCTGCTCGAAATCCTTGTCGAGCGCCTAAGCGGCATGTCGTATAATGAATGCCTGAAGAAATACATATTCGAGCCGATGGGCATTAAAAACACAAAGACACCGATGGACGAATATGACAGGAATCAAATGGCGAAGTATTCCACGCAGCAGCTCTACGACGGAGACATGCCGTATGAGACCACTAACCTTTACGGCACGGGCGGGGTTGTCTCCACCGCCGAAGACATGACGCTTTTTGGCCGCGTGCTGATGGGCAGAGAAATTCTGTCCGAAAAAGCAATGAAGATGATGGCCGAAAAAGAGTATTCCAAGGGTGCGCTGTGGCCGACGGATGATGAACCGAACAACCTGTTTGCCTACGGCCTTGGGTTTGACCATGTACATGTCCCGCCGTTTGACAAGGTCGGGCTTACCGCGCTGTGCAAGGGCGGCGACACCATGCAGTATCACGCGTCGCTCATTGTCATACCCGAGCTGGATTTGGCGGCCGCCGCACTGTCGGCGGGCGGGGCTTCGTTTGCAAACTACGCGCTTATCATCGAGCTGCTTAAAGATGCTTGCATCGAAAACGGGCTTGTCAAGGAGTTCCCCGCTAGGCCGGTGCCGACAGCGCCCGTGAAGAAGGACGTTCCGGCCGAGATACTTGCGCTTGCAGGGCTGTACGCCGAAAACGGCAAGTTCGTAAATATCGAAATTAAGGATAATGAAATTGAGCTTGGCGCGCTGCTCAGCGGGATGGTTCCTCCGCAGAAATACATCTATAACGGCGACGGAAGATTTGTCAGTGCCGACGGAGTCAACTCGGTGCACTTCGAAGTAACCGCTGATGGGCCGACGTTCCTTCAGGGCGATATATGCATAGATCTTCCGGGTGTAGGGCAGATTATGTGGAAAGCGTACCTGTACCAAAAGCTTGAGAAGAACCCCATAGACGCTAAGTTGGCAGAGGTGTGGAAAGCGAGAGACGGCAAAAAATACCTTCTGGCTAACGAGCTTTACACCTCGATGCATTTCCTGTCGCTTTCCGAACCGTCGGTTGTAACTACCGCTGTCAATACAGAATACGGGCATGTTGCCGGCGCAAAGATTGTCGATGAAAATTATGCATTGAATGTCCTGTATGCGCGCGATGTTCTCGATTATTCGTTCTTCAAAGAGGGCGGCATTGAATACCTTAGCGCCAGAGGTTATGTCTTTATGGATTCAACAGCCATTACCGATCTTGAAGCCGGACAGAACACTGTGACAATCGGCACAAAAGGCTACTGTGCGTTCTATCTTGTCGGCGATAAACTGGCCGGCAAGACGCTGACGGTTAAGAGACCCGCGAGGTCTACGTTTGCGGCATACTCGGCCGCCGACGAAAAAGCCGGAAAGCCACAGATGGTGAAAATGCTTACGACTGTGATGGGCGACAAACCTGTCGAGCTGGTTAAGGGCGATATGCTTGTCTTCGCTGCCGACGCCGGTGCTGCGTTTGAGCTGACACTGAACTAAACCGCAACTGCAGGACTTTGCATTATACGACAGCCCCGCGGCATATGCCGCGGGGCTGTTTCAGTTAAATATGCTCCAGCTCAGCTCGTCAGAAAGGTCGGAAAGCAGCTTTTTACCCGCGATGGAATTGCCCTGCCTGTCAAGCGATGGGCCGAACACCCCGACACCGCATTTATTGGGAACGGCCCCCATTATTCCGCCTCCGACGCCGCTCTTAGCCGGTATACCGACATCAACCGCGAAATCGCCCGAGCCGTCATACAGTCCGCATGTGGCCATCACGGCTTTAGCGATTTTGCATTTCCGCTCATCGGCAAGCCGCCGCCCGTCGAACGTGACGCCGCGGCTTGCCAGCAAAAAGCCAAGCCGCGCGATGTCTCGGCAGTCTACAAGAAGTGAACACAGCTTGAAATATGTCTCCAGCAGCGGCTCGATATCGGTGTCCAGCACACCGGTACTCTTCATATAGTATGCAAGCGCGCGGTTGCGGTCTCCGGTTTCCAGCTCCGAAAGGTAAACGTCACGGTCGACGAGCACATCGCTACGGCCGATTGCACAGGATATAAAGCGAATCACGCGCTCCATCTTGCTCTCATATGTATCGCCGGCGACGAGAGATATACAGACCATCGCGCCGGAGTTTATCATCGGGTTCAGCGGCTTTTTGTCGCTTTTTGTTTCCAGATTGACGATGGAGTTAAAGGGCTCTGACGTTGGGGACAGGTTAATTTTTTCGGTCAGGCGGCCCAGCGGATTGTCCATCAGCGCGCACATAAAAACCGGGACCTTTACAATGCTTTGGATAGTGAAGCGCGAGAGCCAGTCGCCAGAGCAAAGCGGCGCGGCGCCGCCTGATTCGATGTAGACGCCAAGCTGCATAGCGTCCCGTTTTTTAAGCTCAGGAATGTACTGCGCGACATTTCCGTTTTGCGCAAGCGGACGGTTTTTTTCTAATAGAGTGTCAAGACTTGAATTGTTGATGTTCACGCCGCTCACCTCAAATAATCCTTTTTAACATATTGGCTTGTCATTGCCCTCATCAGCGCAAAATACCCAAGCTTAAAGCGAAGCGTATCGCCGGCTTTGTATTGTCTTTCGCAGTCCGTGACGTCGACAAGCATGTGGTCGCTGCTGCCGCCCAGCAGCGCCGCGCCGCGGTCGGCGCACGACATAGTCTCAAAATCTGTATCCTGACGCCCGACGGCGCATATCGCGCGCCTTCGCACGCCTATATCGTTGTGCGCGGGCTTGTTGCCGTACGAATCGCAGCCGAAGGTTCCCCACGGCAGCGACGGTTTTTCTTTCAGCTCAATAATTTCGGCTTCAAGTATAAACGCGTCGTCACGCGTCCCCGCCAGTCTGGTGTACGTATCGCGTTCCTTACCGAAAAGCACCGATTCGCCAAGGCGCAGATTATTGACGCCTGGCGGGACGCCGCCGCCGAGCATCAGATTAAGCGTGACAGAGTTGCCGCCCGATACGACGGCAAGGGCGGAACCTGTCCGTTTTTCTATTGCGGCGCGCAGGTCGGAGAGCTTGCGAAGCTTCGCCTCATCGGGGCGGACAAAAGACAGGCAGCTAAGGTTCGTGCCAATGCCATACAGCTCGATGCTTCGCATCCGCATGATTTCGTCGGCGGCATCCAGCAGCTCGCGCTCGTCAAGTATCCCCTCGCGGATGTCGCCAAGCTCGACCATAAGAATCACCTTGTGGCGTTTATTGGCAGCACCCGCCGCGCTGTTAAGCGCGCGAACAGCAGCCGTCTCGCTGTTGAGCGACACATCGCAGTATGCAACTACAGCATCGGCCTCCGAAGGCATCGGAAGCCGTATCAGCCATTTTTCACCGGGGATATGCGAATATCGGCGTACATTTGCTGCGCGGGAATCTCCAAAGCGTGTCGCCCCGCCGCGGCTGAGAGCCGCGACGATTTCCGGCTCGCCGCAAAATACCTTTGTCACGGCTGTCACATCGATACCGTGCTCGGCACAGAGCGCAAAAACAGTGCGCGCGTTCTCAGTCAGCGTGTTAAGGTCAATTCTCAGTGTGGGATTCATGGCTAAGCGTCCTTTTTGTAGTTATTTATTGATTGCATATTATCACCTATAAAGAGCAAAATCAAATATTTATAAAATAATTTTAGAAATACTTAATTTTTCTGTTGACATTATGACTAAGGCTGATTAGAATGGGATTAAAAATATGGGCAAAAACCACTAAATCTGCCATGTATATTAAAACATATATTGATGTATTTGAAAACAAATAATCATCCGTGCGGGGAGGAGCATGTATGCTTGGAAGAAAACTTCGCGAAAGGCGCAAGAGCAAGAGCATGACTATAGCAGAGCTTGCCGACGCGTCCGGAGTGACAAACGGATATATTTCTCAAATTGAGCAAGGCAAGCTTGAGCCGTCAATTGAGGTGCTTCACAAGCTTGCCTCCGTGCTGGATATTTCGGTATCCAGCCTGCTGCATAAATCGGCGCTCGAGCCGGTCGTGCTTCTGCGTGAAAACCGCCTGACATGCGGCACGCCGGACGGCGGGATGCTTGAGCTTATCAGCCCGCTGCTTGGCCGGGACGGCGCGGCGTTAGGTGCCGAGGTCAGCCGGGTCGTGATGCCAGGCGTCACGCCTGATACCGCGTCACCGGTGTGCTATGAGTGGGAGGCGTGCTACTACATGGTGGCGGGCAGCATGGAGATTCGTATGGACGGCGATTGTATGCGTCTTAATTCCGGTGACAGCGCGTTCGTCCAAAAAAATGTCAGGCATTTGCGGGCTAATCCTTTTGAAGATGACGCCGTGTTCATCAGCGTCATGAGGAGGCCGGAATGAAAATGAATAATGAAAGCGCCGGACACGAGGCGATTATCATGGGCAAACGGGTACGCGAGGCGCGCAAGTGCAAAAAAATGACGCTAAAAGTTATGGCCGAAAAAGCCGGGGTGACGCCGCCGCACATATCGATGGTCGAGCGCGGACTGATACGCCCGTCGCTGGCGGTTGTCAGCCGTCTTGCGGACGCGCTTGATATATCGGTCGCCGCGCTGTTCGCCGATGACGCCGGCCAAGTGTTTGTGACAAGGCACGGAGAGCGCACAAGCCTGATGTTCAACGATTCCAGCATTGTGCAGATGCTCTCTCCGGCCGGAAGCATGATGGTGCACCTTGTCTCCGGAAGCGACGGCGAGACCGGGGATATGTCGGTCATCCACACGTATGATGAGCTTTTACTTGTGCTTAGCGGCGATATTGACTATCTTGTCGGAGACCGGGTGTACAGCCTGCGGCAAAATGACGCGATATTTATCCCGGCCGGCATCAGGCACAATTTGGTGGGCGACAGATGGCGCAGCGCGCTTATGCTGTTTGTCTCTCCGGCGGGCACAGAGGATCAGTAAACCGACCGTTTTGCGCGAATGCAGTATTCATAGGGGAGTGGAGTAAATGCACAAATACATCTTCAAGCGTCTGCTGCTGTTGTTTCCAATCATTTTGGGAGTAAACTTCATCGTTTTTCTGATACTCGACATGACACCCGGCACGCCGGGACGGCTGCTGCTTGGCCCGCTTGCCCCGCAAGAGGCTGTCGACCGCAAAAATGAAGAGCTCGGTTACAACAGGCCGTTCGGTGTCAGATATGTCAGCTATGTCGCCGACGCGGTGCGCGGAGATTTCGGCAAATCATATCGCACAAGCCAGCCGGTGTTCAGCGAAATCGTTCCGCGTTTTCCGACGACGCTAAAGCTTGCGGCGTTTTCTGTACTGCTGTCGGTGCTGATTGGAATACCGCTTGGTATCTTCTCCGCCGTCAAGCAGTATTCAAAGCTCGATACCGTCACAACGGTGACCGCGATGTTCACGGCGTCTATACCGGATTTTTGGCTGGGGCTCATGCTGATGCTGCTGTTTTCGCTGAAACTGCGCCTGCTGCCGCCCGAAGGGATTGAAAGCCCGCTGGGGTACATAATGCCGACGCTTTCTCTTGCGCTGCCGTCATCGGCGTTTATTTTGCGCCTGACGCGCACGACAATGCTGGAGACTGTACGTCAGGACTATATCAGAACAGCTCGCGCCAAAGGGGCAAGCGAGAGGACCGTCGTGTGGAAGCACGCGCTTAAAAACGCGCTGCTGCCGATTATTACGGTCGTCGGCAGCCAGTTTGGCTATCTGCTTGGCGGCTCCATTGTCGTCGAGACAATATTCGGCATACCGGGGCTTGGCATGCTGACGGTTACGTCGATAAAGGCGAAGGATATGCCGCAGGTCATGGCGGCCATAATCTTTTTGGCCGTGCTGTTTGTGCTGATTATGCTTCTTGTCGATTTACTGTACGCGTTTGTCGACCCGCGTGTTAAAGCGCGTTACAAGGCGTAGGGAAAGGGGCGATCAAAATGAATGAACAGACGATGACCGACGTAAAGAAGAAGAGCCAGGCCAAAAACATATGGCGGCGCTTCAGGCGCAACAAATCGGCCATGATTGGGCTTATTGTAATCACGGTTATTATTCTGCTGGCCGTCTTTGCCGATATACTGGCCGACTATCAGACGCTTGCAATCGCCCAGAATCCGGACGCGCAAAGGCTTCCTCCCAGCGCTGCGCATATCTTCGGCACTGACAACTATGGACGGGACCTGTTCGCGAGGATAATTCACGGCGCGCGAAACTCGCTTGTTATCGGCCTGTCAAGCACAGTAATCGGCCTGCTGCTCGGCTGCGTCCTCGGCGGTCTTTCGGCATACTACAGCGGCATAGTCGACAATGTGATTATGCGCCTGCTCGACATGCTTGCGTGCATCCCAGGCATTTTGCTGGCTTTGACTATAGTGTTCGCGCTGGGTTCAAGCCTTACAAACCTCCTTATCGCCATCACAATCGCAATAACGCCTGGCTTTGCCCGGGTGATACGCTCGGTCATTCTGCCTATTATCGGGCAGGAGTTCGTTGAGGCGGCGCGCGCAAGCGGCGCGACGGATTTCAGGATAATTGTGCGGTATATACTGCCAAACGCCGTCGGGCCGATACTTGTTCAGGCTACAATGTCGGTCGCATCGCTTATTATGACGGCGGCGAGCCTGAGCTTCATCGGCATGGGCGTTCAGCCGCCCGAGCCGGAATGGGGGTCGATGCTGGCCGAGGCGCGCGAGTTTATCCGTTACGCGCCGCATATGGTCATCATCCCCGGCATGGCAATTGTGCTCACGGCTCTCTCGCTCAATCTCATCGGAGACGGGTTAAGAGACGCACTCGACCCGCGTCTGAAAAACTGAGGAGGCGCTTTATGCAGGATTTATTGCAGATTAAAAACCTCAAGGTGGAATATACGACCGACGAGGGTGTTTTCAAGGCCATAAACGGCATAGACCTGTCGATTAAGCCGGGCGAAAACCTCGGCATTGTCGGCGAGACAGGCGCCGGGAAGACGACGACGGCGCTAAGCATCATGCGGCTGCTGCCGAAAGGCGTCGGGCGTGTTGCCGAGGGCGAGATACTGTTCGAGGGCGCAGACCTGCTTACGCTTGGCGAGCACGAGCTGCGGCAGAAGCGCGGCAGCAGGATAAGCATGGTGTTTCAAGACCCGATGACAAGCCTTAACCCCGTGCTGCCGGTGGGGGAGCAGATAGCCGAGGTGCTGCGGCTTCACAACCCCGGCATGGAAAAAGCGGCCATATCGCGCAAGGTCGATGAAATCCTTGA
>JAVBMB010000057.1:0-6938 GCA_031552995.1 Oscillospiraceae bacterium
CTACTTAAAAAAGGTGCCGCTGTCAAATAAATATTGTATATTTTTGTCCAAATCAGGTAAAAATTACACTGTAAGTTGGGGCCGGCATGTTCGCCTGTTCACGCGCACCGGCATATACATATATAAAAGGGAGGCGGCAACTATGCAACCTGTCAGCAGAACCGGCCCGGCGCGAAACGCGTCAAATCGAAAAAACAAACCGACGCCCGATCAGGCTCGGTTGCTCGATGAGTATTATTCCGCGCTTGCGCGTATTCACACGCTTCGCAACACATTTCAAAACGTCACAGACCCCGACCTGATCGCCGCGTGCGTCTATGAGCTCAACGCGGCGCAGCAGCAGTTTTCCTATCTGCTCGTCAAGCTGAAGGAGGAAAATGTCTCTCGTTTCAGTGTGCTTCGGTGACGGAAAGCAGAACACCCCGCGGCCGCCGTGCCGGTGCAAGCGGCCGCCAAATA
The DNA here is from genome assembly GCA_031552995.1 of Oscillospiraceae bacterium. Lineage (GTDB taxonomy): Bacteria > Bacillota > Clostridia > Oscillospirales > Butyricicoccaceae > JAVBMB01. The sequence continues at coordinate 460 of JAVBMB010000057.1, forward strand.
CATATTGCCGCCGGAGAAAGAGGCAACCATGGAACAGTATCTGCTGTACGGCCTTGTCATCATAGTCGCCGTCGTCGCCATCAAGATATTCTTCACCCCGATAAAGTGGGGGCTAAAGCTGCTGCTGAACACGGTGCTGGGGCTGGGGCTGCTCGCCGTGTTCAACTTCTTTGGCAAGCTTATCGGCGTCACGCTGGGCGTCAATCTGATAAACGCGCTCGTCGTCGGCATATTCGGCCCGGTCGGCCTTGTGCTTCTGCTGATATTACGGTGGCTGACAATCTAATGTCCCGCCAAGGCTAAACCGGCGGATGCTCTGCCGCGTATATTTCCGTCCTGCTTCGCGCTCCTCCTCGCGGTAGAAAAACATGCAACCCATCCCGCGTGTTGCAATGCGTACTACCGGTCCGTTTTTTTCCAGCCGGGGATTTCAGAGCGCTGCATGCCGCCGAATATATTGTCGCGCAGGTTTGGGTACGTCAACTCCAGCGTGGAAAGCAGCTGCTTTATCTCCTCGCGCTTTGTGTGTTTGTCGGCAGGGCAGGGGTTGAACATAACCGGCAGCTCCATGCGCCTTGCAAAGCTCTTTATCTGAGCCTCGCGGACGAACAGCATAGGCCTGATTTGCGTCACATCAGTGCGGTCGAGGTATGTCACCGGGCGGAAACACCCGACCTTCCCCTCATATATAAGCGACATCATAAATGTCTCAACCGCGTCGTCGAAGTGATGCCCTAGCGCCACTTTTTTTGCACCCAGCTCAAGCGCCGCCGTGTTCAGCGAGCCGCGGCGCATTTTCGCGCAAAGCGAGCATGGGTTGCTCTCGCGCCGCACGTCAAACACAACATGCTTTATGTCGGTTTTCTTTACGGTGTAAGGCACGTTTACAGCATCGCAAAACGCGCGGACAGCGCCGAAGTCCGCACCCTCGAAACCCATATCAAGCGAGACTGCATGCAGCGAAAATCCGCCGGGGTAAAACCGGCGCATCTCGGACAGTACAGCAAGAAGCGTCAGTGAGTCCTTGCCGCCGGACACACCGACGGCAATCACTTCGCCAGGTTCAATCATTTTATACCCGTCCACGCATCCGCGGACAAGTGAAAGCATATTCTGCATACGTTATCCTCAAGGCCGCCGTAGACGGCCTTTGTTTTTTTGTTTTTGCATATGGATTATACAGCGGCCTGACATTTTGTGCAAGCGAAAATTATGAAATTGAAAATTAGTATTATGGCGCAAATCAAAGATAAACAGTGAAAATAGAAGTATGTGTTCCGGTAAATCGATTTAAAGCAAAAAACTTGTTGACACCGCATAAAACCTGTGATAAACTGACAAAGCTGAAAACAAACAAGTTTTATTATTGATAAAGCGAAGGAGAAAGAACAATGTCCACATTCATGGCTAAAAACGAGACGGTCGAGCGCAAGTGGTATGTGCTTGATGCCGCCGGCAAGCCGATGGGCAGGATTGCGGCGACAGCGGCGTCCATACTCAAGGGCAAGCACAAGGTTGATTACACTCCGCACGTCGATTGCGGTGATTTTGTCATCATCATCAATGCCGACCAGGCGGTCCTCACGGGAAACAAGCTGACGCAAAAGTATTACCGTACACACTCGGGCTATGTCGGCGGCCTCAAGGAAGTCCAATACAAAAAGCTGATGGGCGAGCGTCCGCAGCTTGCAATGAAGCTTGCCATCAAAGGCATGCTTCCCAAGAACAGCATAGGCCGCAATGCTCTGCTCCGCGCCAAAATCTATGCCGGAAGCGAGCACAAGCAGGAAGCCCAGAAGCCCGAAGCTTGGGCCGGCAAGTAAGAGGAGGATTATAGAATGTATACACCTAAAAAGGCATATTTCTACGGAACCGGCCGCCGCAAGAGCTCGGTCGCCCGCGTCCGCCTCATCCCCGGCGGCACCGGTGTCATCAAGATAAACAACCGTGATATCGACAATTACTTCGGCCTTGGCACGCTCAAATACATTGTGCGTCAGCCGCTCGAGCTTTTCGGCGCCACAGCCAAGTTCGATGTTGATGTCAAGGTGTCCGGCGGTGGTGTCACCGGCCAGGCCGGCGCTATCCGCTTTGGCCTTGCCAGGGCGCTTACCCAGTCGGATGCCGAGCTTCGCCCAGAGCTTAAGAAGGCAGGATTCCTTACGCGTGACTCCCGTATGAAGGAGCGCAAGAAGTACGGCCTCAAGGCCGCGCGCCGCGCACCGCAGTTCAGCAAGAGATAGTTTTTATAATCCCACCAGTTTTGCCGGCCTTTGCGCCGGCAAAACGTGCGTTTACCGCCGGATTTTTTGCAAAGAAGGGGGGTGCTGTTGTGAAGCTTACCGACATAAACCACATAAAAGCGCTGCTCGCGCGTCATGGCTTCCGCTTTTCAAAGGGGATGGGTCAGAACTTCCTGTGCGATGCCTCCGTTCCGTGCGATATTGCCGCGGGCGCCGGAATCGACGAGAATACATTCGTGCTCGAAGTCGGCCCCGGAATCGGCGCGCTGACGCAGGCTCTTTGCGAGAGGGCGAAGCACGTCACAGCCGTCGAGCTCGACCGCCGCCTGTTCCCGCTTCTCGGCGAAACCATGTCGGATACCGCAAACTTCACGCTTGTCGAGGGTGATATCCTCAAGACCGATATTGCCGCTCTTGTCGCAGAGCAATCGGGCGGCGCGCGCGCCGTAGCCGCGGCCAACCTGCCGTACTACATCACATCGCCGGCAATAAGCGCGCTGATAGACAGTCACTGCTTTGACAGCATAACCGTCATGGTGCAAAAGGAAGTCGCGCGCCGCATATGCGCGGCGCCCGGCACCTCTGATTACGGCGCGTTTACGCTGTACATCGCGTATCACGCGGCGGCGGGCATCATCCTCGATGTGCCGCGGACCTGCTTTATCCCGCAGCCGAATGTCGACTCGGCGGTCGTCCGGCTGGACATACTTACGCAGTCGCCGGTATCGTGCGACAGGGAAAAGCTGTTCTCCGTCATCAAGGCATCATTTGCGCAGCGTCGCAAAACGCTACAGAACTGTCTGGCGTCGGCTTTCACCGGTAAAATCACCAAAAATGAGATTGAAAATTTGTTGATTAATCTTGGTATCCCTCCGACAGTCCGCGGTGAGGCGTTGAATATTTTTGATTTTGCGCGAATTGCCGAAAAAATGCCTGATTAATTAGTGAAAACGTACAAAAAAATTATTTTTTTACCATTGCATTTTTCCGATGAAGATAGTAAGATATTCATTAGGGTATGGCATGTCTGCCTTGCCCTTAAAATGAATGCGCGGAGGACGATATCATGCCACACGCCTCACTCACCGCTAACGCAAAAGTCCGGGAGTTTGTTGAAAGAATCAGCGACCTTGTCACGCCCGATTGTGTAGTCTGGATAGACGGAAGCGAGACGCAGCTGGAAGCTCTGCGCCGTGAGGCGCTCAAAACGGGCGAAATCATCAAGCTCAACGAGGAAAAGCTCCCAGGCTGCTACTACCACCGTTCTGCGCTAAACGATGTAGCGCGTGTCGAGGGAAGAACATATATCTGCTCTAAAAATAGCGAGGATTGCGGCCCGACAAACAACTGGATGGAGCCGGAAAAGGCATATGCGATGGCGCAGGATATCCTTAAGGGCGCTATGCGCGGCCGTACTATGTATGTCATACCGTTTTCGATGGGGCCGGTCGGCTCACCGTTCTCCAAGGCCGGTATAGAAATCACCGATTCCATATATGTCGTTATCAGCATGGCCATTATGACGAGAATCGGCGATAAGGTGCTTGACGCGCTTGGTGACAGCGATGACTTTGTCCGCGGCGTACACGGAAAGTGTGAGCTGGATGAAGACCGCCGATACATACTTCACTTTCCCGAGGATAATGCCATCTGGTCGGTCAATTCGGGCTACGGCGGCAACGTGCTGCTCGGGAAAAAATGCTTTGCCCTGCGCATAGCGTCCTATCAGGGGCAAAAAGAGGGCTGGATGGCCGAGCATATGCTGATACTCGGCATCGAGAACCCGCAGGGCGAAGTCAAATACGTCGCAGCGGCGTTCCCGTCCGCCTGCGGCAAGACGAACCTTGCCATGCTCGTCCCGCCAAAAGAGTATGCCGATAAGGGTTACAAGGTCTGGACGCTTGGCGATGACATAGCGTGGATCCGGGTCGGCGAAGACGGCAGGATGTACGCCATCAACCCTGAGGCAGGGTTTTTCGGCGTCGCACCCGGCACAAACGCCGAGACAAACTTTAACGCGCTTGCCGCCACAAGCAAGGGAACGATATTTACAAACGTCGTCTACAATCCGAACGACGGCACTGTCTGGTGGGAAAAGCTGGACAAAAACCCGCCGAAAAACGCTCTCGACTGGAAAGGCAACCCGTGGGATCCGGCCTCCGGCGAAAAAGGCGCGCATCCAAACTCGCGCTTTACAGCCCCGGCCAAAAACTGCCCGTGCATCGCGCCCAACTGGGAAGATCCGCAGGGCGTTCCCATATCCGCGATGATATTCGGCGGCAGGCGCGCGCGCACGGCGCCGCTTGTCTACCAATCAAGGGATTGGGATCACGGCGTATTTGTCGGCTCAATAATGGCGTCGGAGACAACTGCCGCGGCTACCGGCGCTGTCGGCGTTGTTCGTATCGACCCGATGGCCATGCGGCCGTTTATCGGCTATCACGCGGGGGACTATTTCCGGCACTGGATTGACATGGGCAAAAAGGCTGAAAATCCGCCGAAAATATTCAATGTCAACTGGTTCCGCACAGATGACGACGGCAACTTCATCTGGCCGGGCTACGGCGACAATTTCCGTGTGCTGGAATGGATTCTGAGGCGCTGCGACGGTGAGATTGACGCGCAGGAGACCGCTATCGGTTATATACCAAACCCGGGGGATATCAATATCGGCGACATAGACTACGAGTATGCGAAAGGCCGCAAGTTCGGCCGTGCCGACCTTGAAAATATCCTGTCCATCGACAAGGATATCTGGCTTGCCGACATGCCCGCAATTGATGAGTTTTACGCCACGATTGGCGACAAACTCCCCTGCGAGCTTAAAGACAGCCTAGCCACGCTCAAATCAAAGCTTACGAATTAGCTTTACGTGAAATGCAGCCGGGGCGGACGCCCCGGCTGCTTGTATCTGTCGAGGATTGAGATTTATCAAGAAGAGGGAACTATGCAAGAGCTTGTAAAAACACCGTGGCTTATCATGCTGGCAGTTATGCTTGTCATGAGTATCATCACATTCGTCGTCTGTGTCTACGATAAAATCGCCGCAAAAAAACAGCGCCGCCGCATTCGCGAGCTTACGCTGTTTCTGCTTTCAATTCTTGGCGGCAGCCCGGGTATGCTGCTCGGGATGTCTGCGGTGCGCCACAAGACGAGGCACAAAAGCTTTACCCTGGCGATTCCGCTGATACTAGTCTGCCAGTGCGTGCTGTTTGGCTGGCTGCTCGGCCGGTCACTTTAGCCGCAGGCGGCCGCATCCAGCACAGGCGGAAAAAGTTAATAGATATATTCGAACTGCAGCCCGAGCACATCGACGGTATCATGCTCCTCAATGCCCTCGCGCTCGAGCATGTCAAACACACCGGCGCGGCGCAGCACGCGCTCGAAATACATGCGAGAGTCAAGGTCGTCATAGTTCACCGACGCGCCGACTTTTTCTACCCATGTGCCGGTAATATGATACACGCCGTCTATTTTTTCAATTTTTATATCGCGCTCGGCCGGTATTTCGGCTTCGGACTCAAATACCTCCGGCTGATACACCGTCACCGGCGGCAGTGCCTGCAGCTGATGCCATGTGTATGTCACAAGCTCGCGTACGCCTATGTTCGCCGCTGCCGAGATCTCAAAAAACGCGCACCCCATTGCTTTTGCTTTATCGCGAAGCGCGTCAAGAAGTGATGCGTCTGTCACCGAGTCGCATTTGTTCGCCGCGATTATCTGCGGCCTCTCGGCCAGCGCCGGGCTGTAATCACGCAGCTCGGCGTTAATTGTGTCTATATCCTCGCGCGGGTCTCGCCCCTCGCTGCCGGACGCGTCCACCATGTGTATCAGCAGCCTGCACCGCTCGACATGGCGCAGAAAATCGCGCCCCAGCCCGGCGCCGCCCGCGGCGCCCTCGATAAGCCCGGGGATATCCGCCGCGACAAACGATGTGTCGTGGTCGACATACGCCACGCCGAGGTTGGGGAACAGCGTTGTAAAGTGATAATTCGCGATCTTGGGCTTTGCGCTTGAAATAACCGACAGCAGTGTACTCTTCCCCACATTGGGGAAGCCGATAATCCCCACATCGGCAATCAATTTCAGCTCAAGAATCACATCGCGTTTTTGCCCGTCCTGCCCCGGCTTGGAAAATCGGGGCGCCTGCCTCGTCGGCGTCGCAAACCTGGCGTTTCCCCAGCCGCCGCGGCCGCCGCGCGCCGCGATGAACGGCTCGGTATCCGACATATCCTT
>JAVBMB010000009.1:0-75004 GCA_031552995.1 Oscillospiraceae bacterium
ACAGCGAAGTAGTAGATTTGGTATGCGGAAAGTAGAATTACTGCTTTATTTCCTTTTTACGTCCGTCCTCTGGCTTTTCTGCATCAGCTGGGACGAGCCACAGGTTCCCCTTTTTTATAGCTCCTTTAATCCGTCCAGCAAAAGTAGAGGGGTATTTTTCTCCTCACCAAAACTGAATGGCACACACCGGAAAATGATACAGGCACCGCAGGATAGTGCAGCCATGACCGTCCCAACACAAAGCCCAGCAAAGCGGGTTTGTGTTGGAGAGGAGGAGCAGCGTAATGAGCGAGCGTTTGCCGTAAGGCAGATGCGAGGAATATGCAGCTTGCTCCGACGAGAGCGCGCCCGCGGACTGACTCATGCACAGCATGTACCTGAGCACGGCTGGGAGGGTACCCTTCCGGCCTTGTGAACACACGCGCCTAGATCGGGCAGGATCGGACGCAGGAAAAGGCTGGTTGCGCGGCCTCGGTGATTTCTGCCGGGTCTGAAGGTTTTCTTCAGACCATCGAAAAGGTCATAAGTATAGAAACTACGGGGCGAACTCGTTCGTTTTAACCCGAGTCCGCCCCGTCCTTCTGTACTTGTTTCAACAACATAACTGTGGAAGGAGCACTAAACATGGATACTGCCACCGGCAAAATCATTCCCTTTTATCGGCCCGAGCAGACCCGAGCCGCGGAAAGAGAAAAAACCCTCAATGCCCTCAAATACAGAATCGCTGTCTCCACCCTTGAGCGGCTGAGGAAGAACAAGGAGATCACCCGCCCGGAGTTTGAGCTGGGGTGCGAATTGTTGGCCCGACGCTTCAACTATATGGGCCCCACACACGAACTGTGTAAGAAGCCGGGTAAACTTCCCTAACCCCTGGCTATGTGCCCCTGCATCTTGATATTGTGGATGCAGAGGAAGCGGTACGCTTCCCCGGAAAGGAAGTGATGAAACTTGCAGGCAAGAACCATCCACTACATCCCGCCCGTGGCACAGCTCGCGGTCATGCTGCGGGTGGCCGCCTACTGCCGGGTGTCCAGCGACAGCGAGGATCAGTTGGAGTCCTACGCCGCCCAGGTTGAGCATTACGACCGGCTCATTCGGCAGAACCCCAGATGGGAGCTGGTTGACATCTACGCCGACGAGGGCCTGACCGGAACCCGCGCCGACACCCGCGGCGATTTCCAGCGTCTGGTCAAGGATTGCCGGCGCGGAAAGATTGACAAGGTGCTGGTCAAGTCCATCTCTCGATTCGCCCGGAATACACGGGACTGTTTAACCTCCATTCGTGAGCTCAAAGCTCTCGGCGTGGAGGTTTTCTTTGAAAAAGAGAAGATCGACACCGGAGATATGAGCAGCGAGCTCATGCTCAGCTTTTACGCCTCGGCCGCCCAGGAGGAAAGCCTCTCCATCTCGGGTAATATGCGCTGGAGTTATCAGCACCGGATGAAAAGCGGCATGTTTATCACCTGCCGGGCGCCATACGGATATCAGTTGATAAAAGGCACTCTGGTCATAGACTCGGACGAAGCTCCCATCGTCCGGCGCATTTTCTCTGAATACCTCTCGGGCATGGGAGCGGAGAAAATCGCCGAGAGGCTGGCTGCCGAGGGAACACCCAAGGTCGGCGGACTCTGGACTGATAAATCAATCCGCTTCATCTTGAAAAACGAGAAATACGCCGGGAACATCCTGCTCCAGAAACGGTATAAGTCAGACGGGCTGCCCTTTCAGGAGATCTGGAACAAAGGCGAGCGGGACATGTACTATGTGGAGAACAGCCACCCGGCCATCATCAGCCAGGAAACCTTTGACCGGACACAGGCACTCATGGCGCAGCGCAATGTGGAGACCACGGCCGGCAAATACCCTTTCAGCCTGATGGTTTTCTGCGACAAATGCGGCGCCAGCTTCAAGAGGCGGGTGACGGGCGGCAAAGCCTATTGGGTGTGCCGGACGCATGACGGCGATAAAGATGACTGCCCGGTGGGGCGCATACCCGAGCCGGCGCTGGAGCAGGCATTCATCCGGCTGCACCACAAGCTCCGCGCCCACCGGCATGACATTCTCAGTCCCATGGCGGAGCAGCTCTTCACCCTTCGGCAGCGGGCAGCTTTGCAGCAGACCCGTGTCGCCGAGATCGACCGGGAGATCATCGATATCGGGCGGCAGGCCATGATCCTCCACCGTTTACACGGGGCCGGACACATGGACGCCGCCCTCTATTATGCTCACAGCGCCGGTTTCAATGGACAGGTCAATGCCCTGCGTCGGGAACGCCTCCGCCTGCTGGAGCCGGGCGAGGACGATGCCCCCGAGCAGACGACACTCCTGCTGGATATTATGAAGAATAGCCCGGAGCGGCTGAATGCCTTCGATGCCGAGCTCTTCCGCAGCATGGTGCGGCGTATCACTATCGGCGGCCCGGAACAGGTCAGGTTCGCCCTCATCAACAGTTTGGAGGTGACCGAGCGTTTATGAGAAACCGCTCAATCCCGTTTGGCTATGCCATGCAAAACGGCCGGCTTGTACCGCACCTGCGGGAGGCCGACTGCGTCCGGCGGATTTACGCTCTTTATCTCAGCGGCCTCGGCTACAAGGCTATCGTGAAGCGGTTAAATGATAGCGGTATCCCGTACCATCTCGGCAAGCCATGGAACCAAAACATGGTGGCGCGCATTCTGGAATATCGGCGCTATCTGGGAGAACGGGGCTGCCCCGCATTGATTTCAGTTTCAGATTTCAATACGGCAGCTGCCCTGAAAGCGGCCAAGCCCCACAGCAGGCAGCAGCGGCGCAAGGCTGCCGAGCCGAACCTTGAATACCGGCTGCTCCCATATGAACTGATCGCGGCGGCGCGCCGGATGACGAGTGAGATCAACCGGGCGCTGGAACGGACACCCGACCCGGAAACCATCCGGCCGCTGATCTTCGCCTGTGCCGCAGAAAAGTACAACACGAGTGGAGTGATTTTTCATGGATAATCTCGCCCGGAAAATAACGGTAATACCCGGCAACCCCGAACTGGTACGTCAGCAGACCAGGCCTCAGAAATTGAGGGTGGCCGCCTACTGCCGGGTCAGCACCGACGATGAGGAACAGCTGACCAGCTATGAAAACCAGATCGCCGCCTACACGCAGAAAATATCAGAGAATCCCGGCTGGATATTAGCCGGCATCTTTCCCGATGAGGGGCTCACCGGCACCTCCACAAAGAAACGTGAGCAGTTCAACAAGATGATGGCCCTGTGCAAACGGGGCAAGATTGACCTGATCCTCACCAAATCCATCTCCCGCTTTGCCCGGAACACCCTGGACTCCCTCGATTATGTGCGCAAGCTCAAGCTGATGGGTGTCGGCGTCTTCTTCGAGCGGGAGAACATCAACACGCTGAACATGAGTAATGAGATGGTGTTCACCATGCTGGCCGCCTTCGCCCAGGCGGAGAGCGAATCCATCAGCGAGAATGTCCGCTGGGGCAAGCGCCATTCCATGAAGCAGGGCAAAGTGCCCTTCCAGTACAAGCGCATCCTCGGCTATGAGCGCGGAGAGGACGGGAAGCCCATGATCGTTCCCGAGCAGGCGGCCACGGTGCGGCTGATTTACGCCTACTATTTGAGCGGATACAGCATCCGGCAGATCAAGGAGCGGTTGGAGGCCGACGGCATCCCCTCCGCCTCGGGCGAGCCCAAATGGTCGGAGGGCAGCCTCCACTACATGCTTCGCAACGAGAAGTACGTCGGCGACGCCTTACTCCAGAAAACCTATGTGGTGGACTGCATCAGCAAACAGGTGCGGAAAAACCAGGGCGAGATCGCCCAGTTTTACATAGAGAACAACCATCCCGCCATTATTTCACGGGATGTCTTCGGGTATGTGCAGGAGGAAATCGCCAGGCGCTCCGCCAAGCGGCGGGTTTCTGACAAGGCCCTGACCGAAAAGGGCAAATACAGCGGCAAATACACCCTGTCGGAACTGCTGGTTTGCGGCGAATGTGGCGCTCGATATAAACGTGTTACCTGGGCCAGGGGCGGCAAAAAGAAGATCGTGTGGCGGTGCATCAACCGCCTGGAGAACGGTACGAAATACTGCAAGGCCTCTCCAACTCTTGAGGAATGCCGCCTGCACGACGCCATCCTCCGGGCCTTGAATGGGGTGCTCGAAATACGGGAAGATATCCTCGCCGGTCTGGATGATGTGCTCCCGACCCTCACTGGAGCGGGTGGTAATGGTTATGACCGGATCGCGGCGCAGCAGGAGATCCAGAAGATTGAAAAAATAGCAGGCGGTCTTTTGGAGCTCTCCAAAGAGAACAGCATGGCGGACGACTTCTTCGAAGGCCAGCTGGCCGAGTTATATGACAAGCGCGCCCAGCTTCTGAACAAGATGGATCAAGTCGAGCAGGAAATGGTCAAGTCAAGGACACGAGCCGCGCGGCTCCAGCGCCTTATGGCCTCCATCCGCAGCGCACCCGCTCAGCTTGACGAGTACAGTGACGCCGCCGGGCGGGAGCTGCTGGAGAGCGTGAAGGTCATAGACGCCGACAATTTGGTAGTGGTAATTAAGAGCGGCATTGAGATCGAGGCCGTGATGGAAAGCTAAAACGGCAAATGGTTCGGTCTCAAATTTGGACCTAACCACTTGCTTATGCCGCAGAGATTAATGAGTATAACCCTGCCTGCTTGTACGGCGGGGTTTTCGTTTGAGGCCCGGTGCGATAGAATTATGGCTATACCAGGTGATTCAGTATGCTCGCTGAACCGCTCTTCAATTTATATACCAGTACACTTCACTACAACTTTCCAGAGTCTCCAAATACTAGAAAAAGAGGAGTTGAAAAAACAATATATACATAGCAGTCGTGCAGAGTGTTGATATTGTGCAGATGGATAAAATAGCAGAAGTTTCCGTCCGCACTCTCCATACTTGGACTCGTATTTATACAAACGGAACTTTTACGTGCTATTGTTGGGCGCTCGCGTAAAATGTAATCCCTTAAGTAATGCGGATTTAGGGCGGCTTGAATTCGGGCGCGATATTTACTCCATCTTCATGAAGTTGGAAACTTTGCCATCAGCACCATGAGGAGGCGCGAGCAATTCTCCTTCTAGCCAATTAACGCAATTGCTTAACTAGTCTGCTGAGGAAAACATTTAGAATTGCAATCAGTTACAAAAAGAGATACAATAATACCCAAGGGATAGTCATGTAAAAACACGCTTTCGGCAACGAATGCTGCCTTGTGTTGGGCAATGCGTAAAACGGAATAAATGCGGTTATTCGCGCGGTCAAGCTTGAGGTTGCTCCGCCGATGCCGAGAGGCGTTCATCTGTGCAAAAGAAGAAAGACGGGTCATTTATCGATGGTGTTTGTCATGCTGGTTATGGATCTCTCGGGTATTGAAAATAGTATAATGATATATAGATTTGCCAATATTTTTCGGTATAGGGTGTATCATGACAAAATCGGTTGAAAAAAATTCCAATATAGATACTCGGGCAGCGGCTGCAAAATGCTCAAACAGCGAGGCGGAGCTTTTGATTGATGATTTCATGCCGTTTCTGCATGCCTGTGTCACCCAATATAATATGCAGCCTGATGGCAACCGCCGTGAAGAGCTGCTGAGCGTTGCCATGCTCGCGTTTTATGAGGCTATTAAAAACTATGATTTATCTAAGGGCTATTTCCTCCCTTTTGCTAATAATGTGGTTCGCAAGCGCATTATTGATGATATCCGTAAGGTTTACCGGCACAAGGGCACGACAGTATCCCTTGAGGATGAGAATGAAGAGTGCGCGTCCCCCCAGTCTAAGGCAGTAGAAGAACTCTCAGTCCGTACATATGACGCGCAGAACAGGCAGAAAGTTCTTGCGGAGGAGATTGAGCAGTTTAAGACGGAGTTGTCTGCCTGGGGGATAACAATGGAAATACTCAGCAAGAACTCCCCCAAACACAAAAGAGTCCGCGATACTTATAGAAAAGCGATAGCTAGAATCATTAGTGATATTGAAATCATCAAAACAATCCAGATAAAACATTACTTCCCCGTGAAGGCTGTTTCCGAAGTCACAGGATTACCCCTAAAAAAGGTGGAGCGCGCGCGAACGTTTATAATAGCATCGCTGATTATAAAACTCGGCGACTATGATTATTTGTCAGGATATATAGATGATAGGCGGTAAAACAATGAAAGTAATTATAATGAGCCATGAGCGCGGAGGCTCGTATATAATGGACAGTGAGGGCACTTTTCGGCTTGTAAGGGGATATTCCTCCTGCCCAGTCGGGACGGAAGTTGAATTTAGGCCTAAATCCAGCGCAAAGATTATCAGTTTATTGATGTGCTTCGTATTGATATTGGGAGCCGGAGTGTTTGGCTGGCAGTGGAATACCGAAGCATATTCCGTATATGTTGACATAAATCCCTCAATTGAGCTCGTATTTAATAACCTCAACAAGCTTAAGGTCGCAAAGCCTCTCAATGAGGACGGCGCGGCGCTTCTTGGCGAAATTAGTCTGAGCGGTTCACTTGATGACGCGGTAACTGCCCTGGTTGACAAAGCGATAGAAGATGGCTATGTCGATGCAAAACTCGACTTACCTCCGGTCGTGGTCACCGTTACTGCAAGAAGAGGCAAATCGCCGGACGATTATATTGCCCTTATCAGCTCTTCTCTTGCGCACAGGGGTTTCGATAAAATTGCCACAGTTGAGCTTTGCAGCGGCGACTATCTTGCCCGGGCCGAAGAGATGGCCGTATCTCCGGGTAAACTCAAGCTGGCGGAGAGGCTTTTTGCATCCGACCCATCTGTCAGCATTGACGACGTCATAGAAATGTCTGTCAAGGATATAATGATCGCAATCAAAACGGCGGAAGAAGAAAAATTCTCTGTTCCCGACGAAAACGGAAAAGAGACAAACCCCAACGTCGGTCCGGGCAACAACTCGGGCGGAGATCATCCGGATAACCCCAACGCCGGTTCAGGCAACAACTCGGGCAGTGAAAGCTCCGGAAACCCCAACGCCGGTTCGGGCAGTAACTCGAGCGGCGATAAGCCGGATAACCCCAACGCCGGCCCGGGCAACAACTCGGGTGGTGAAAGCTCCGGCAATCCCAACGCCGGTTCAGGCAACAACTCGGGCGGTGAAAGCTCCGGCAATCCCAACGCCGGTTCGGGCAATAACTCGGGCGGTGAAAGCACCGGCAATCCCAACGCCGGTTCGGGTAATAACTCGGGCGGTGAAAGCTCCGGCAACCCCAACGCCGGTTCGGGCAAAAACTCGGGGAAAAAGAACAATTAGCTTAATAAATAAAATACTTTGATGCCTTGGAAATATTTTTTCCAAGGCATTTTTACCCCTAAAAACCATTTTAACGCAGCGAAATTTAATAACAGATATATGTCCCGGTACAATTTCGAGAAAATGGGGTGATAGCTTAATGGCAGGAACAGCTTATATTGATTAGGCTCTGTGTGTCATGCGGTGAATCCGCAAATCCTGCTTTAAAGAAAGAACCGCAAAAAGAGATTGACCGGGAAACCCTTACCCGCTGCCAACGGAAGCCGCTTAACCTCATTGAGCGTTATCAATGAGGCTGAAAACCCGGAACCCCAACCGGACAACAAAAGAGGCCGTATAACCACGTTGAACGTTATCAACGAGGCAGAAACGGAGTAACCTCGGCTCCAAAAAACGAGGAAGAATTTTGGAGGTTTTCAGTATGAAACGCAAGTTGTTAGCAACAATCCTGGCAGTTGTCATGGTATTTACACTGTTGCCTGCGACCGTAGTCGCGGCGGAAGACAATGACAACAATATAGCGCTTCCCGTATCATGGACGCGTTCGGAGAACGCCGCAAACGCCATAGCAGTCAACGGTGGTTTCGGCCTATCGCAGATTTATCAAACCCCTAACGTCAATATGACCGCCACATGGGCGGCGCTCAACGCCATAGACGCGAACATCGAAGAAGGCGCCGACCCCCTGAACAACCGTGTTTGGGACGGCGGCAACCCCGATGCGGCCAATCACTACACCAACCAGCACCTGCACGGCACATACACCGAGTACCCCACAGCGACAATCACCGGCGAGGGTACGACTCGCTTCCGGGGCACGTTCAGCCTTAAGGATCTGCTTGATGCGGGAACAACGCTTACAAACCTGAAGGTCGGCCTTTCCATGGAGGCAACCGACAACCAGCAGATTGCGCTTAACGATCAAATGTTTGTCTTTGTTTATCCGGCGGATGCCGTGATCGACGAGGCCAACTTTATGGACTACTATGTGTTCGGCGCGGGCTTCCAGTGGATCAACCAGTGGGTGCCGGAGGGCACAAGCGGCACTGTATCCTTTAACGGTGTCGACGTCGTACGCACATTCCGTGATTTTGGGTACTACCCCTCTTTCGGAGAGGAAGCCGCGGCTTATGAAGCATATGGTTCCTTGATCGAAGGGCTCGGCTATCCGGGTTGGCAGGGCATGACAGAGGGCTGGTTCGGCAATGGCGTTAACTATCGTCTCTACGATGATCTCGCCAATGGCGCGCTTACCGGCATAAACCACCTTTACGTCTCTGACGGTCTGTTCTTCCACAATTTTGACTCTCAGCTTGAAGTAGACCTTACCACAGGTTACGATACAATCCCGGAAAACTGGATAATCGACATATTCGCGGTGAACACCGACGTCGTCGGCGGCCTGTCCAAAATCGGCGTGTACGCAAACTGGGAACCGACCGTTACCAAGAACGGCGTCTTCTCATTACAGAAAATGGTTGAAGTTGCGGACGGATATGTTTCCGGTGAAGCCGGTTTCGTATTCAACGCCTATGCCGGAATCGATTCCGAGGGCAATCCCGTCGGCGACATCATTGCCACCGCAACAACAAATGATGCCGGTATCGCCAGTTTCAAGAGCGATGACCTTGTCCCCGGCGAGAAATACTATGTCTTCGAAGCTATGGATGCCGACCAGAGCCTGATCTATATATTCGGCGCTCAGGGCGCGTATATCGAAATCGTCGCCCAGGAGGACGGCCAAACCGTAGTGGCGAAAGAGTTTTTCAACGACCTGATCCCCGGCACAGGCACACTTGTTATCGGCAAGGAACTTGGCAGAAAAGTCGATATCAGCGGCTCGATCACCGGCGGTTATCCGGAAGAGGCCGTGCCGAATGCTAAAGGCAAATACGACCACTCTTCCTATAAACACAGCCTGAGCGTACTGAATAAGAACACCTGGTTCCAGTACAATGAGTTCAGCAACGGAAGCGGCGGCACATTTGACCTTGTGCAGGGCGACAAGTTGAAGGATGTCGGCGAATACACCATAACCGCTGAAGGCAACGGTTGGTTCACAGTCAGCTTCCCCGACCTGATTGAGGCTGTCGGCGCTAGATTGTCGATATCCAATAAAATACTGGGGGCGAAGAACCAGAACGACAAGAATTACAATGCGAACAACATATGGACTACCTCACCCGGCCAGCAGCAGTTCTCGTTCAGCGGAAATTCATTCAGATTCTATGCTCCCTGGGTTAAAACAAACGAGACCGTTTATGTCTATTTGCACCTCGACGGTCTGACGGGCTACGCCGATACCTACCACGCGGAACCGGGGCAGACCTTTACGGTTTTGGTGACCGGCCCGAGTTTCCCCGATGGTAAAGAGTTTGAAGTTCCCATGAACAGCTCAATCAGGATTGAGAATCTTAAGCCCGGCACCTACACCATCGAGGAGCTCGAAGACGGGTGGAAGGCCACCTACTATGTAAACGGCTCGACTGTCGGTATTGAAGAGCGTTTCGTCGAAGTTATTGTTATCAAAGACGAAGTCACCACTGTTAAAATGACCAACGAACCCGGTGTATGGCCGAACGGAATATTTTCGATACAGAAGATGGTTGAAAATGTAGAATTGGGATATATAGCCGGTGATGCCGGCTTTGTATTCAATGCATACGCCGAAATAGACGCCGACGGCAATCCTGTCGGTAACATCATAGCCACCGCAACCACAGGCGCTGACGGCATTGCCAGATTCAACAGCAAAGACCTTATCACGGGTAAGACCTATTATGTCTTTGAGGCCATGACACCCGAACAGGAACTGATTTATGTGTTCGGCGCTCAGGGCGCGTATATCGAAATTGTTGCCAAGGAAGACGGCGAGTTTGACACGGCGGAGGATTTCTTTAACGACCTTGCGTTCGGCTCCATCACGGTAACAAAAGCCGTTGAAGCCTACAAAGATAAGGTGTACAGCGTTAACACCGTGACCGGCGGCGATGATGCCTCCGAAACGGTTGTGCAGGGCAGTTGGATGCGTCCGAAGTATATTGATGTCACCGCTATCCTCAACGGCACTCCCTTTGAAGCTAATCTGGTGGCGGGCTCCGATTTGACCCCGGTCGGCACTTACAGCATTTCGGCTGCCGGTGACGGCGGGCTTGTCGTGGAGCTCAAGTATGACGAGGGCGTTGAAGCAAACGCAATTACGTGGATAGTTTTCGGAAACGCATATGCGGGGCAGTCCCATAGCGGCGGAGGCCCTAACAGACCTGGACATTATGTCAGCTCTTCATTTGGAGAGAGTGTCACGATTCCGGCAGACGATGTTAAAGCGATGACGGATGCATCGGGCAATATGCAGTACCTGTATCTGCACTCGGGCATTGGCGAGCAGACCGTGACCTTTGATATCTCTGATGAGTATGCCGATGTAGTATTTGATTTTGTCGTGACCGACAGCGACGGCAGCATTGTTGCGGAGTTCTCCTTAAAAGACGGTGAAAATTACACCGCTGCCGGTCTTGAGGCGGGTGAATACACCGTTACAGAAACAACCACCGGTTGGACGACAACCTACAGCGTTGACAACGGCAAAGTTCTGGTCGTCGCCGGTGAGGACGCGCCCGTCACTGTAACAAACAAAACTGTTATTACTGTCGTTGTAGTCTGATAAAAAACAGGCAAATTCCAATATGCAGCCGGCAGGCTATCTCAGCCTGCCGGCTATTTTCCGAAATACACAGGCTCAGGAGGTTGTTAAAGTGCTAAAGCGAATATTTTCTTCTTTTCTTTGCGCAGTAATTGTGATTATGCTGTTTCCGGCTGTTCCGGCCATTGCTGCGGAGGATTTGGAAGGTGGGTATCTTGATGAAATCATCATTGGGTTCTATCCGCAATCTAATTTCCCCGGCAAGGAAAAGCAATATGACAGCGAGGTTGCAAAAGTCCTGAAAGATGGGTTTGGTCTCGACAAGGTCAAGGAAAATGTCTATGTTGTAAAAGCGGAAGACTTGTCGAAAAATCCAACTGCCGTGCTGAATCGCTTTAAGAACAGCGAGTTCATAGAGTATGTGGAACCGAACTATATTGCCAAAGCCGAACTGATCCCAAACGACCCGGATTACAAGGTATATACTCAAAGAGGGTTTTCTTCCAAGAACCTTGAGGGCATGTGGGATGTCACGAACAGTGTCGAAACGGTTGTCGCGGTGCTCGACACAGGCGTTTATGCGGCGCATGGCGACTTGGTCGGGCGGGTTCTCTCCGGCTACGACTTTGTAAACAACAAAGCGGGAACCGCAAATGATGACAACGGTCATGGTACATGTGTCGCGGGGACAGTGGCCGCAAAGGGAAACAATGGTGTGGGCACCGCCGGTATCAACTGGGGGGCATACATACTGCCGGTAAAGGTTCTTGATTCCAAAGGCAATGGCTCTGTATCCAACATCGCAAAAGGCATCATGTGGGCCGCGGACAATGGGGCTAAAATAATCAATCTAAGCCTCGGAACGACTGTGGATTCAGTCACGCTAAAGGCCTCCATTGATTATGCGGCTACCAAAGGTTGCATCCTTGTTGCGGCGGCGGGCAACACAGGCAAGAATGTTGTAGAATACCCGGCGCGCTACAGCAATGTTATAGGGGTGGGCTCCGAGACGGGCGCGGGGGTTCGCGATCCAATAACCTGCTACGGCACCGGTCTCGATATTCTCACTATAGGCTCATACCGCACAACCACGATGGCGGGTGGCTACGGTACAGCGGCGGGTACCTCATTCTCCGCGCCGCAGGTGGCGGGCGTGCTGTCTCTCGCCCTCGATTATTATCCGAGTTTGGATATATACAGCGCGAAGGATTTGATTTCCGCCGCCGCCGTAGATGTCGGCGCAGCGGGCTGGGATGCGGACACCGGATATGGGTATCTTAACTTTATGCGCTTTATCGAGACTGCGATATCCCTCGGCACCGAACAAAAACCCGATGACAAAACGCCGCCGGTGCTCACATTAAAGGGTGAAACAGCGATTGAGCTTATCGAGGGCGACACATTCGTAGAACCCGGTTGGACGGTAACCGACGACACCGACGGCGACTTAGCGCATGCCGTTGTTGTTTCGGGCTCGGTTGCAACCGCTTATGAGGGGATATATACGCTGAGCTACAAAGTGTCTGACAAAGCGGGCAACACTGCTACAGCATCACGTACCGTAACCGTATCTCCCTCGCCTGCTCCATCGATTGATGTGCCGAAACCGCCTGTCATATCTCAAATAGGCTCCAATCCGATAATCCTTCATCTCGGCGGCAGCCCGTATACCGAGCAGGGCGCAAAAGCGTATGACGACATTGACGGAGATATTTCACATCTTGTGACACAAAAGGGAAATGTCGACACTTCACGCGCGGGAACGTACCATGTGACGTATTCGGCCATAAACAGCGCCGGATTGGAAGCGTCGGTCACCCGTGAAGTGAGAGTGCTTGCGCCGCAGGAAAGATATTCCGACCGTACCCCGTACAGATTCAGCGATCAGGGCAAGTCGGGCTCATCATTCATACACAATTTCATATCAGACGCTGACGGAACTGTTACCCTGTCTGTATCCGGCCTTAGCAAAACAACGATAACTGTCTCTATAAAAAGCGATGACGGACGTCAGGTGTTTTGTGAGACTTTCAAAGGAAATTCTTCCAGAGACTTCTGGGCCGCGACCGGCTCGTATACGGTAACAATGTCTATAGATTCCGCAAACGGCAATCAAAGAGTAGATTTATCCCTGCTGATGCCGGAAGAACTCTATGTATACTTCGCGGAGGAGGAAGTGCCGCTGCCCTCTTGGGATGCGGTATCAGGAACTACCTCCTATACAGTCGCAAGCGGCGACAATCTCTCCCGCATTGCTTACCGGCTGTACGGGGACAGCTCCCGCTGGCGCGAAATCTACGACATGAACAGAGCGGTTATCGGGGACAATCCAAACCTTATTTTTCCCGGCCAGGTGCTGACTGTTAATACAAAGTGATCCTTTTCTCTCTTCTTCTGGCTAAAGACATATTGCAAAAGCCGGCTGCCTTAACGGTAACCGGCTTTTCAGTTATGCCCAACTGATGTTAGACGGCGGCTCCTGCAATCTGGGTAATGCAGAAACTCATATGGGTTTTGTAAACTGCTCTGGTATAAGCATGACTGCGTTTTTTGAGCAACAACCAGTTATCCATAAACCAGGGTGGACATCTCTAGCATAATTCTATCATCTTTTCATGTATCCCCGCTCATTTCGCAGGCTGCCCCCTGCATCTTTTTCATTCAAACTATACATGTCATTATGAGCCACGCCGCGAGGCGCGGCTCATAATGCTTTATATGGAGTTGTGAGCCTCCGTTCAACTTATACACCCTACAAAATTGTACTTGATTTGCACGGTCTCCATCCGTATGCCGCACTCATCACTTTGTTCGTGGACGCTGATTTGGTCGATAAGCTGATAGGCTGTTGCCCGATCAAGCCTGTCGATGGTGACGCACTCTTTCATCAGGTTCATCCATCGCTGTATGTCGGCTCGGCTGTTCCGATTCTCCTGAATAAGCCTCCGCAGTTCAATCGCCGTTTCGTTTAGCTCGGCAATCTCTCGCTCGTAATCGGCAAACATTTTCTTGAAAAGGCCGTCTGGCACGTTGCCTGTAATCTTTTCCTCAAACAACCTTTTGCTTGCGTCCTCAATAAACAATATGCGGCCTTTCGCGTCGCGCAGGGATTTTTCTCTCGCGACGGTTTCGTTCTTGTAAGCCTCGCCGGAAAACGCGAAAAGCCTGTCAAGAAGCCGCGCTCCATCCAATACCGCTGTTTTAGCGTGATGTTGGATGTCATGCAGGATAACGCTTTCAAGCACTTCAACATCAATCGTGTGCGTAGTACAGGATTTTGCACCATTGTTGGCGTAGCGGCTGCAACGATAAAAGAGCTTTTCATCGCCGTTTTTGCGAACCTTGCGATTGAACGCCATACTGGCTATTAGGCAGAAAAACACGAAAAATCTCGGAGAACACACAAAAATATTTTGTTTCCCGAAATCATAGATGCTATTTTTTTGCTAACTGTGCCGCATATGATAAAAAAGTGTGATATAATTACGGAAATTGCTCACACTGTCCCATGGAATGTTTCGAAAGGAGATAAAATGAAAAAGGCAGCATGCGTACTTTGTATTTGTTTATTACTCAGCGTCTGGTACGGCGCTGCGGGTATCGAAGCTTTGGCTGCGGATGATATTGCCGCAAAGCGCAATTTTGTTCGAGGCAACATATGCGTCAGCCCGAGGTCGAACACGTACTTTATACAAGGCGACGGCAGCCTTTGGTCTGCCGGCTGGGATAGCGCGGGGCACGACGTTACCCCGATTCTGGCACAAAACGCGCCTCAAAAGGTGATGGAAAATGTACAGGCGGTGCAAAACAGCGACTGGTCGACACTTGCGCTCGACCATGCCGATACGCTATGGGCTTGGGGCAATAATGCAAACGGCAACCAGGGCACCGATTTCATTTCGGCAGTTCCGGCAAAGATCCTGGACGCAGTGTCTTCCTTTGATCTGGGTGGGAACTATACGCTGGCCGTTCGGAAGGACGGAACCCTTTGGTTTTGGGGCTTTATGCATGACGTGAACCAAAAAGACCCTACACAAAACCCGCAGTATCTGCCGGTGCAGATTATGGCGGATGTAAAGCGTGCCTCGGCGGGAGGACCATATGGGCTCGCCATCAAAAACGACGACAGCCTTTGGACATGGACGTCTGCTTGGGATGATTATCAAGACCGCTGGGTAACATCGCCGGTAAAAGTCATGGATGGCGTCGCCTCGGCCTCAAACGGCATGGCTATCGGGCTTGACGGAACATTATGGGGCTTTGAGGTGGATTATAACGCCGGGAAAACGCTGACGCCGGTCAGGCTGCTTGATAACGTGGCCGATACCGGCCGTAGCGGTTCATATTATCTGGCACGGGACAAACAGAATGCGCTTTGGGCATGGCCTTTTGACCATTTCAACTCTGGGGCTGTGATGGTGGCCGGCGACTGCGCATATTTCGTTGCCGTTTGCGGGCAATCCATTCTTTACATCAACACCCATAACACGCTATGTCAGGTTGAACTAAAAGACAGCACTTCTAAAGCCCTTCAGGTGGAAAAGGATGTGCTTTACGCTGCTGCAAGCCACGACTCGGTCTTACTGTGCGTTAAACTTGACGGCAGTCTGCTGCTGAGGCCGCTTTTAAACCTGGCAGACAGCAAAAACCGCGCGACGGCGGCAAAGGATGTTATGCTGGCGCCCCTCCAAAGCAGCGCGGGCGGCTTGCCGACCGACCCGACATATCTGCCCGAATGGATTCCGGTCAACCAGTTCCGGGATACGAGCGGGCACTGGGCCGAAAAAGCCATCCTACGGTGGGCGGGATATGGCGTGTTGCGCGGAGATCAGGTGGCATTCCGTCCCGATGATCCGGTTACCCGGGCTGAGTTCTCGGCGGTGCTCAACCGCGTCATGGGCTATAAACCAAGTGGAGCCGCCGACTTTAAAGACGTGGTTAAAACCGCATGGTATTATGACGACATCACAAGGGTTTACGCCGCCGGTGTCCTTGAGGGCGACGGCAAAGGCAGCCTGCGTCCGCTCGATCACATTACCCATGAAGAAGCCTGCGTCATGCTGGCGCGTGCTTTTTCTCTGAAAAATATTTCAAACAACGCCGTGCAGTTTGAAAACGTATCCTATTGGGCGAATGAAGCTGTGAGCACCATGAGCAGCGACGGATATCTGCCCGTTGATGAAGGCTACGTCTTTGAAGCACAGAAACCGATCACCCGTGCGGGAGTCGCGGCTATTTTGGACAGACTGATAGCGTTATATATTGATGAGGCGGTGTATTTCGGCGATGTCGATAAAAGGCATACCATAAAAGGAAACGTGCTTATCAATACAAACAGCGTTTCGCTGCGCAATATGACGATTTCCGGCAATATATACCTTGCGCCGGGAATAGGCGATTATTTTACAAAGACTCTCATTCGCGATGTCGTGCTTGATGGAACGCTGTATGTGAATTGCCCCGGACTGCGCGTCACGCTGAGGGATTCAGAAGTCCCACGACTTATCGTCCAGGCGGGCGAATTGGCTAAAATCACGACCACCGGACAGGCCGAGGTGAAAAATACAGTTTTGCGTAGCTCCGTTCGGCTTACAGAAGAGCATCATTCAGACAGCGGCGCTGGATTTGAGAATATCCTTATTCCTGCCGACTGCCGGGGCACTGATGTGGTGTTAGACGGCAGCTTCGCGTTCATTGAGAATCGGCTGGCCGGCTGCAGGATTAACATAACCGGCGCGGTTGACGTGCTTTATGCTGCAGAGGAAACCACGCTTGCGGGCGAACACGGCATCGGAAAAACGTATCTGAAGGGCGAGGTTCCTCAGAACAGGCCCATGTGGGAGGAGTAGGGCGCAATAATCCGCTTTATTGCTGGGCGATTTGTCAGCGCTCTCTAAACGAGGGCAATGCACAAAAAGGGCTTTTAGCTTTTTACAGATTATTTATATGAATGTTTAAAATAATAATATATTTTTCTCCTTTATAGGTAGACTTGCAAGTCAAATAGACTTAAAGGAGAATAAAAAAGCTACAAATTATGATTATATTGCGCAAACGAATATTGGATGCAATCTCAGAATTATACGAACCGCCGCATAGATCATAGTTATGGGTGGGTTGAGCCAAGCCGGGACTTTGGCATCACCAGTGGGTTATTACGGCATTAACTGAGGCTTTTTCGAATATCCCCATCACCATCCAAACTATCTGGATGGTGCAAATACAAAATATATCGCCATGAATAATGGTGCAGGCATTTATGGAAGCGCATGGCATCAGGGAACTGAAAATCGTATGGGCAGAGCCTGCCTGCAGCATGACGGGTCAGACCTTAAGTGGTATAGTTCCGGCGCAGCATCCGATGATGATCTTTCCGATACGATATACTGGCACAGGGTGGACCAAATCTCAGATTTGGCTTGAAGGACGGATTGTTTGAAACGGCACTAAGCGGAGAACTTGCCGGCAACTATAGTTCCTCTGCATACCGCTCGGCAATTTGTGCAAACCTCAATACAAACACAGTATACCTAATTGTTTCAACCACTCTATGCAATGTTGCCACATTCAGAAAAGCCCTTCACGGTTATCTTTGGGTGCCAAATTATCAAACGACAGAGCATAGCTACATCGTGGGCATAGTCTTAGATGGGGGCGGCTCATCCTCTATGCGCTGCGCCGAAATAAGTTTTCAAGCAAACTGCTCAAGCAGGTCGCTGTCTCAGATTATCGCATTGCGTGATATCAGCTAACAGGTTTAGCTAAGGTACCATGGGATCAGGGTTTTTATAGATGCCCTGATCCCCCGGTCTGGGAAATGTGGAAACTTTGTCAGCGTGACAAATATTGACGGCATGAGTGCTTTGCGCTTGCGGCCACGCGAAAAGAGCACAGGAGAACAATCTAAAAAAGTTGTATTAGCGAGAGGCGGGACTGCCCTTTTAGAGCAGTCCCGCCTTGTTTTTAGTCTTCGTACATCGCGCTGCACCACGCCACCGTTATCAACATCAAGGACAAAAACCTGCAAAATCAATTCGGCGTTGACAAACGCAGGCTGCTGACAAACTGTGCCGAGAGGATCCAAAAACATTTGTCATAGCCGGTCACAGAAAAAATGTTTCGTCTGTTTGTGCGTGTATTGCATTAGACTTCCGGATTGGCAATCAGCGTAGGCCTGCCGAGCGTGCCGATGGTGGCGGTATTCCACACGCTCACCGTATTCCAGCCCAAGGAGGTAATGACGGCGAGCAGGCTGGACGGATCCATACTCTGGCCGTCAAGCCCGTTTGGATCACTGATCGGTGTAACCGGCACGCCGCCGGAGAGCAGGGTCATTGCGCTGCTCGCGTAATTCTGCGCTAGCGTCGCGCCGTTTACCAGCTGCCCGCAGACCCTGTGCACCACCCCGCCCGCGTTGGTGGCAACAGCTGAGGGACCCAGGGCGATGCTGCTTTGCATGCTGGCTGCGCCCACTGCGTTGTTCTCCAGAGCTCCTGCAAGACCGGCGACGGCGGAGGCGCCGGTGACAGAACCCGACGCATAGCAGCGGCTCACTATCGCGCCGAACCCATGGCCAAGCAGCGCGCCATACTGGACGCCGCTGCCGCTGCTGTTCCCGATGGCATAGCTGTCCCGGATGACTGTTGGGTTGGCGCACAGCCCCACCATTGAGCCGACCTCAGACTGCGCATTGACAATCACATTGCCGGTTGCAAAGCATTGATCAATAAGTCCATAGGCGCAGTTGCCGCTAAAACCGCCTGTGCCGTTGCCGCTTCCCGCTCCGCCGGTGCTGGTTACGTTGCCGCGTGCCTGGCACTGGAAAAATTGCAGCGAAGGATTTTGCGGGTCGGCCGGTGCGGGCGCGTCGGTGTTGCCGTTGAATCCGCCAATCCGAACAGCGGCTTGGGCATTGCCGCTGGCCCGGCAGCGAAGATACCTGGCGCCCGAAGTGCGGCCGACAAAGCCGCCGACTTCCTGCGTCGTGGCAGTCACGTTGGCGGTCGCGGAGCAGTCGGTCACGAACATAATCGGTGTTGTGGGTATCGGCGTGATGTTCTGCAGGCCGATGTGGCCGGCGAACCCACCGCTTACGCCTGCGGACGATGGTCCATTCGCCGCTATCGCAGAGGCGCTTGAGTGGCAGTTTGTAACGTTGGTGGAGCCGCCGCCGGTCATGGCCTGCATTGCGCCGATCACGCCGCCCATGGACGCGGCTCGCCCGGTGACATCCACGCCGCAATTGATATTGGCGTAGCTGCTGCCGCCTGTACGCACTTCGATAGTGCCAAATGCGCCGCCCAGCCGGTTGTTTCCGAAAATCGCGCCGCTTTGCACCCCGCCGCCCGACATGGTAAGTGGGGCGGTCAGCGACGTAAAGCCGATGAGCCCGCCTTGATGCGCGGCGGTCGCAGGCGGATTGGGCTCATTGATTTGTATTTGCGTAACGACCAGATTCGTGAGGTTGGACGGGGCGCTGCACGCAAACATGCCGATGATGCCGCCGCAGTTAGCGGCAAAGAAGCGAAAGATGCCGGTTCCCACAAGGACATTTGACATTTGGTTCAGCCCCGCACTGACCAGACCGATCACGCCGCCCTGGTTTTGGGAGCCGGTGACCTCCGACTCTGTAACGGTCACGTCGCTGACTGCGGCCGTGGCCCCCGCTTGGTTGAGCAGGCCGATCAATCCGCCCGCGTTGACGGAGAACGATGTGAGCTCGGCGGTGACCAGCCGCATGGCGTTTATGCGCTCGACGGTAACCGCGCCTTCCAGCACACCGGCCATGCCGCCGATATATCCGATGTTGCTGCCTGTGCCGGAGCGCCCGCCGGATGCCCGCCCCGGAGTGAGGGTGATGTCCCGGATAGCGCCGCCTTGCATATAACCCACCAGCGTACCGATTCTGCCGGTCTGCGCGGGGTCGGCAAAGCCGGTGAACAGGGCTTCAGAAAATGCGTTGGTGAGGGTGAGCCGCTCCAAGATAACTCCGCGCACCTGGCCGAACAGTCCGCGCACCAGCACCGGGTTTTGGGGCGCGGCGGCGGCGTTGATGGTCAGATTGTCGATGACAGTGCCGCCCTGCGGAGTCCCCGCTATGCCGGTGAACACATGTTCGCCGGACAGCGGCGGCGTAATCAATCCAATATCCACGTTGCCGATGGGCCGCCAACCGTTGCCGCCCCAGGCAGATGAGTAGTTGGCCAAGTCGAATGCGCTGTCCAGGCTGTAGGTCAGCGACAGGCTGTCGGGCATGCCGTGCACGCCGCCTGTCTGGTCGTAAAGCACCTGCATGCCTTCGATATTATCCAGAATGCGCGCGTTTTCCGTCACTCCCGCCCGGTTACCGGGGTACCCCTGCGTGAGATCGGGATAAAACGCCATCTCTGCCGGTGTGCACATGCGCACAAAGAAGGGATCGCCGGCGATGCCGTTGCCCGTGGCGAACGGCATGCCTATGGCCGACTCAAACAGCGTCAGAACGCCCGTTGACCGTCCCTCGCTGGTGACGCCCACCACATAAACGTTATAATTGAAGCCGTCCATAACGCCGGTCTCCATCGGCAGCGGGGTGATGTTCTCTTTTCCGGTCAGGGTGAAGGGAAAGGTTTGCGTGGCGGCGGTCAGCGCGCGCGCGAACCGGCCGCGCACCGCGTTACCGGTGGTCAGCGGCACAGGGTCGCTGTAGCCGATGACCTCCTCTGCGGTCGGCACGGGCTCTCCGGGGGTCAGCAGCAGATAATAGATGGAAAGTGTCGTGTCCGGCGAGGCGGAGCCGGTCATGACCATATCTACCGTCCTGAATACAGGACCGCGCACCAACGATATGAGATTCACGTTCAGGAAGCTGGTATCTACCGTGAATATTGAGAACGTGCGTGAAGCGTCCGTAGGATTGCAGAGCGCGCCCAACTGGGTCGCAACGACGGTATATGTGCCGTCCGGCAGGTCAGTCGGCGTCTGCACGCCCCACTCGCCATCCTCAAACAGCGCTGCAGTTTCACAAAACACGGTCGCGCCAAGACTGTTCTGCACGCACACCAGCACCTGGCTGCCCGGAATGCCGCGCCCCGCAATGGAAGGTCTTGAAGATGCGATTACCTCATTTAGCTCCGGCAGGTCAATGGGCGGAGGCGGGCAGGCGGGGTAGATCACATCGAAGCAGGTTTCGTCCCGCGGCGGATTGGGGTCGTTACCGGCCGGGCAGCGGAGCACTGCCAGCACACAGTGGCGACCCTGCGTCCACGGTGGATTGGGTTCATAAATCCAGTTGCCGTTTGCGTCGATGGGCACCCGTCCGACCGATACGCCGTCGACAAAGAGTTCAGCCTCGCAGCCGGGTTCCCCCGTTCCGGTGACAGGGTCCTCCGGGTCTGCGCTGCCGCCGTCCTCCGGCCCGGTGATTTGGATGCCCGGCACCTCAAAGCAACTGGTATCCTCAAGCGGAGGCGGACATGCGCACGCACATCGCAAGATCGCGCGCACACAATGGGTGCCTGTTTCCCAGGGGACGGGCGGCTGATAGACCCATCGCCCGCTTGGGTCGATGAATACTCGTCCGACAAAGATGCCGTCTCGATAAAGCTCCACTTCACAGCCGGGTTCCCCGGTACCGATAACGGGGGCTCCAGGATTGACGCTTCCGCCGTTCTGGGGGCTGGTAATGTGGATTTCCGTACCTTGCGCAACGCAAAAACATGATGTGTCTTCCGGCGGATTCCCTCTGTAGTCGCCAGGGCAGCGCAAGACTGCACGAACGCAATGCCGACCGCCATTCCATGGAACCGGGGGCTGATACAGCCAGTTCCCGCAGACATCAATGCAGACGGACCCGGAAAACCTTCCGTCAATGTACAAATCCGCACGGCAAAGGGGCGTGCCCTGCCCGGTGACCGGTTCTGTCGGGCTTGCATTGCTGCAGCTGCAGGGGCCGGTGATGCGAATAGTGTGGCAGGGATTACGGCTGCACGGCCGGCTAGGTGCAGGAACCGGGAAACGGAAGCAGGAGCCCCCGCAAGATGAACTTCTTAGGAATGACGGGGTATATGATGGAAAATAATTACTGAAGATCTCTTTCATAAACATCCTCCTAAACAATCTTCTCGAAAGTGATTGAAATCTCACTTAAAAAGCATATGCATTAAAACATGTGCTTATTTATGCTTAAAGGCTTTGTTACATTGCAGATATAGGGTATTTGCCTTGTCCTTATTGTCTGATTGGGATTCTTCGTTATATACAGAGAGCAGTACCAGAATCCGTCCCCAAAGCTGGATTCTGCATCCTGTCAGTCTTCGATTTTACCGATATACTATACCGGGATGCCGGCCTTATGAAAATATCATTTTCATAAGTGCTGCACACTGAAAGCTTTTACTTTTGGAGGGTATCTGGGCCTCAACATCTCTTACAACTTCTGTTCACTATTCTTCACGTCTAATATTGGTCATAAAATCGCCATACATTGTATAATATGTCGATTGATAGCTTTGGTTACGCCATGTGTCATTTTGGGTGGCCGGACTGCCCGAGTGAAACAGACTGCAGACCATTTGAGCTTATCTAAAAACAAAGACGCCTGGATTTATCCAGACGTCTGGTGTTGCTTTTATCCTCACTGAATGGCAGGCGGGATGCGCGATGCAACTGTCCTGCAATATAAGTGTCTCAGTCAAAGCAATAGCGACCAGCCGAGATTTTCTTCGGTCTAGCCGCTAAGTGTTCTTTCATGCCCTATAATCCGGCAGATTAGATTGCATATCCGAGCTTACAAATTAGTTAGATACGGGGGATGGAGCTTAAAGCCCTATGTGGTTAATATTCGGCTCAAACATCAATCCTGTTGTTTTTTTGGCATTAGAGTCATTTGGGCTATCCTTGCCGAATACGCTGCAGATGGGTGCTGTGCTTGTGTGGCAAAATTCCACCCTGTCAGATGATATGCTCCAGGTATGCCTGCAGGGTTGCCCGCCCGTCGTACCGCCCGCGTTAGACTAAATGCCCATGCATTGCAATACGGGATTGTGAAATATCCGCGAAAATGCTAAACTGGCATTGTCATGTCGCCGCTTGCGGCAGCGCAGGGCCGATCTGTTTGCGCGCGACGGCCTGCTAATGACATTTTTGTATTGGAAATGACCTGCGCTGTTGCGTTGAAGCTTTGACAGGCGGAGGAGTCAGGTCATTTGCGACCATCAGCAGCAGGCATGTGAATGTGAACGGAGTGTGGAGATGAGCAAAATTGAATTATTGATGAACCGGGATGAGCAAACCGTAGCCCGCCTGATTGACATATGGGAATCCGCTGTAAAGAATATACATGCTCTCCCTTCTGAAGACGATGTTGCCCGGATTAGGCCGGAGGTGCGGAAGGCATTAAGCGGCATTGAGCATTTATGCGGATATTACGATGAAAGCGGCGTTTTGCAGGGGTTCATCGGCGTAGCCGGCCGCAAGATAGAGATGCTTTTTATTGACGGGCGCGACGGACGGCAAGACATCGGCAGGCAGCTTGTGAGCTATGCGGTTGCCGGCTTTGGCGCCAGGCCGGTCGATGTAAACGAGCAGGACAGGCAAGGCGGGATGTTTCCCCTGCCGCCCCCTGCGCCTGACTCGCCTGCGGAGCCGCTGTTTCGCCCCGCCATGCCAGGTGACGCCGCTGAGCTTAAAAATATTGCGAGGCGCGTGATTCAGGCAAACTACACGCCGTTTCTCGGTGAGGAGACTGTACGGGAGTTCATCGAAAGCGGCCAGTCGGACAAAGAGATTGACGATGGGTTAAATACATGCGCGGTTATGGTGTCCGGCGGCAAAACTGTCGGGTTTACCATTGTAAATGGGGAAGTGCTGCATCTCATCATGGTTGCGCCGGAAGAACAGGGCAAGGGATGCGGCTCTAAGCTGCTTGCGCATATCGAAGGGCAGATGTTCATGGCACATCCGGTTATTACGCTGCAAACATTCGAGAGCAATATTGGCGCCATCGCCTTTTATCAAAAGCATGGGTGGCGTGAGGCCGGGCGGCAGACGGTTGACGGCATGGACATTTCTTTGGTCGTTTTCCAAAAAGCGAGACAGGCAGATGACTGATTGCCTGTGCTGCCCGGTGAAAGATAAAGACAGAGGTGACTGATTGATGATTGAGGTTGTATTCAGTGACAGCGCATGCGGAGGACTGAAAGCGGCGCAGCATTACGGTGAGGGAGAATACCGCAGCGGCGCTGCCGGCGTGATCGTAGGCCATAGTGACGGCAGCAATCCGAGCGAAGAAGAACTTCAGGCCGTTTTGCAAAAGGCCGAAGAGCGAATGCAGGCGGAATGGGAAAACGCTGAGCCCATGGGCGGGAATCCCGCCGATGTCTACGGCTTTGGCTATGGTCTGAGCGTGGGAGATATCTCGGAAGATATTCCGGGCGAAAAGCGCCGGCAGGTGCTGGAATGGCTGTATGGCATTTATCCTTTTCTCGATAAGGAGCCTGCCTTCACAGAGGAAATGATGCAAAAGGGAAAGGACGTTTTGGAGGAAATTTCCGGCCGCATCCGCGAGGGGGAAGCTGTTCGAGTTTGGTACAGCAATCAGCCCGATGAGCTTTGCGGGATGCATTGGTTTATGGCTTGGCTCGGGCAGTTAAACCTGCAAAGAGGGCAAGTCATACTTGTCCAGCTTCCCGATTGGGAGCCGCTTGAGGATGGAAGCATCATCACGCACAGCGGCTGGGGCGGCGTAAAACCGGGAGACTGGCATCGTTATGCTGCCATGCAAAGAGAAGTCGCGCCGAAGTTTTGCATGGCATGCGCCGAGCATTGGAAGGACCTCCGGGGGGAAAACGCCCCTTTGCGCGCCGTGCTGAACGGGCGGCTTGCAAGTGTGCCGGAAACAATTTATGACGGCTTTATCATCCGTGAAATCGAAGCGGAGGAAGATGAGTTTCACGAAGCGATGGTAATCGGCAGAGTGCTTGGGAAGTATTCGCTTGGGATCGGTGACGCGTGGGTTGCCCACCGCATCGAAGGCATGATTGCCGCCGGAAGACTGATTCCGGTTACACAGCCCGCGCCCGGCGATCCGATTTATCATAGAAGGCTGAAGAAGAACCACAAGGTCTGATATAAACTGGAGGGTATCGACTGTAGGCTTTATGGGGAGTATATCAGTTGTTGGAGAAGCCTTGTCTGTTTGCAGTGAGATGCTGAGAGCGAAGCCGGTATCATAATCCGAAATAGAAATAGCGCGATAAAACTCCCTACGGCACAAACTCCATGCTGGTACGTTCGCTTGTGCCGGCAAAAACGGTATGGCCGTTTCGGGACAGGCGTATCGCTGCCTTTGAGGAAACGCACTCCTTGATTATCCGCGACATTTTTCCCGCACTCGGCGCTTTCAGCTCGTATCCCTCTTTTATCTGCGGAAAAACCTCAAGGAGCAACGCCCCCTGTTTGATTCTTACGGCGTCCCGGCCGCTTTCCAGCACTTTTGCGCCGAGATAGGTCGCGATACGGTACTGCTTGCCGCGGGTGTAAATGATGCCGATGCATCCCTTGAAGCTTTGCCCAAGGAAGGGAATATCGGCTGTAGAGAGAAAAACGGATGCCGGTTCGGAGAAATCGTTGCTGTGAAGCCAGGTGTATGCGCTGGGGAACGAGCGGCCGCTGTCACCTTCGATGTACCCAATGCCGTCGGTAAAATCGTGCAGATCCCCGTTTAACTCTATACTGCCGGACAAATTGTGATACAGGCTGATGATTTGGTGCCGGCACTCCATGGGCAAAAGCCTGAATGGCCCCATGATATCATATAGCGGCGGCGTCAGGTTGTGATAAATGACCCGGCCGGTTATGCGGATGTCATCTTTGATAATATTAAGCTTAATCGCATTTAGTCCGAACTCGCACCCGCCCAGCGTGATTTGTCTTCCTTTTTTGTACGCGCTGCGCGGGTAGCGGATGACATTTGAACAGTTATCCGTAATGATTTGAACAAAAGCATCCTCCATGCTCCTCCCCACGATGACGGAAAGCGTTTGGTCTGCGTTTTGATGCTTGAAATAGAGGCCTTCAAAGCGCTCCATCATATTTGAATATCCTCCTTCGCGGGGTTATCGAGCAGGCGGCCGCTCTCATCGAACCGCGAGCCGTGACATGAGCAATCCCATGTTCGCTCGGCATCGTTCCAGCGGAGCTTGCATCCCATGTGAGGGCAGCGCGGGACGCCCGGGTTGAGAAGACCGGCAGCGGCGGCTCCGAAGTTTAGAAATAGCTGACCCCTCAGCATCGAGCGGCGCGGCGAATACAGGTCTTCCAGTTCGCTGCAGCCGTAAACTATAAGATCACAAATAAGCCGGGAAGCAACCATCGCGCCGGTCATTCCCCATTTGTTAAAGCCTGTTGCCACATACAGATTGCCCTTGCCCGCCCGGTGCCGGCCTATATAGGGGATTGCGTCAAGGCTCATCGTGTCCTGTGCCGCCCAGCGGTATTTTTCCGCCGCGTTCGGGTAAGCCTTTGCCGCCAGCTTTTTCAGCTCGGTATATCCGCCGCCGCGCTTGCCGGTTTTGTGGTCGCCTCCGCCGATGAAGAGCAATCCGCCGTAATTGCGAAAAGAGCAGCCGTCCTCCCGCTCGTCGAGATACATGCCCTCTACGTCTGGCGCGCCTTCCAGCGCCAGCACATAGCTGC
The DNA here is from genome assembly GCA_031552995.1 of Oscillospiraceae bacterium. Taxonomy (GTDB): domain Bacteria; phylum Bacillota; class Clostridia; order Oscillospirales; family Butyricicoccaceae; genus JAVBMB01. The sequence goes on from JAVBMB010000009.1 coordinate 26,615, forward strand.
GATGCTGATAGAGCTTCATGAAATAAAGCCCGGGAATGTTGACCAGAGGGTAATGCGTGGCGAAAACAATATGCTTTGCGGTTATTTTTGCGCACCCGGCCAAGGCAATATTGCCTTCAATTTTGCTGACAAAGGTATTCTCGAAAATGCGGAGCTTATCCGCAACCCCGCACAGAAGCTTAAGCGGGTTAAATTGAGCCTGATTGTCCATCGCGAGCGCGCCGTCTGTTTGCAGCGGCAGCGGAAGGCGGTCTCTGATCCTGCCGGGGAGACCGAGCGCGCGGTATGCATCCGCTTCGCGTTCCAGCTTTTTGCGGTTGCCTATCGAGTAGATATAGGCTGTTTTTTTCTCTAAATCGCAGTCGTATCTGCCCGCAAGCGCACAAAAATCGGATATTGCCCGCGTGTTGGCTTCATAATGCATTCGCGCCTTCTCAATGCCGAAACGCCGAATCAGGTCGGCGTAAATCAGCCCGTGCTGAGCCGTGATTTTAGCGGTGGTGTTGCCCGTTGTTCCGCTGCCGATTGTTTTTGCCTCGGCTAGCATACAGTCGACGCCGGCCTCGCTGAGCCGGTGCGCGATAAGTACGCCCGCCATGCCGCCGCCGATAACCAGCACGTCGGTTTTAATGTCGCCCGCCAGAGGCGCGCGGGGCTTTTTGATGCGATTGACGCTGTGTGCCCATACCGACTGCGTATCATTCCTGTCTGTCATCTCACACGCCTTTTCTCTGTTCGAGCCATGCGCCGTCAGCGGCCGGCGAACAGTATCATCTTTTGGGAAGCGGCTCGCGTTTTTGCGTTCGTTCATGCCGTTTTCATTGCCGCGCCGGAATTACCATGGCAACATAATAATATAGCTTTCCCCGATAAAAGGAAAAATATCGAAGCCGTTTTGCGTGGGAAGTGAGCTGTGCATTAAGCAAGGCGCGGTATGCGCCGGGACTTGTGCATGCGTCCTGCGCCGGCCTGTCGATATCCACGGCAGCTCGTGAGCTGAGCTGTCATCCGAAATAGTACCATAAAATTGCTTTACGCCCGCGCAACCAGCGCGGGCGTAAAGCATCGGTGGTATATTGCCGGGCGCGATGACTGTTCAGACAAGCGCCTCCTCTTGCTTGAAAATCGGTAAGGTGAAACTTACGCTCGTCCCGGAGCCAAGCTCGCTGGTAATTGAAACATCGCCGCCGTAATACCGGATAAGATCGCGGCATATGGGGAGACCGAGGCCGTTTCCGCTGCCGCCGGTGACGCCGCGCTCAAACACATGGCCTAAAAGCTCGGGCGGGACACCGCTGCCGTTATCCGATATTGTGACCGTGAGCATCTTTTCGCCCCCGCGCGCGCTGACGCGGATGATGCCGCCGGTTGTGTGGGAGTTGGCATTGCTGAGCAGGTTGGACAAAACCTGCACAATGATGTCCGCGCTGCATACGACTATCGGTAGATCGTCCGGGATTTCGAGAGCGAGCGTGTTGCCGTTTTTTTCGAGCAGCGAGGTGTAGGCCGCCAGACCCGTCAGCAGGACGTCGGTGGGGTTTACGGCATATTCGCCGTTGTTTGCCGACTGAAGCGCCGCAAGCCGCAGCGCGTTGGTGACAAGCCGTGACATCCGCTTGATTTCATCCTGTACCAGAACAAACGACTCTCTGATTTTTTCCTCATCACCTTCGCGCGCAAGCTCGAAAAGCTTTTCGGCCCGCTGGATATGTACTGAAATGACGGTGAGAGGGGTTTTTAACTCGTGCGATACGTTCCCGAGCAGCTCGCTTTTTAGCTGGCTGATGTTGTCAAGCATGGCGTTTTGCTCAGCCAGCTGCTTTTGCTGCTCGTTATACAGCCGGAAGTGGAGAAACAATATGACGCCAAGTACAATGCTGACAGAGATAAAGGCAATTAAAGTGCCGGCAAAAGCGTCCTCAGGGGCTTTTATGCGATACAGATCCTCGGTTTGATTATAATAGACTACGCACAGCGCGGCGTAAAACACCACTTCGCCCGCGGCGAGAAGCAGCGCCTTTTTGCCCTCGAGCATAAAAATCGTGAACACAATGGCGAAAACGAAAAACGACGGGAAGCCGTACAGATACCCGCCTGTGGTGAAAAAAAGTGTCGGGAACAGAATGAGGAACACACATACGATGGTTATTATGTATGCAGGTTCGTATTTTTTTGTCCTGGTGACGTATTGCAGCAGGCCCAATGACAAGAAAACGCCCGAGAAGCAGGATATGGCATTTATCGGGTTGGTCACAAGCAGGTGAAACACAGTGAATAAAAGGCTGACGATAGCCCCGCCGAGAGCAAGGACGTTGAAGATTTTTACCTTGAAATCCAGCCGTTTATTGAGATACTTACCGGATATGTAACGTAAAAAACGCATACTTCACCTCGCAAATATAGTGATACTGAAAGCGAAAACTGACAGCCGCGGAAGATGCGATACCGATAAAAAAGCTTATTTAAAACGCAATACCTCTTTTACTTTGGCAAAGTGTTTCGGATGATACAACGGGAAGGACAGCTCGCCCGGGATGTCATCAAAAAAATCTATTTTTTCAATTTCCGACTCCGGCAAATCGCCCAGTTCTTTTATGTCGGCATAAAAGAGTAAACCATAGCTGTTGATTGAATATACACATATCGGCGTGATTTCAAATCTTTTTGCGCCCGTTTCCTCGAATAATTCCCTTTTCGCGGCATCAATTATCGATTCGCCTTCCTCCCGGTGTCCGCCCGGCAATTCCCATTTGCGTTTTTTATTTTTGCAAAAAATCCATTTATCCATATACTTAGAGACAATTACGGCATACTTTAGCAGCGAATCGTCAATATCATCAATCTTATGAAAAACTACTTCCTGCACCCCGACACCCCCAGACAAGTTGTTTTATCCATGCCGAAATTGTGCGATTCTGAGAAAAATGTCAGCTTAACGGTTATTATATCACAGTCGCCTGAAAAAAAGAATACCATGGCCGCGTGATACGAGAAATGATGAGATCGGCGCAATTTTGCCGGGAGTTGTAACTTTTCTGTAGTTGTATTTGCGCAGACGCGGATGTATTATTGTGCCGTAAGCTATTTTTTTGAAAAGAGTGTATGCCATGAACAAGTTGCTGTCGATGGTGATTGCCGCCGCAATGCTTGCCGTTATGGCCGGCGGCGCGCATGAGTTCGGCAGAAAAGGAGAGAAGATACCGCCCGAAGCCAAGGCTGTTTACGCGCCGGTCCTTGAAAGCTGGGAAGGCGCAATCAGAGAGGGGTTCGGATCTATCAAAGGGACGGGGTACGCGAAGCGGTATCCCTATATAAAAATGACGCTGCCAAGTGAGCTGTGCGGGGCGCACTATGCCTATTTTGATGTGGACGGAAACGGAGTATATGAGCTGCTGATTGCCGCTTTCTTCCGCAGCGGTGACGGCGGGTGGGAGTATCTGTATATGGCAGATATCTTCACAATACATGGCGATGAGCCGGTTCGTCTGTTTGAGGGAGTTGAGGACCGCGGGTTTTGGACGCGCAACCGGCTTGATTTTTCCGCCGACGGGCAGTCACTTGTAATAGCGGGTTCAGGCGGGGCCGCGTATTCAACCTATGATTTTTACAGGGTGGCGGATAACGGGTATCAGGTTGTGCTTACAGAAGGGTTGACGACATACAATGTAAATGACCCGAGTGATTCGACGCCGTATTATCATCGTGCCGACGGAACATACGTGCCGGCGGGCAGTATTGACGGCGTGATGGACAAATATTTTGAAAAGACTTATTTTGAAGGAAGTGCCGAGGCGGCTTATATCTCGCGCTTCAATAAACGGATTGCCTGGACGCCTGTAGCGCAAAACGAGGATAAGAGCATTTTTGTTTATTCGCCTGAAGAGTGATTTATTCTCGCTCGGCGTGATATTGAATATCGACAGGCACCTGCTATAATTAGCTTGGGATGACGGAGATTCATACTGCGTCGACCTAAGCTGATTTTTGTTAAGGTGGGAAGAGTATGTTTATTGCCGAGAATCTGAAGGCCGCGCGCAAGAAAAAGGACATGACGCAGGAAGAGGTCGCCGAGATACTGGGGGTTTCCCCTCAGAGCGTGAGCAAATGGGAGAGAGGTGAGACATATCCGGATATCACGCTGCTGCCGGCGCTTGCGATCCTGTATAAGACAAGCGTAGATGCGCTGATTGGCATGGACAGGATAAACGATGTGCAGGCACAGCGCGAGGTATTTGTGGCCGAGCAGAGACATGTATATCTCGGAGAATATGGCGCGGCGGCAGATGTGCTGACGCAGGCGCTGAAGATGTACCCGAATGATGAGGGGATGATGTCGGAACTGGCAATGGTTCTGGCGCTTGAGGGCGGAGAGGATAACCTGCGCCGCGCAATAGCGCTGTGCGAGAGGGTACTGGAGGGGCATCGGAGCGAGAAGGTACATCACACGACGCGCGCGGCGCTGAGTTTTATCTTTCTTAAAGCGGGTGACGCGGAAAGGGCGGCGCATGTGGCGAAAAATCTGCCGCACGTACGCGAGAGCCGCGAGAAGATACTGGAGGAGTTCGCAAGGCAGCCGAGCATCGCCGACATTGATACATATCTGCGCTTTATAGCGCTGGGCGAGAGCGGAGAGCAGGATGTGATTACCGTCGATTTTGGTATGGGCCTGGTGCCGGCGGTGCTGGAAAACCGGCTTGTAGAGCGGGTGCGCGAGCTGCGGGGCACGCAGGGGTATGAGAAACTGCCGCTGGTGCGGATCAGAGATAATCCGGAGCTTGCGCCAAATCGAATGCGGGTGCGGCGGTATGCCGATTATCTGCTGGATGAAGTATATGGTGACGGCGCGGCGGCGGCGGACGACGCGCTGGAGGCGCTGTACAAAATCGTGCGGTAGTATCCGCGGCGTATATTTTTGAAATCGTTTCAGCGCCCGCGCGTGTGTGACACGCCGAGTGCAATGACACAAATTGTATTACATGAATAAGCGCAGGGAGATGCCTCTCTGCGCTTGATTTATCGGCTGTTATGCCGTTTTGCGGTTTTTTTGCGGTATGACGGAAAATATCGACCGCTTAACCGCCGGATACACCCGTATTACTCCTGCGTGGGGATGTCGCAGATATCGCCCCAGGAACAGGGAGAGGAATACTGCTGCAGCTCGTCGCAGGTGAGTTTTATTGCCGAGTTTGAACTGCCGCAGGCGGGATAGACATAGTCGAACCGGCGCAGAGACTCATCAAGGTATACACTGACGTCGGACGGCAGGGCGAACGGGCAGACGCCGCCGACGGCGTAGCCGGTTTTTTCCAGCGCTTCGTCGCCGGTAAGCATTTTTGCCTTGAAGCCAAATGTATCTTTGAACTTTCGGTTGCTGATTTTTGCGTCGCCGGCTGCGACGACGACGATGCAGCCTCCGTCGGCATGGCGCAGCGATATGGTTTTGGCAATCTGCGCGCCGGGGACGCCGACAGCCTGCGCCGCAAGCTGGACTGTAGCGCTAGAGACATCGAATTCCATAATATCGTCTGCACGGCCCATTTTTGTAAAAAATGCACGAACCCGATCAATTGACATGACTGATCCCTCCTTTTGCATAAATATTATATTCGGATTTGTTTTTTTTTGCAAGCAGATATGGCGGTTGCGCATGACGCTATATGACAAGATATTGTGCCGGCAAAAATATTTTGATTCTGCCGACCGGTGAGACGAAAAAACACGGAATGCCAAATTTGTGGAAACATGACAAAAATGCGGTCGAAAAATATAACTCAGCGTAATATTTTGTCCTTTACATATTCAAAATCGTAGCTTATACTTGATTTATTGTTTTGAAGCGGCACGGCATGGCAAGGGGTAAACCGTGCGGCGCTTAGTGGGATGGGGATTAAATGGTCAGCGATTTTCCGAGGACGCTCTCTCTGCTGCGGCAGGAGAAAAAAATCAGCCAGCGTAAGGCTGCAAATGATCTCGGCGTGTCTCAGGCGCTGCTTTCGCACTATGAAAACAGTGTAAGAGAGCCCGGGCTTAGCTTTGTTGTGCGCGCCGCCGATTATTACGGAGTTTCGGCCGACTATCTGCTGGGGCGCACAATGTCGCGCGACGGCGCCTCAATAATAGGCGAGGAGCTTGACGACCTGAGCGAGATGCGCGGCAATGTGCTAAAGGGCAGTGCGTCAGCCATGCTTAGCAAAAAAATGCTGCTTAACGCCATATCGCTGATGTATGAGCTGGTGGGCAAATGCGGCAACAAGTCGCTGGTACAGGAGATTTCAGGATATTTTTCGACATGCTATTATAAAGTGTTCAGGCTGCTGTATTCCATTGACAAGAAGAACGCCGACGGCGCGTTTGCCACGCCTTTGTCATATTATTCCGAGCTGTGCGACGCGAAAATTAAAAAACACGAGGGTAAACTGCGCCAGCTTGCCGATAATAATAAGCGTGAACCGGTGGGATTGCCTGATATGACAATGGATTCGCTGAACACCGATTACCCGATGCTGGCGCCGTCGCTGTTCGCCGTTTTACACGGTGTTTCGGAAAAAATTGAAAAGGAGAACTGAATCTTAAAAAACACCTTGATTTTTGCCCGCCTGTATGCTATACTGATTTTCGCGCGCAGGAATCCGCTAGGCTGGTGTAGCTCAGCAGGTAGAGCAGCTGATTTGTAATCAGCAGGTCGGGGGTTCAAATCCGTCCACCAGCTCCATTTTTCAAACACAACTCAATATAGATATGGGGGAGCGTTCCCGAGTGGCCAAAGGGGGCAGACTGTAAATCTGTTGTCAGTGACTTCGGTGGTTCGAATCCACCCGCTCCCACCAATAAAAAACATAGCATCTGATAGAGAAGATGCTATGTTTTTTATTGATGTATGGTATGATAGCAGAAGGTGAGGAGTTTTTATATATCGTGGAGGTTGTAATAAAATATGAAAAACATAATCATCGCAGGGCCGGGCAGAAGCGGTAAAACAACATTGGCGAAAAAGATAAATGAAGAGCTGGATCACTTTGTCATCAGCCTCGACAAACTTATGACCGTGTTTGACAGGTCATACCCCCAGATGGATGTTAGAATTGCGTGGGATTATAATAAAGCAACGGCCAACGCGGCACCGTTTATCGGCCATTTTCTTGGCATGTTTTCTGTCAGTGACGGCATGGCTGATGATTTAAACCTTCGAAAGCACGCTGTGAAAGGAAACAGGTTTGTGCTGGAGGGAGGGCATTTCGATTTTGAAAAAATATTGCCTATTCTGGACGCCTATGGGATAAATGAAATAAAGGATTATTTTATTCTTATTGGGTTGGTGCAAAACAAAAAAACTGCCGAAGACTTTTTCCTTGATTTAAAGAAATACGATACGGAAGACGAATGGACATACGGCATGGATGATAATGAGCTGAAAGAGCTAATCAGCCGGGATTTCATTCCATCCAATCAATCTATGACTGGCCAATTAATAAAATACGGCTTTACTATTTATGACACATCGACAAATAGGGAGCAAGTTTTTGACGAAATCATTGAAGATATTAAATCTAAAATGGAATAGAGTAAGTAAATAACGGGATACGTGTGCAATGATATAAAACATTCCACAATAAGCATTAGCTTGAAAAAGATACGCCTAAAAACAATCGCCCAGCCTGTGAAAGGCGGATGACGGCAGGGGCGTGAAAGCATCCGCACAAAAGAATAAGACCTGAAGGCCGGCTGTGTGCCGGCCTTTTTGCGCGCCATCAGCTTTCGATATATACGTCGATTTCGGTCGGCGCGCGTCGAAAACGCCGGCGGAAGTTGACGTGCATGTAGTTCATCAGGCGGTATATATAAGCTGTTATCGGAGTTATGTCGGCGAGATTTGTGCCGGGGCGACGATTTAAATCGATGTTAAGCATTAAATCGCTTATTGCCGTAAACGGGCTTAAAGGCATATCAGATATTGTCAGAACGGCGCAGCCGCGGGACTTTGCCGTCCGCGCGCAGTCGAACGTGTAAGTGTAGTGAGGGGATATCGACACCGCAATGACAAGCGTGCCGGGCGTCATGATGCCCAGTATCTCATTCCAGTCGCCCATCAGGCGCGACAGATAGACATTCTCTCTTATGCGGTCGAGCTGGTGCAGCAGCTCGGCGGCAATACCGAATGAGTCCAAATACCCGATTATCAGGATGTTTTTTGCGTCGATAACCGAGTTGGCGATTCGGAAAAGTAAATCGGAGTCGAGCGCCGAAAACATATTGGCGACGCTCTCGAGCGATAAGTGAGCCTGGTCGTCGTCGCGCAGGGAGGGGATGTCAATCTTCACGGCGGGGGAGGACATGACATGAGATTGGAAGTTTTTTTGCATGTCCGAAAACCCGCTGTAGCCAAGTGCGTGGCTGAAGCGGACAATCGACGCCGTGCTTGTGCCGATTTTCCCCGCCAGCTCGGCGAGAGAACAGAACAGCGTTTGGCCGTAGTTTGCCTGAATAAACCTGGCGATATGTTGCTGAGACTTTGAGAGTGTGGGGTAGAGCGCCTCGATTTTGTTTATGAGCATAATGCACCTCCGTTTGCATGGCAGGCGTGGCGGAACAGCGGCTTTGGACAGCGCGTGAACTGTTTGGTACGATTTTAGTTTTGTGTATTGTTTAGTTCAGTTTACCGCCGCCGCGCTCGGCTGTCAATGGCAGGGTGCGGTTACAGGGGCAGCGGGGTTGGAGGCGAGATGGACACAGGCGGATTTCCGGCGCAAATACCGCCGGCGAAGATGGTTTTTGCGTCGAATCGCAGCGACAATATGACGAAAATTGGCGCAGTATATACTTCAAACGCAAGCGCGGAGGCGAGAGAAATATGTATCTGCTGAAAACGCAGTATTTTATTGTTAATGCGCGTGCTTTGTGCTAAAATTAAACATATATATCGTCATGCGGCATACAGAGCGCCGTAATATTCGTTTTGGGAGGCACACTTATGCAGTATAAGCTTGCGATAGTCAGCAAGGTAGATTTGGCCGACGGCCGTCACATGGCCCTGGTGACACTGTATCCCGGTACCTCGGCGTGTATAGAGGCGACGAGGAAGGGCACAGTAGCGGCGTCGTACATCGAAGTGCTTGAGCCGCCGATTGAGCTGCCGGAGGCGTATTCCGCAAAAGGAAAAAAACGCATAAAGCTTGTGATGCGGCTGGACCCGTATGGCGAGGACGGGCGGAGGATGGCCGGAGCGCTGTACTATCAGCAGGTGTTTGGGCGTAGCTGCCACGATGACGAGACGCAAAAGGGCATCGCCGACATTATATATCAGGCGATGGTTGATTTGTATTTGACGGCTGAAACCGACGAGAGCGGGTTTTCAAATGCCGGGGCACTGTGTGTCGGTGCGATTCGCGAGGCGTGCGCGCGAAACGCGGCAACAACCGGGAAGTGATTTGGGATTGGCGGCGGCACAGGCGTAAACGGCGCGCTGCGCATTGAAAGGATTTTTATGGTTAAGCTTGAGAGTATTGCACCGTACGAGCAGGAGATAATCGAGATATTTAAGCAGATTCATATGCATCCCGAGCCGGGTTTTTTTGAGTTCAACACGGCAGCCCTGATAAAGGAAAAGCTGCGCGCATGGGGGCTTGATGTGAGGGAAAACCTGGCCATGACCGGCGTTATGGGCGTGCTTGATACCGGAAAGCCGGGGCGGACGGTACTGCTGCGCGCCGACATGGACTGCCTGCCGGTTATTGAGGCCAGCGGCGTGGAATACTGCTCTCAGTCGCCGGGGTTGATGCACGCGTGCGGGCATGACACGCATGTGGCGATGCTGCTGGGGGCGGCGAAATATATGTCGGAGCACCCGGACGAATTGTGCGGAAAGGTGAAGTTTGTATTTCAGCCTGCCGAGGAGGGCACGACCGACAGCAGGAAGGCCGAGGTCGCCGAGCTTGGGCTGGGGACAACCGACGGTGCGCAGATTATGATTGCGCAGGGCGTGGCTGACGGAGTCGACGCATGCTTTGCAATCCATATCGATTCTACATCACCTGTCGGCACGGGTAAGGTGTGCCGCAAGGAAGCGATGGCGTCCGCGGATCAGTTTGACTTTGTGATTAAGGGAACCGGCGGGCACGGCTCGTCGCCGCAGACGGCGACAGACCCCGTGAGCGCGGCCGCCGTGGCCATTCAAACGATTAATCTTATTCCGGCGCGCAGCGTGTCGGCGTTTGACCAGTGTGTCATCAGCATCGGAACGCTGGAGACGCCGGGGTCGCGCTGGAATATAATTCCGGCGAATGTCCGCGCCGGCGGCACGGTGCGCACATTTAATGACGAGGTGCGCAAAAGGACATTTGAGCTTATCGAGCAGCGTGTGGCGGATGCCGCAAAGACGTTCGGGTGCGAGTATGAGTTTAAGCTGACACCATACTACGCGCCGACAGTGAATGACCCCGATGTGGCGGCGCTTGTGCTGGAAACCGGCCGCGAGCTGATGGGCGAAGGGATGGCATATGCCGAGTCGCCGAGCATGGGCGGTGAGGATGTCGGGTATTTCTTCCGCAAGGCGCCGGGCGCTTTGATGATGCTGGGCGGCAGCTTTAAGAATGACCCGAAGCCGGCGACGCTGCACAGCCCATATGTGAGGATTGACCCTTCGGCGCTTAAATATGGAGTCGCGATGCACGTGAATATGTGTATCAAACTGACAAAGCCGTTGTGAGTTGCCGTGAACGCTCCGTTTGCGCGGTGCGCCGCGCCGTGACAACAAAAAGGCAGTGCCGAGGCACTGCCTGAGGTTGCCTGAAAACCCTGCGGGGTTTCAGGCATTTAGCCGGTCCCGCCTGCGGGCAGGATTTCGCCCATTTTATGCGTAATAATGGCAGGTTAAGGTGATTTTCCACGGACATGTCCGTGGAAAATCACCTTAACCTGCCATTATTACGCATAAAATGGGCGAAATCCTGCCCGCAGGCGGGACCGGCTAAATGCCTGAAACCCCGCAGGGTTTTCAGGCAACCTCAGGCAGTGCCTCGGCACTGCCTTTTTGTTGTCACGGCGCGGCGCACCGCGCAAACGGAGCGTTCACGGCAACTCACAACGGCTTTGTCAGTTTGATACACATATTCACGTGCATCGCGACTCCATATTTAAGCGCCGAAGGGTCAATCCTCACATATGGGCTGTGCAGCGTCGCCGGCTTCGGGTCATTCTTAAAGCTGCCGCCCAGCATCATCAAAGCGCCCGGCGCCTTGCGGAAGAAATACCCGACATCCTCACCGCCCATGCTCGGCGACTCGGCATATGCCATCCCTTCGCCCATCAGCTCGCGGCCGGTTTCCAGCACAAGCGCCGCCACATCGGGGTCATTCACTGTCGGCGCGTAGTATGGTGTCAGCTTAAACTCATACTCGCACCCGAACGTCTTTGCGGCATCCGCCACACGCTGCTCGATAAGCTCAAATGTCCTTTTGCGCACCTCGTCATTAAATGTGCGCACCGTGCCGCCGGCGCGGACATTCGCCGGAATTATATTCCAGCGCGACCCCGGCGTCTCCAGCGTTCCGATGCTGATGACACACTGGTCAAACGCCGACACGCTGCGCGCCGGAATAAGATTAATCGTTTGAATGGCCACGGCGGCCGCGCTCACGGGGTCTGTCGCCGTCTGCGGCGACGAGCCGTGCCCGCCGGTTCCCTTAATCACAAAGTCAAACTGATCCGCGGACGCCATCGCTTCCTTGCGGCACACCTTACCCGTGCCGACAGGTGATGTAGAATCGATATGGATTGCAAAGCATGCGTCGACTCCGTCAGCCACGCCCTGCGCAATCATAATCTGCGCACCGTCGGTTGTCCCCAGCCCAAGCTCGGCGACCTCGGCCTTCCTGCTGTCGGTCGTGCCCTCCTCGGCAGGCTGAAATACAAACTTCACCTTTCCGCACAATTCGTCCGGGTGCTCCGACATATATTTCGCCGCCCCCAGCAGCATCGCCACATGCGTGTCATGCCCGCACGCGTGCATCAACCCCGGCGACTGAGAGCAGTATTCCACGCCGCTGGCCTCAATAACCGGCAGGCAGTCCATGTCGGCGCGCAGCAGTACCGTCCGCCCCGGCTTTCCGGTATCAAGCACGCCCATAACGCCGGTCATGGCCAGGTTTTCCCTCACATCAAGCCCCCATGCGCGCAGCTTTTCCTTTATCAGGGCTGCCGTGTTGAACTCAAAAAAACCCGGCTCGGGATGCATATGAATCTGCTTAAATATCTCGATTATCTCCTGCTCGTACGGTGCAATACTCTCAAGCTTAACCATAAAAATCCTTTCAATGCGCAGCGCGCCGTTTACGCCTGTGCCGCCGCCAATCCCAAATCACTTCCCGGTTGTTGCCGCGTTTCGCGCGCACGCCTCGCGAATCGCACCGACACACAGTGCCCCGGCATTTGAAAACCCGCTCTCGTCGGTTTCAGCCGTCAAATACAAATCAACCATCGCCTGATATATAATGTCGGCGATGCCCTTTTGCGTCTCGTCATCGTGGCAGCTACGCCCAAACACCTGCTGATAGTACAGCGCTCCGGCCATCCTCCGCCCGTCCTCGCCATACGGGTCCAGCCGCATCACAAGCTTTATGCGTTTTTTTCCTTTTGCGGAATACGCCTCCGGCAGCTCAATCGGCGGCTCAAGCACTTCGATGTACGACGCCGCTACTGTGCCCTTCCTCGTCGCCTCTATACACGCCGAGGTACCGGGATACAGTGTCACCAGGGCCATGTGACGGCCGTCGGCCAAATCTACCTTGCTGACTATCGCAAGCTTATACTGCATAAGTGTGCCTCCCAAAACGAATATTACGGCGCTCTGTATGCCGCATGACGATATATATGTTTAATTTTAGCACAAAGCACGCGCATTAACAATAAAATACTGCGTTTTCAGCAGATACATATTTCTCTCGCCTCCGCGCTTGCGTTTGAAGTATATACTGCGCCAATTTTCGTCATATTGTCGCTGCGATTCGACGCAAAAACCATCTTCGCCGGCGGTATTTGCGCCGGAAATCCGCCTGTGTCCATCTCGCCTCCAACCCCGCTGCCCCTGTAACCGCACCCTGCCATTGACAGCCGAGCGCGGCGGCGGTAAACTGAACTAAACAATACACAAAACTAAAATCGTACCAAACAGTTCACGCGCTGTCCAAAGCCGCTGTTCCGCCACGCCTGCCATGCAAACGGAGGTGCATTATGCTCATAAACAAAATCGAGGCGCTCTACCCCACACTCTCAAAGTCTCAGCAACATATCGCCAGGTTTATTCAGGCAAACTACGGCCAAACGCTGTTCTGTTCTCTCGCCGAGCTGGCGGGGAAAATCGGCACAAGCACGGCGTCGATTGTCCGCTTCAGCCACGCACTTGGCTACAGCGGGTTTTCGGACATGCAAAAAAACTTCCAATCTCATGTCATGTCCTCCCCCGCCGTGAAGATTGACATCCCCTCCCTGCGCGACGACGACCAGGCTCACTTATCGCTCGAGAGCGTCGCCAATATGTTTTCGGCGCTCGACTCCGATTTACTTTTCCGAATCGCCAACTCGGTTATCGACGCAAAAAACATCCTGATAATCGGGTATTTGGACTCATTCGGTATTGCCGCCGAGCTGCTGCACCAGCTCGACCGCATAAGAGAGAATGTCTATCTGTCGCGCCTGATGGGCGACTGGAATGAGATACTGGGCATCATGACGCCCGGCACGCTTGTCATTGCGGTGTCGATATCCCCTCACTACACTTACACGTTCGACTGCGCGCGGACGGCAAAGTCCCGCGGCTGCGCCGTTCTGACAATATCTGATATGCCTTTAAGCCCGTTTACGGCAATAAGCGATTTAATGCTTAACATCGATTTAAATCGTCGCCCCGGCACAAATCTCGCCGACATAACTCCGATAACAGCTTATATATACCGCCTGATGAACTACATGCACGTCAACTTCCGCCGGCGTTTTCGACGCGCGCCGACCGAAATCGACGTATATATCGAAAGCTGATGGCGCGCAAAAAGGCCGGCACACAGCCGGCCTTCAGGTCTTATTCTTTTGTGCGGATGCTTTCACGCCCCTGCCGTCATCCGCCTTTCACAGGCTGGGCGATTGTTTTTAGGCGTATCTTTTTCAAGCTAATGCTTATTGTGGAATGTTTTATATCATTGCACACGTATCCCGTTATTTACTTACTCTATTCCATTTTAGATTTAATATCTTCAATGATTTCGTCAAAAACTTGCTCCCTATTTGTCGATGTGTCATAAATAGTAAAGCCGTATTTTATTAATTGGCCAGTCATAGATTGATTGGATGGAATGAAATCCCGGCTGATTAGCTCTTTCAGCTCATTATCATCCATGCCGTATGTCCATTCGTCTTCCGTATCGTATTTCTTTAAATCAAGGAAAAAGTCTTCGGCAGTTTTTTTGTTTTGCACCAACCCAATAAGAATAAAATAATCCTTTATTTCATTTATCCCATAGGCGTCCAGAATAGGCAATATTTTTTCAAAATCGAAATGCCCTCCCTCCAGCACAAACCTGTTTCCTTTCACAGCGTGCTTTCGAAGGTTTAAATCATCAGCCATGCCGTCACTGACAGAAAACATGCCAAGAAAATGGCCGATAAACGGTGCCGCGTTGGCCGTTGCTTTATTATAATCCCACGCAATTCTAACATCCATCTGGGGGTATGACCTGTCAAACACGGTCATAAGTTTGTCGAGGCTGATGACAAAGTGATCCAGCTCTTCATTTATCTTTTTCGCCAATGTTGTTTTACCGCTTCTGCCCGGCCCTGCGATGATTATGTTTTTCATATTTTATTACAACCTCCACGATATATAAAAACTCCTCACCTTCTGCTATCATACCATACATCAATAAAAAACATAGCATCTTCTCTATCAGATGCTATGTTTTTTATTGGTGGGAGCGGGTGGATTCGAACCACCGAAGTCACTGACAACAGATTTACAGTCTGCCCCCTTTGGCCACTCGGGAACGCTCCCCCATATCTATATTGAGTTGTGTTTGAAAAATGGAGCTGGTGGACGGATTTGAACCCCCGACCTGCTGATTACAAATCAGCTGCTCTACCTGCTGAGCTACACCAGCCTAGCGGATTCCTGCGCGCGAAAATCAGTATAGCATACAGGCGGGCAAAAATCAAGGTGTTTTTTAAGATTCAGTTCTCCTTTTCAATTTTTTCCGAAACACCGTGTAAAACGGCGAACAGCGACGGCGCCAGCATCGGGTAATCGGTGTTCAGCGAATCCATTGTCATATCAGGCAATCCCACCGGTTCACGCTTATTATTATCGGCAAGCTGGCGCAGTTTACCCTCGTGTTTTTTAATTTTCGCGTCGCACAGCTCGGAATAATATGACAAAGGCGTGGCAAACGCGCCGTCGGCGTTCTTCTTGTCAATGGAATACAGCAGCCTGAACACTTTATAATAGCATGTCGAAAAATATCCTGAAATCTCCTGTACCAGCGACTTGTTGCCGCATTTGCCCACCAGCTCATACATCAGCGATATGGCGTTAAGCAGCATTTTTTTGCTAAGCATGGCTGACGCACTGCCCTTTAGCACATTGCCGCGCATCTCGCTCAGGTCGTCAAGCTCCTCGCCTATTATTGAGGCGCCGTCGCGCGACATTGTGCGCCCCAGCAGATAGTCGGCCGAAACTCCGTAATAATCGGCGGCGCGCACAACAAAGCTAAGCCCGGGCTCTCTTACACTGTTTTCATAGTGCGAAAGCAGCGCCTGAGACACGCCGAGATCATTTGCAGCCTTACGCTGGCTGATTTTTTTCTCCTGCCGCAGCAGAGAGAGCGTCCTCGGAAAATCGCTGACCATTTAATCCCCATCCCACTAAGCGCCGCACGGTTTACCCCTTGCCATGCCGTGCCGCTTCAAAACAATAAATCAAGTATAAGCTACGATTTTGAATATGTAAAGGACAAAATATTACGCTGAGTTATATTTTTCGACCGCATTTTTGTCATGTTTCCACAAATTTGGCATTCCGTGTTTTTTCGTCTCACCGGTCGGCAGAATCAAAATATTTTTGCCGGCACAATATCTTGTCATATAGCGTCATGCGCAACCGCCATATCTGCTTGCAAAAAAAAACAAATCCGAATATAATATTTATGCAAAAGGAGGGATCAGTCATGTCAATTGATCGGGTTCGTGCATTTTTTACAAAAATGGGCCGTGCAGACGATATTATGGAATTCGATGTCTCTAGCGCTACAGTCCAGCTTGCGGCGCAGGCTGTCGGCGTCCCCGGCGCGCAGATTGCCAAAACCATATCGCTGCGCCATGCCGACGGAGGCTGCATCGTCGTCGTCGCAGCCGGCGACGCAAAAATCAGCAACCGAAAGTTCAAAGATACATTTGGCTTCAAGGCAAAAATGCTTACCGGCGACGAAGCGCTGGAAAAAACCGGCTACGCCGTCGGCGGCGTCTGCCCGTTCGCCCTGCCGTCCGACGTCAGTGTATACCTTGATGAGTCTCTGCGCCGGTTCGACTATGTCTATCCCGCCTGCGGCAGTTCAAACTCGGCAATAAAACTCACCTGCGACGAGCTGCAGCAGTATTCCTCTCCCTGTTCCTGGGGCGATATCTGCGACATCCCCACGCAGGAGTAATACGGGTGTATCCGGCGGTTAAGCGGTCGATATTTTCCGTCATACCGCAAAAAAACCGCAAAACGGCATAACAGCCGATAAATCAAGCGCAGAGAGGCATCTCCCTGCGCTTATTCATGTAATACAATTTGTGTCATTGCACTCGGCGTGTCACACACGCGCGGGCGCTGAAACGATTTCAAAAATATACGCCGCGGATACTACCGCACGATTTTGTACAGCGCCTCCAGCGCGTCGTCCGCCGCCGCCGCGCCGTCACCATATACTTCATCCAGCAGATAATCGGCATACCGCCGCACCCGCATTCGATTTGGCGCAAGCTCCGGATTATCTCTGATCCGCACCAGCGGCAGTTTCTCATACCCCTGCGTGCCCCGCAGCTCGCGCACCCGCTCTACAAGCCGGTTTTCCAGCACCGCCGGCACCAGGCCCATACCAAAATCGACGGTAATCACATCCTGCTCTCCGCTCTCGCCCAGCGCTATAAAGCGCAGATATGTATCAATGTCGGCGATGCTCGGCTGCCTTGCGAACTCCTCCAGTATCTTCTCGCGGCTCTCGCGTACGTGCGGCAGATTTTTCGCCACATGCGCCGCCCTTTCCGCGTCACCCGCTTTAAGAAAGATAAAACTCAGCGCCGCGCGCGTCGTGTGATGTACCTTCTCGCTCCGATGCCCCTCCAGTACCCTCTCGCACAGCGCTATTGCGCGGCGCAGGTTATCCTCTCCGCCCTCAAGCGCCAGAACCATTGCCAGTTCCGACATCATCCCCTCATCATTCGGGTACATCTTCAGCGCCTGCGTCAGCACATCTGCCGCCGCGCCATATTCTCCGAGATATACATGTCTCTGCTCGGCCACAAATACCTCGCGCTGTGCCTGCACATCGTTTATCCTGTCCATGCCAATCAGCGCATCTACGCTTGTCTTATACAGGATCGCAAGCGCCGGCAGCAGCGTGATATCCGGATATGTCTCACCTCTCTCCCATTTGCTCACGCTCTGAGGGGAAACCCCCAGTATCTCGGCGACCTCTTCCTGCGTCATGTCCTTTTTCTTGCGCGCGGCCTTCAGATTCTCGGCAATAAACATACTCTTCCCACCTTAACAAAAATCAGCTTAGGTCGACGCAGTATGAATCTCCGTCATCCCAAGCTAATTATAGCAGGTGCCTGTCGATATTCAATATCACGCCGAGCGAGAATAAATCACTCTTCAGGCGAATAAACAAAAATGCTCTTATCCTCGTTTTGCGCTACAGGCGTCCAGGCAATCCGTTTATTGAAGCGCGAGATATAAGCCGCCTCGGCACTTCCTTCAAAATAAGTCTTTTCAAAATATTTGTCCATCACGCCGTCAATACTGCCCGCCGGCACGTATGTTCCGTCGGCACGATGATAATACGGCGTCGAATCACTCGGGTCATTTACATTGTATGTCGTCAACCCTTCTGTAAGCACAACCTGATACCCGTTATCCGCCACCCTGTAAAAATCATAGGTTGAATACGCGGCCCCGCCTGAACCCGCTATTACAAGTGACTGCCCGTCGGCGGAAAAATCAAGCCGGTTGCGCGTCCAAAACCCGCGGTCCTCAACTCCCTCAAACAGACGAACCGGCTCATCGCCATGTATTGTGAAGATATCTGCCATATACAGATACTCCCACCCGCCGTCACCGCTGCGGAAGAAAGCGGCAATCAGCAGCTCATATACTCCGTTTCCGTCCACATCAAAATAGGCATAGTGCGCCCCGCACAGCTCACTTGGCAGCGTCATTTTTATATAGGGATACCGCTTCGCGTACCCCGTCCCTTTGATAGATCCGAACCCCTCTCTGATTGCGCCTTCCCAGCTTTCAAGGACCGGCGCGTAAACAGCCTTGGCTTCGGGCGGTATCTTCTCTCCTTTTCTGCCGAACTCATGCGCGCCGCCGGCCATAACGGCAAGCATTGCGGCGGCAATCACCATCGACAGCAACTTGTTCATGGCATACACTCTTTTCAAAAAAATAGCTTACGGCACAATAATACATCCGCGTCTGCGCAAATACAACTACAGAAAAGTTACAACTCCCGGCAAAATTGCGCCGATCTCATCATTTCTCGTATCACGCGGCCATGGTATTCTTTTTTTCAGGCGACTGTGATATAATAACCGTTAAGCTGACATTTTTCTCAGAATCGCACAATTTCGGCATGGATAAAACAACTTGTCTGGGGGTGTCGGGGTGCAGGAAGTAGTTTTTCATAAGATTGATGATATTGACGATTCGCTGCTAAAGTATGCCGTAATTGTCTCTAAGTATATGGATAAATGGATTTTTTGCAAAAATAAAAAACGCAAATGGGAATTGCCGGGCGGACACCGGGAGGAAGGCGAATCGATAATTGATGCCGCGAAAAGGGAATTATTCGAGGAAACGGGCGCAAAAAGATTTGAAATCACGCCGATATGTGTATATTCAATCAACAGCTATGGTTTACTCTTTTATGCCGACATAAAAGAACTGGGCGATTTGCCGGAGTCGGAAATTGAAAAAATAGATTTTTTTGATGACATCCCGGGCGAGCTGTCCTTCCCGTTGTATCATCCGAAACACTTTGCCAAAGTAA
The DNA here is from genome assembly GCA_031552995.1 of Oscillospiraceae bacterium. GTDB lineage: Bacteria > Bacillota > Clostridia > Oscillospirales > Butyricicoccaceae > JAVBMB01. The sequence goes on from JAVBMB010000009.1 coordinate 45,910, forward strand.
AAGAGGTATTGCGTTTTAAATAAGCTTTTTTATCGGTATCGCATCTTCCGCGGCTGTCAGTTTTCGCTTTCAGTATCACTATATTTGCGAGGTGAAGTATGCGTTTTTTACGTTACATATCCGGTAAGTATCTCAATAAACGGCTGGATTTCAAGGTAAAAATCTTCAACGTCCTTGCTCTCGGCGGGGCTATCGTCAGCCTTTTATTCACTGTGTTTCACCTGCTTGTGACCAACCCGATAAATGCCATATCCTGCTTCTCGGGCGTTTTCTTGTCATTGGGCCTGCTGCAATACGTCACCAGGACAAAAAAATACGAACCTGCATACATAATAACCATCGTATGTGTGTTCCTCATTCTGTTCCCGACACTTTTTTTCACCACAGGCGGGTATCTGTACGGCTTCCCGTCGTTTTTCGTTTTCGCCATTGTGTTCACGATTTTTATGCTCGAGGGCAAAAAGGCGCTGCTTCTCGCCGCGGGCGAAGTGGTGTTTTACGCCGCGCTGTGCGTAGTCTATTATAATCAAACCGAGGATCTGTATCGCATAAAAGCCCCTGAGGACGCTTTTGCCGGCACTTTAATTGCCTTTATCTCTGTCAGCATTGTACTTGGCGTCATATTGTTTCTCCACTTCCGGCTGTATAACGAGCAGCAAAAGCAGCTGGCTGAGCAAAACGCCATGCTTGACAACATCAGCCAGCTAAAAAGCGAGCTGCTCGGGAACGTATCGCACGAGTTAAAAACCCCTCTCACCGTCATTTCAGTACATATCCAGCGGGCCGAAAAGCTTTTCGAGCTTGCGCGCGAAGGTGATGAGGAAAAAATCAGAGAGTCGTTTGTTCTGGTACAGGATGAAATCAAGCGGATGTCACGGCTTGTCACCAACGCGCTGCGGCTTGCGGCGCTTCAGTCGGCAAACAACGGCGAATATGCCGTAAACCCCACCGACGTCCTGCTGACGGGTCTGGCGGCCTACACCTCGCTGCTCGAAAAAAACGGCAACACGCTCGCTCTCGAAATCCCGGACGATCTACCGATAGTCGTATGCAGCGCGGACATCATTGTGCAGGTTTTGTCCAACCTGCTCAGCAATGCCAACTCCCACACAACCGGCGGCATCATCCGCGTCAGCGCGCGCGGGGGCGAAAAGATGCTCACGGTCACAATATCGGATAACGGCAGCGGTGTCCCGCCCGAGCTTTTAGGCCATGTGTTTGAGCGCGGCGTCACCGGCGGCAGCGGAAACGGCCTCGGTCTCCCCATATGCCGCGATCTTATCCGGTATTACGGCGGCGATGTTTCAATTACCAGCGAGCTTGGCTCCGGGACGAGCGTAAGTTTCACCTTACCGATTTTCAAGCAAGAGGAGGCGCTTGTCTGAACAGTCATCGCGCCCGGCAATATACCACCGATGCTTTACGCCCGCGCTGGTTGCGCGGGCGTAAAGCAATTTTATGGTACTATTTCGGATGACAGCTCAGCTCACGAGCTGCCGTGGATATCGACAGGCCGGCGCAGGACGCATGCACAAGTCCCGGCGCATACCGCGCCTTGCTTAATGCACAGCTCACTTCCCACGCAAAACGGCTTCGATATTTTTCCTTTTATCGGGGAAAGCTATATTATTATGTTGCCATGGTAATTCCGGCGCGGCAATGAAAACGGCATGAACGAACGCAAAAACGCGAGCCGCTTCCCAAAAGATGATACTGTTCGCCGGCCGCTGACGGCGCATGGCTCGAACAGAGAAAAGGCGTGTGAGATGACAGACAGGAATGATACGCAGTCGGTATGGGCACACAGCGTCAATCGCATCAAAAAGCCCCGCGCGCCTCTGGCGGGCGACATTAAAACCGACGTGCTGGTTATCGGCGGCGGCATGGCGGGCGTACTTATCGCGCACCGGCTCAGCGAGGCCGGCGTCGACTGTATGCTAGCCGAGGCAAAAACAATCGGCAGCGGAACAACGGGCAACACCACCGCTAAAATCACGGCTCAGCACGGGCTGATTTACGCCGACCTGATTCGGCGTTTCGGCATTGAGAAGGCGCGAATGCATTATGAAGCCAACACGCGGGCAATATCCGATTTTTGTGCGCTTGCGGGCAGATACGACTGCGATTTAGAGAAAAAAACAGCCTATATCTACTCGATAGGCAACCGCAAAAAGCTGGAACGCGAAGCGGATGCATACCGCGCGCTCGGTCTCCCCGGCAGGATCAGAGACCGCCTTCCGCTGCCGCTGCAAACAGACGGCGCGCTCGCGATGGACAATCAGGCTCAATTTAACCCGCTTAAGCTTCTGTGCGGGGTTGCGGATAAGCTCCGCATTTTCGAGAATACCTTTGTCAGCAAAATTGAAGGCAATATTGCCTTGGCCGGGTGCGCAAAAATAACCGCAAAGCATATTGTTTTCGCCACGCATTACCCTCTGGTCAACATTCCCGGGCTTTATTTCATGAAGCTCTATCAGCATCGCAGCTATGTGCTGGCGCTGGAAGGCGCGCCAGACGTAGAGGGCATGTATCTCGACGAGCGGGAGGACGGCTGCTCTTTTCGCAATTACGGCGGATTGCTCTTCATCGGCGGAGGCGACCACAAAACCGGCAAGCGCGGCGGCGGATATACCGAGCTGAAAAAGCTGGCGGCAAAGGCTTACCCGAACGCGGCGGAAAAATACCGCTGGGCGGCACAGGACACGATGAGCCTTGACGCAATCCCCTATATAGGCCGGCACCGGGCGGGCAAGGGCAATCTGTATGTGGCAACAGGCTTTAACAAATGGGGAATGACCGGCGCGATGGTTGCTTCCCGGCTTATTTGTGATCTTATAGTTTACGGCTGCAGCGAACTGGAAGACCTGTATTCGCCGCGCCGCTCGATGCTGAGGGGTCAGCTATTTCTAAACTTCGGAGCCGCCGCTGCCGGTCTTCTCAACCCGGGCGTCCCGCGCTGCCCTCACATGGGATGCAAGCTCCGCTGGAACGATGCCGAGCGAACATGGGATTGCTCATGTCACGGCTCGCGGTTCGATGAGAGCGGCCGCCTGCTCGATAACCCCGCGAAGGAGGATATTCAAATATGATGGAGCGCTTTGAAGGCCTCTATTTCAAGCATCAAAACGCAGACCAAACGCTTTCCGTCATCGTGGGGAGGAGCATGGAGGATGCTTTTGTTCAAATCATTACGGATAACTGTTCAAATGTCATCCGCTACCCGCGCAGCGCGTACAAAAAAGGAAGACAAATCACGCTGGGCGGGTGCGAGTTCGGACTAAATGCGATTAAGCTTAATATTATCAAAGATGACATCCGCATAACCGGCCGGGTCATTTATCACAACCTGACGCCGCCGCTATATGATATCATGGGGCCATTCAGGCTTTTGCCCATGGAGTGCCGGCACCAAATCATCAGCCTGTATCACAATTTGTCCGGCAGTATAGAGTTAAACGGGGATCTGCACGATTTTACCGACGGCATTGGGTACATCGAAGGTGACAGCGGCCGCTCGTTCCCCAGCGCATACACCTGGCTTCACAGCAACGATTTCTCCGAACCGGCATCCGTTTTTCTCTCTACAGCCGATATTCCCTTCCTTGGGCAAAGCTTCAAGGGATGCATCGGCATCATTTACACCCGCGGCAAGCAGTACCGTATCGCGACCTATCTCGGCGCAAAAGTGCTGGAAAGCGGCCGGGACGCCGTAAGAATCAAACAGGGGGCGTTGCTCCTTGAGGTTTTTCCGCAGATAAAAGAGGGATACGAGCTGAAAGCGCCGAGTGCGGGAAAAATGTCGCGGATAATCAAGGAGTGCGTTTCCTCAAAGGCAGCGATACGCCTGTCCCGAAACGGCCATACCGTTTTTGCCGGCACAAGCGAACGTACCAGCATGGAGTTTGTGCCGTAGGGAGTTTTATCGCGCTATTTCTATTTCGGATTATGATACCGGCTTCGCTCTCAGCATCTCACTGCAAACAGACAAGGCTTCTCCAACAACTGATATACTCCCCATAAAGCCTACAGTCGATACCCTCCAGTTTATATCAGACCTTGTGGTTCTTCTTCAGCCTTCTATGATAAATCGGATCGCCGGGCGCGGGCTGTGTAACCGGAATCAGTCTTCCGGCGGCAATCATGCCTTCGATGCGGTGGGCAACCCACGCGTCACCGATCCCAAGCGAATACTTCCCAAGCACTCTGCCGATTACCATCGCTTCGTGAAACTCATCTTCCTCCGCTTCGATTTCACGGATGATAAAGCCGTCATAAATTGTTTCCGGCACACTTGCAAGCCGCCCGTTCAGCACGGCGCGCAAAGGGGCGTTTTCCCCCCGGAGGTCCTTCCAATGCTCGGCGCATGCCATGCAAAACTTCGGCGCGACTTCTCTTTGCATGGCAGCATAACGATGCCAGTCTCCCGGTTTTACGCCGCCCCAGCCGCTGTGCGTGATGATGCTTCCATCCTCAAGCGGCTCCCAATCGGGAAGCTGGACAAGTATGACTTGCCCTCTTTGCAGGTTTAACTGCCCGAGCCAAGCCATAAACCAATGCATCCCGCAAAGCTCATCGGGCTGATTGCTGTACCAAACTCGAACAGCTTCCCCCTCGCGGATGCGGCCGGAAATTTCCTCCAAAACGTCCTTTCCCTTTTGCATCATTTCCTCTGTGAAGGCAGGCTCCTTATCGAGAAAAGGATAAATGCCATACAGCCATTCCAGCACCTGCCGGCGCTTTTCGCCCGGAATATCTTCCGAGATATCTCCCACGCTCAGACCATAGCCAAAGCCGTAGACATCGGCGGGATTCCCGCCCATGGGCTCAGCGTTTTCCCATTCCGCCTGCATTCGCTCTTCGGCCTTTTGCAAAACGGCCTGAAGTTCTTCTTCGCTCGGATTGCTGCCGTCACTATGGCCTACGATCACGCCGGCAGCGCCGCTGCGGTATTCTCCCTCACCGTAATGCTGCGCCGCTTTCAGTCCTCCGCATGCGCTGTCACTGAATACAACCTCAATCATCAATCAGTCACCTCTGTCTTTATCTTTCACCGGGCAGCACAGGCAATCAGTCATCTGCCTGTCTCGCTTTTTGGAAAACGACCAAAGAAATGTCCATGCCGTCAACCGTCTGCCGCCCGGCCTCACGCCACCCATGCTTTTGATAAAAGGCGATGGCGCCAATATTGCTCTCGAATGTTTGCAGCGTAATAACCGGATGTGCCATGAACATCTGCCCTTCGATATGCGCAAGCAGCTTAGAGCCGCATCCCTTGCCCTGTTCTTCCGGCGCAACCATGATGAGATGCAGCACTTCCCCATTTACAATGGTAAACCCGACAGTTTTGCCGCCGGACACCATAACCGCGCATGTATTTAACCCATCGTCAATCTCTTTGTCCGACTGGCCGCTTTCGATGAACTCCCGTACAGTCTCCTCACCGAGAAACGGCGTGTAGTTTGCCTGAATCACGCGCCTCGCAATATTTTTAAGCTCAGCGGCGTCACCTGGCATGGCGGGGCGAAACAGCGGCTCCGCAGGCGAGTCAGGCGCAGGGGGCGGCAGGGGAAACATCCCGCCTTGCCTGTCCTGCTCGTTTACATCGACCGGCCTGGCGCCAAAGCCGGCAACCGCATAGCTCACAAGCTGCCTGCCGATGTCTTGCCGTCCGTCGCGCCCGTCAATAAAAAGCATCTCTATCTTGCGGCCGGCTACGCCGATGAACCCCTGCAAAACGCCGCTTTCATCGTAATATCCGCATAAATGCTCAATGCCGCTTAATGCCTTCCGCACCTCCGGCCTAATCCGGGCAACATCGTCTTCAGAAGGGAGAGCATGTATATTCTTTACAGCGGATTCCCATATGTCAATCAGGCGGGCTACGGTTTGCTCATCCCGGTTCATCAATAATTCAATTTTGCTCATCTCCACACTCCGTTCACATTCACATGCCTGCTGCTGATGGTCGCAAATGACCTGACTCCTCCGCCTGTCAAAGCTTCAACGCAACAGCGCAGGTCATTTCCAATACAAAAATGTCATTAGCAGGCCGTCGCGCGCAAACAGATCGGCCCTGCGCTGCCGCAAGCGGCGACATGACAATGCCAGTTTAGCATTTTCGCGGATATTTCACAATCCCGTATTGCAATGCATGGGCATTTAGTCTAACGCGGGCGGTACGACGGGCGGGCAACCCTGCAGGCATACCTGGAGCATATCATCTGACAGGGTGGAATTTTGCCACACAAGCACAGCACCCATCTGCAGCGTATTCGGCAAGGATAGCCCAAATGACTCTAATGCCAAAAAAACAACAGGATTGATGTTTGAGCCGAATATTAACCACATAGGGCTTTAAGCTCCATCCCCCGTATCTAACTAATTTGTAAGCTCGGATATGCAATCTAATCTGCCGGATTATAGGGCATGAAAGAACACTTAGCGGCTAGACCGAAGAAAATCTCGGCTGGTCGCTATTGCTTTGACTGAGACACTTATATTGCAGGACAGTTGCATCGCGCATCCCGCCTGCCATTCAGTGAGGATAAAAGCAACACCAGACGTCTGGATAAATCCAGGCGTCTTTGTTTTTAGATAAGCTCAAATGGTCTGCAGTCTGTTTCACTCGGGCAGTCCGGCCACCCAAAATGACACATGGCGTAACCAAAGCTATCAATCGACATATTATACAATGTATGGCGATTTTATGACCAATATTAGACGTGAAGAATAGTGAACAGAAGTTGTAAGAGATGTTGAGGCCCAGATACCCTCCAAAAGTAAAAGCTTTCAGTGTGCAGCACTTATGAAAATGATATTTTCATAAGGCCGGCATCCCGGTATAGTATATCGGTAAAATCGAAGACTGACAGGATGCAGAATCCAGCTTTGGGGACGGATTCTGGTACTGCTCTCTGTATATAACGAAGAATCCCAATCAGACAATAAGGACAAGGCAAATACCCTATATCTGCAATGTAACAAAGCCTTTAAGCATAAATAAGCACATGTTTTAATGCATATGCTTTTTAAGTGAGATTTCAATCACTTTCGAGAAGATTGTTTAGGAGGATGTTTATGAAAGAGATCTTCAGTAATTATTTTCCATCATATACCCCGTCATTCCTAAGAAGTTCATCTTGCGGGGGCTCCTGCTTCCGTTTCCCGGTTCCTGCACCTAGCCGGCCGTGCAGCCGTAATCCCTGCCACACTATTCGCATCACCGGCCCCTGCAGCTGCAGCAATGCAAGCCCGACAGAACCGGTCACCGGGCAGGGCACGCCCCTTTGCCGTGCGGATTTGTACATTGACGGAAGGTTTTCCGGGTCCGTCTGCATTGATGTCTGCGGGAACTGGCTGTATCAGCCCCCGGTTCCATGGAATGGCGGTCGGCATTGCGTTCGTGCAGTCTTGCGCTGCCCTGGCGACTACAGAGGGAATCCGCCGGAAGACACATCATGTTTTTGCGTTGCGCAAGGTACGGAAATCCACATTACCAGCCCCCAGAACGGCGGAAGCGTCAATCCTGGAGCCCCCGTTATCGGTACCGGGGAACCCGGCTGTGAAGTGGAGCTTTATCGAGACGGCATCTTTGTCGGACGAGTATTCATCGACCCAAGCGGGCGATGGGTCTATCAGCCGCCCGTCCCCTGGGAAACAGGCACCCATTGTGTGCGCGCGATCTTGCGATGTGCGTGCGCATGTCCGCCTCCGCTTGAGGATACCAGTTGCTTTGAGGTGCCGGGCATCCAAATCACCGGGCCGGAGGACGGCGGCAGCGCAGACCCGGAGGACCCTGTCACCGGAACGGGGGAACCCGGCTGCGAGGCTGAACTCTTTGTCGACGGCGTATCGGTCGGACGGGTGCCCATCGACGCAAACGGCAACTGGATTTATGAACCCAATCCACCGTGGACGCAGGGTCGCCACTGTGTGCTGGCAGTGCTCCGCTGCCCGGCCGGTAACGACCCCAATCCGCCGCGGGACGAAACCTGCTTCGATGTGATCTACCCCGCCTGCCCGCCTCCGCCCATTGACCTGCCGGAGCTAAATGAGGTAATCGCATCTTCAAGACCTTCCATTGCGGGGCGCGGCATTCCGGGCAGCCAGGTGCTGGTGTGCGTGCAGAACAGTCTTGGCGCGACCGTGTTTTGTGAAACTGCAGCGCTGTTTGAGGATGGCGAGTGGGGCGTGCAGACGCCGACTGACCTGCCGGACGGCACATATACCGTCGTTGCGACCCAGTTGGGCGCGCTCTGCAATCCTACGGACGCTTCACGCACGTTCTCAATATTCACGGTAGATACCAGCTTCCTGAACGTGAATCTCATATCGTTGGTGCGCGGTCCTGTATTCAGGACGGTAGATATGGTCATGACCGGCTCCGCCTCGCCGGACACGACACTTTCCATCTATTATCTGCTGCTGACCCCCGGAGAGCCCGTGCCGACCGCAGAGGAGGTCATCGGCTACAGCGACCCTGTGCCGCTGACCACCGGTAACGCGGTGCGCGGCCGGTTCGCGCGCGCGCTGACCGCCGCCACGCAAACCTTTCCCTTCACCCTGACCGGAAAAGAGAACATCACCCCGCTGCCGATGGAGACCGGCGTTATGGACGGCTTCAATTATAACGTTTATGTGGTGGGCGTCACCAGCGAGGGACGGTCAACGGGCGTTCTGACGCTGTTTGAGTCGGCCATAGGCATGCCGTTCGCCACGGGCAACGGCATCGCCGGCGATCCCTTCTTTGTGCGCATGTGCACACCGGCAGAGATGGCGTTTTATCCCGATCTCACGCAGGGGTACCCCGGTAACCGGGCGGGAGTGACGGAAAACGCGCGCATTCTGGATAATATCGAAGGCATGCAGGTGCTTTACGACCAGACAGGCGGCGTGCACGGCATGCCCGACAGCCTGTCGCTGACCTACAGCCTGGACAGCGCATTCGACTTGGCCAACTACTCATCTGCCTGGGGCGGCAACGGTTGGCGGCCCATCGGCAACGTGGATATTGGATTGATTACGCCGCCGCTGTCCGGCGAACATGTGTTCACCGGCATAGCGGGGACTCCGCAGGGCGGCACTGTCATCGACAATCTGACCATCAACGCCGCCGCCGCGCCCCAAAACCCGGTGCTGGTGCGCGGACTGTTCGGCCAGGTGCGCGGAGTTATCTTGGAGCGGCTCACCCTCACCAACGCATTTTCTGAAGCCCTGTTCACCGGCTTTGCCGACCCCGCGCAGACCGGCAGAATCGGTACGCTGGTGGGTTATATGCAAGGCGGCGCTATCCGGGACATCACCCTCACTCCGGGGCGGGCATCCGGCGGGCGCTCCGGCACAGGCAGCAACATCGGATATATCGGCGGCATGGCCGGTGTGCTGGAAGGCGCGGTTACCGTCGAGCGCATAAACGCCATGCGGCTGGTCACCGCCGAGCTCACATCGTTCTCCGTCAACGCGGGCGGATTGATCGGCCTGCTCAACCAAGCGGGGGCCACGGCCGCAGTCAGCGACGTGACCGTTACAGAGTCGGAGGTCACCGGCTCCCAAAACCAGGGCGGCGTGATCGGTCTGGTCAGTGCGGGGCTGAACCAAATGTCAAATGTCCTTGTGGGAACCGGCATCTTTCGCTTCTTTGCCGCTAACTGCGGCGGCATCATCGGCATGTTTGCGTGCAGCGCCCCGTCCAACCTCACGAATCTGGTCGTTACGCAAATACAAATCAATGAGCCCAATCCGCCTGCGACCGCCGCGCATCAAGGCGGGCTCATCGGCTTTACGTCGCTGACCGCCCCACTTACCATGTCGGGCGGCGGGGTGCAAAGCGGCGCGATTTTCGGAAACAACCGGCTGGGCGGCGCATTTGGCACTATCGAAGTGCGTACAGGCGGCAGCAGCTACGCCAATATCAATTGCGGCGTGGATGTCACCGGGCGAGCCGCGTCCATGGGCGGCGTGATCGGCGCAATGCAGGCCATGACCGGCGGCGGCTCCACCAACGTTACAAACTGCCACTCAAGCGCCTCTGCGATAGCGGCGAATGGACCATCGTCCGCAGGCGTAAGCGGTGGGTTCGCCGGCCACATCGGCCTGCAGAACATCACGCCGATACCCACAACACCGATTATGTTCGTGACCGACTGCTCCGCGACCGCCAACGTGACTGCCACGACGCAGGAAGTCGGCGGCTTTGTCGGCCGCACTTCGGGCGCCAGGTATCTTCGCTGCCGGGCCAGCGGCAATGCCCAAGCCGCTGTTCGGATTGGCGGATTCAACGGCAACACCGACGCGCCCGCACCGGCCGACCCGCAAAATCCTTCGCTGCAATTTTTCCAGTGCCAGGCACGCGGCAACGTAACCAGCACCGGCGGAGCGGGAAGCGGCAACGGCACAGGCGGTTTTAGCGGCAACTGCGCCTATGGACTTATTGATCAATGCTTTGCAACCGGCAATGTGATTGTCAATGCGCAGTCTGAGGTCGGCTCAATGGTGGGGCTGTGCGCCAACCCAACAGTCATCCGGGACAGCTATGCCATCGGGAACAGCAGCGGCAGCGGCGTCCAGTATGGCGCGCTGCTTGGCCATGGGTTCGGCGCGATAGTGAGCCGCTGCTATGCGTCGGGTTCTGTCACCGGCGCCTCCGCCGTCGCCGGTCTTGCAGGAGCTCTGGAGAACAACGCAGTGGGCGCAGCCAGCATGCAAAGCAGCATCGCCCTGGGTCCCTCAGCTGTTGCCACCAACGCGGGCGGGGTGGTGCACAGGGTCTGCGGGCAGCTGGTAAACGGCGCGACGCTAGCGCAGAATTACGCGAGCAGCGCAATGACCCTGCTCTCCGGCGGCGTGCCGGTTACACCGATCAGTGATCCAAACGGGCTTGACGGCCAGAGTATGGATCCGTCCAGCCTGCTCGCCGTCATTACCTCCTTGGGCTGGAATACGGTGAGCGTGTGGAATACCGCCACCATCGGCACGCTCGGCAGGCCTACGCTGATTGCCAATCCGGAAGTCTAATGCAATACACGCACAAACAGACGAAACATTTTTTCTGTGACCGGCTATGACAAATGTTTTTGGATCCTCTCGGCACAGTTTGTCAGCAGCCTGCGTTTGTCAACGCCGAATTGATTTTGCAGGTTTTTGTCCTTGATGTTGATAACGGTGGCGTGGTGCAGCGCGATGTACGAAGACTAAAAACAAGGCGGGACTGCTCTAAAAGGGCAGTCCCGCCTCTCGCTAATACAACTTTTTTAGATTGTTCTCCTGTGCTCTTTTCGCGTGGCCGCAAGCGCAAAGCACTCATGCCGTCAATATTTGTCACGCTGACAAAGTTTCCACATTTCCCAGACCGGGGGATCAGGGCATCTATAAAAACCCTGATCCCATGGTACCTTAGCTAAACCTGTTAGCTGATATCACGCAATGCGATAATCTGAGACAGCGACCTGCTTGAGCAGTTTGCTTGAAAACTTATTTCGGCGCAGCGCATAGAGGATGAGCCGCCCCCATCTAAGACTATGCCCACGATGTAGCTATGCTCTGTCGTTTGATAATTTGGCACCCAAAGATAACCGTGAAGGGCTTTTCTGAATGTGGCAACATTGCATAGAGTGGTTGAAACAATTAGGTATACTGTGTTTGTATTGAGGTTTGCACAAATTGCCGAGCGGTATGCAGAGGAACTATAGTTGCCGGCAAGTTCTCCGCTTAGTGCCGTTTCAAACAATCCGTCCTTCAAGCCAAATCTGAGATTTGGTCCACCCTGTGCCAGTATATCGTATCGGAAAGATCATCATCGGATGCTGCGCCGGAACTATACCACTTAAGGTCTGACCCGTCATGCTGCAGGCAGGCTCTGCCCATACGATTTTCAGTTCCCTGATGCCATGCGCTTCCATAAATGCCTGCACCATTATTCATGGCGATATATTTTGTATTTGCACCATCCAGATAGTTTGGATGGTGATGGGGATATTCGAAAAAGCCTCAGTTAATGCCGTAATAACCCACTGGTGATGCCAAAGTCCCGGCTTGGCTCAACCCACCCATAACTATGATCTATGCGGCGGTTCGTATAATTCTGAGATTGCATCCAATATTCGTTTGCGCAATATAATCATAATTTGTAGCTTTTTTATTCTCCTTTAAGTCTATTTGACTTGCAAGTCTACCTATAAAGGAGAAAAATATATTATTATTTTAAACATTCATATAAATAATCTGTAAAAAGCTAAAAGCCCTTTTTGTGCATTGCCCTCGTTTAGAGAGCGCTGACAAATCGCCCAGCAATAAAGCGGATTATTGCGCCCTACTCCTCCCACATGGGCCTGTTCTGAGGAACCTCGCCCTTCAGATACGTTTTTCCGATGCCGTGTTCGCCCGCAAGCGTGGTTTCCTCTGCAGCATAAAGCACGTCAACCGCGCCGGTTATGTTAATCCTGCAGCCGGCCAGCCGATTCTCAATGAACGCGAAGCTGCCGTCTAACACCACATCAGTGCCCCGGCAGTCGGCAGGAATAAGGATATTCTCAAATCCAGCGCCGCTGTCTGAATGATGCTCTTCTGTAAGCCGAACGGAGCTACGCAAAACTGTATTTTTCACCTCGGCCTGTCCGGTGGTCGTGATTTTAGCCAATTCGCCCGCCTGGACGATAAGTCGTGGGACTTCTGAATCCCTCAGCGTGACGCGCAGTCCGGGGCAATTCACATACAGCGTTCCATCAAGCACGACATCGCGAATGAGAGTCTTTGTAAAATAATCGCCTATTCCCGGCGCAAGGTATATATTGCCGGAAATCGTCATATTGCGCAGCGAAACGCTGTTTGTATTGATAAGCACGTTTCCTTTTATGGTATGCCTTTTATCGACATCGCCGAAATACACCGCCTCATCAATATATAACGCTATCAGTCTGTCCAAAATAGCCGCGACTCCCGCACGGGTGATCGGTTTCTGTGCTTCAAAGACGTAGCCTTCATCAACGGGCAGATATCCGTCGCTGCTCATGGTGCTCACAGCTTCATTCGCCCAATAGGATACGTTTTCAAACTGCACGGCGTTGTTTGAAATATTTTTCAGAGAAAAAGCACGCGCCAGCATGACGCAGGCTTCTTCATGGGTAATGTGATCGAGCGGACGCAGGCTGCCTTTGCCGTCGCCCTCAAGGACACCGGCGGCGTAAACCCTTGTGATGTCGTCATAATACCATGCGGTTTTAACCACGTCTTTAAAGTCGGCGGCTCCACTTGGTTTATAGCCCATGACGCGGTTGAGCACCGCCGAGAACTCAGCCCGGGTAACCGGATCATCGGGACGGAATGCCACCTGATCTCCGCGCAACACGCCATATCCCGCCCACCGTAGGATGGCTTTTTCGGCCCAGTGCCCGCTCGTATCCCGGAACTGGTTGACCGGAATCCATTCGGGCAGATATGTCGGGTCGGTCGGCAAGCCGCCCGCGCTGCTTTGGAGGGGCGCCAGCATAACATCCTTTGCCGCCGTCGCGCGGTTTTTGCTGTCTGCCAGGTTTAAAAGCGGCCTCAGCAGCAGACTGCCGTCAAGTTTAACGCACAGTAAGACCGAGTCGTGGCTTGCAGCAGCGTAAAGCACATCCTTTTCCACCTGAAGGGCTTTAGAAGTGCTGTCTTTTAGTTCAACCTGACATAGCGTGTTATGGGTGTTGATGTAAAGAATGGATTGCCCGCAAACGGCAACGAAATATGCGCAGTCGCCGGCCACCATCACAGCCCCAGAGTTGAAATGGTCAAAAGGCCATGCCCAAAGCGCATTCTGTTTGTCCCGTGCCAGATAATATGAACCGCTACGGCCGGTATCGGCCACGTTATCAAGCAGCCTGACCGGCGTCAGCGTTTTCCCGGCGTTATAATCCACCTCAAAGCCCCATAATGTTCCGTCAAGCCCGATAGCCATGCCGTTTGAGGCCGAGGCGACGCCATCCATGACTTTTACCGGCGATGTTACCCAGCGGTCTTGATAATCATCCCAAGCAGACGTCCATGTCCAAAGGCTGTCGTCGTTTTTGATGGCGAGCCCATATGGTCCTCCCGCCGAGGCACGCTTTACATCCGCCATAATCTGCACCGGCAGATACTGCGGGTTTTGTGTAGGGTCTTTTTGGTTCACGTCATGCATAAAGCCCCAAAACCAAAGGGTTCCGTCCTTCCGAACGGCCAGCGTATAGTTCCCACCCAGATCAAAGGAAGACACTGCGTCCAGGATCTTTGCCGGAACTGCCGAAATGAAATCGGTGCCCTGGTTGCCGTTTGCATTATTGCCCCAAGCCCATAGCGTATCGGCATGGTCGAGCGCAAGTGTCGACCAGTCGCTGTTTTGCACCGCCTGTACATTTTCCATCACCTTTTGAGGCGCGTTTTGTGCCAGAATCGGGGTAACGTCGTGCCCCGCGCTATCCCAGCCGGCAGACCAAAGGCTGCCGTCGCCTTGTATAAAGTACGTGTTCGACCTCGGGCTGACGCATATGTTGCCTCGAACAAAATTGCGCTTTGCGGCAATATCATCCGCAGCCAAAGCTTCGATACCCGCAGCGCCGTACCAGACGCTGAGTAATAAACAAATACAAAGTACGCATGCTGCCTTTTTCATTTTATCTCCTTTCGAAACATTCCATGGGACAGTGTGAGCAATTTCCGTAATTATATCACACTTTTTTATCATATGCGGCACAGTTAGCAAAAAAATAGCATCTATGATTTCGGGAAACAAAATATTTTTGTGTGTTCTCCGAGATTTTTCGTGTTTTTCTGCCTAATAGCCAGTATGGCGTTCAATCGCAAGGTTCGCAAAAACGGCGATGAAAAGCTCTTTTATCGTTGCAGCCGCTACGCCAACAATGGTGCAAAATCCTGTACTACGCACACGATTGATGTTGAAGTGCTTGAAAGCGTTATCCTGCATGACATCCAACATCACGCTAAAACAGCGGTATTGGATGGAGCGCGGCTTCTTGACAGGCTTTTCGCGTTTTCCGGCGAGGCTTACAAGAACGAAACCGTCGCGAGAGAAAAATCCCTGCGCGACGCGAAAGGCCGCATATTGTTTATTGAGGACGCAAGCAAAAGGTTGTTTGAGGAAAAGATTACAGGCAACGTGCCAGACGGCCTTTTCAAGAAAATGTTTGCCGATTACGAGCGAGAGATTGCCGAGCTAAACGAAACGGCGATTGAACTGCGGAGGCTTATTCAGGAGAATCGGAACAGCCGAGCCGACATACAGCGATGGATGAACCTGATGAAAGAGTGCGTCACCATCGACAGGCTTGATCGGGCAACAGCCTATCAGCTTATCGACCAAATCAGCGTCCACGAACAAAGTGATGAGTGCGGCATACGGATGGAGACCGTGCAAATCAAGTACAATTTTGTAGGGTGTATAAGTTGAACGGAGGCTCACAACTCCATATAAAGCATTATGAGCCGCGCCTCGCGGCGTGGCTCATAATGACATGTATAGTTTGAATGAAAAAGATGCAGGGGGCAGCCTGCGAAATGAGCGGGGATACATGAAAAGATGATAGAATTATGCTAGAGATGTCCACCCTGGTTTATGGATAACTGGTTGTTGCTCAAAAAACGCAGTCATGCTTATACCAGAGCAGTTTACAAAACCCATATGAGTTTCTGCATTACCCAGATTGCAGGAGCCGCCGTCTAACATCAGTTGGGCATAACTGAAAAGCCGGTTACCGTTAAGGCAGCCGGCTTTTGCAATATGTCTTTAGCCAGAAGAAGAGAGAAAAGGATCACTTTGTATTAACAGTCAGCACCTGGCCGGGAAAAATAAGGTTTGGATTGTCCCCGATAACCGCTCTGTTCATGTCGTAGATTTCGCGCCAGCGGGAGCTGTCCCCGTACAGCCGGTAAGCAATGCGGGAGAGATTGTCGCCGCTTGCGACTGTATAGGAGGTAGTTCCTGATACCGCATCCCAAGAGGGCAGCGGCACTTCCTCCTCCGCGAAGTATACATAGAGTTCTTCCGGCATCAGCAGGGATAAATCTACTCTTTGATTGCCGTTTGCGGAATCTATAGACATTGTTACCGTATACGAGCCGGTCGCGGCCCAGAAGTCTCTGGAAGAATTTCCTTTGAAAGTCTCACAAAACACCTGACGTCCGTCATCGCTTTTTATAGAGACAGTTATCGTTGTTTTGCTAAGGCCGGATACAGACAGGGTAACAGTTCCGTCAGCGTCTGATATGAAATTGTGTATGAATGATGAGCCCGACTTGCCCTGATCGCTGAATCTGTACGGGGTACGGTCGGAATATCTTTCCTGCGGCGCAAGCACTCTCACTTCACGGGTGACCGACGCTTCCAATCCGGCGCTGTTTATGGCCGAATACGTCACATGGTACGTTCCCGCGCGTGAAGTGTCGACATTTCCCTTTTGTGTCACAAGATGTGAAATATCTCCGTCAATGTCGTCATACGCTTTTGCGCCCTGCTCGGTATACGGGCTGCCGCCGAGATGAAGGATTATCGGATTGGAGCCTATTTGAGATATGACAGGCGGTTTCGGCACATCAATCGATGGAGCAGGCGAGGGAGATACGGTTACGGTACGTGATGCTGTAGCAGTGTTGCCCGCTTTGTCAGACACTTTGTAGCTCAGCGTATATATCCCCTCATAAGCGGTTGCAACCGAGCCCGAAACAACAACGGCATGCGCTAAGTCGCCGTCGGTGTCGTCGGTTACCGTCCAACCGGGTTCTACGAATGTGTCGCCCTCGATAAGCTCAATCGCTGTTTCACCCTTTAATGTGAGCACCGGCGGCGTTTTGTCATCGGGTTTTTGTTCGGTGCCGAGGGATATCGCAGTCTCGATAAAGCGCATAAAGTTAAGATACCCATATCCGGTGTCCGCATCCCAGCCCGCTGCGCCGACATCTACGGCGGCGGCGGAAATCAAATCCTTCGCGCTGTATATATCCAAACTCGGATAATAATCGAGGGCGAGAGACAGCACGCCCGCCACCTGCGGCGCGGAGAATGAGGTACCCGCCGCTGTACCGTAGCCACCCGCCATCGTGGTTGTGCGGTATGAGCCTATAGTGAGAATATCGAGACCGGTGCCGTAGCAGGTTATTGGATCGCGAACCCCCGCGCCCGTCTCGGAGCCCACCCCTATAACATTGCTGTAGCGCGCCGGGTATTCTACAACATTCTTGCCTGTGTTGCCCGCCGCCGCAACAAGGATGCAACCTTTGGTAGCCGCATAATCAATGGAGGCCTTTAGCGTGACTGAATCCACAGTCGTTCCGAGGCTTAGATTGATTATTTTAGCCCCATTGTCCGCGGCCCACATGATGCCTTTTGCGATGTTGGATACAGAGCCATTGCCTTTGGAATCAAGAACCTTTACCGGCAGTATGTATGCCCCCCAGTTGATACCGGCGGTGCCCACACCATTGTTTCCCTTTGCGGCCACTGTCCCCGCGACACATGTACCATGACCGTTGTCATCATTTGCGGTTCCCGCTTTGTTGTTTACAAAGTCGTAGCCGGAGAGAACCCGCCCGACCAAGTCGCCATGCGCCGCATAAACGCCTGTGTCGAGCACCGCGACAACCGTTTCGACACTGTTCGTGACATCCCACATGCCCTCAAGGTTCTTGGAAGAAAACCCTCTTTGAGTATATACCTTGTAATCCGGGTCGTTTGGGATCAGTTCGGCTTTGGCAATATAGTTCGGTTCCACATACTCTATGAACTCGCTGTTCTTAAAGCGATTCAGCACGGCAGTTGGATTTTTCGACAAGTCTTCCGCTTTTACAACATAGACATTTTCCTTGACCTTGTCGAGACCAAACCCATCTTTCAGGACTTTTGCAACCTCGCTGTCATATTGCTTTTCCTTGCCGGGGAAATTAGATTGCGGATAGAACCCAATGATGATTTCATCAAGATACCCACCTTCCAAATCCTCCGCAGCAATGGCCGGAACAGCCGGAAACAGCATAATCACAATTACTGCGCAAAGAAAAGAAGAAAATATTCGCTTTAGCACTTTAACAACCTCCTGAGCCTGTGTATTTCGGAAAATAGCCGGCAGGCTGAGATAGCCTGCCGGCTGCATATTGGAATTTGCCTGTTTTTTATCAGACTACAACGACAGTAATAACAGTTTTGTTTGTTACAGTGACGGGCGCGTCCTCACCGGCGACGACCAGAACTTTGCCGTTGTCAACGCTGTAGGTTGTCGTCCAACCGGTGGTTGTTTCTGTAACGGTGTATTCACCCGCCTCAAGACCGGCAGCGGTGTAATTTTCACCGTCTTTTAAGGAGAACTCCGCAACAATGCTGCCGTCGCTGTCGGTCACGACAAAATCAAATACTACATCGGCATACTCATCAGAGATATCAAAGGTCACGGTCTGCTCGCCAATGCCCGAGTGCAGATACAGGTACTGCATATTGCCCGATGCATCCGTCATCGCTTTAACATCGTCTGCCGGAATCGTGACACTCTCTCCAAATGAAGAGCTGACATAATGTCCAGGTCTGTTAGGGCCTCCGCCGCTATGGGACTGCCCCGCATATGCGTTTCCGAAAACTATCCACGTAATTGCGTTTGCTTCAACGCCCTCGTCATACTTGAGCTCCACGACAAGCCCGCCGTCACCGGCAGCCGAAATGCTGTAAGTGCCGACCGGGGTCAAATCGGAGCCCGCCACCAGATTAGCTTCAAAGGGAGTGCCGTTGAGGATAGCGGTGACATCAATATACTTCGGACGCATCCAACTGCCCTGCACAACCGTTTCGGAGGCATCATCGCCGCCGGTCACGGTGTTAACGCTGTACACCTTATCTTTGTAGGCTTCAACGGCTTTTGTTACCGTGATGGAGCCGAACGCAAGGTCGTTAAAGAAATCCTCCGCCGTGTCAAACTCGCCGTCTTCCTTGGCAACAATTTCGATATACGCGCCCTGAGCGCCGAACACATAAATCAGTTCCTGTTCGGGTGTCATGGCCTCAAAGACATAATAGGTCTTACCCGTGATAAGGTCTTTGCTGTTGAATCTGGCAATGCCGTCAGCGCCTGTGGTTGCGGTGGCTATGATGTTACCGACAGGATTGCCGTCGGCGTCTATTTCGGCGTATGCATTGAATACAAAGCCGGCATCACCGGCTATATATCCCAATTCTACATTTTCAACCATCTTCTGTATCGAAAATATTCCGTTCGGCCATACACCGGGTTCGTTGGTCATTTTAACAGTGGTGACTTCGTCTTTGATAACAATAACTTCGACGAAACGCTCTTCAATACCGACAGTCGAGCCGTTTACATAGTAGGTGGCCTTCCACCCGTCTTCGAGCTCCTCGATGGTGTAGGTGCCGGGCTTAAGATTCTCAATCCTGATTGAGCTGTTCATGGGAACTTCAAACTCTTTACCATCGGGGAAACTCGGGCCGGTCACCAAAACCGTAAAGGTCTGCCCCGGTTCCGCGTGGTAGGTATCGGCGTAGCCCGTCAGACCGTCGAGGTGCAAATAGACATAAACGGTCTCGTTTGTTTTAACCCAGGGAGCATAGAATCTGAATGAATTTCCGCTGAACGAGAACTGCTGCTGGCCGGGTGAGGTAGTCCATATGTTGTTCGCATTGTAATTCTTGTCGTTCTGGTTCTTCGCCCCCAGTATTTTATTGGATATCGACAATCTAGCGCCGACAGCCTCAATCAGGTCGGGGAAGCTGACTGTGAACCAACCGTTGCCTTCAGCGGTTATGGTGTATTCGCCGACATCCTTCAACTTGTCGCCCTGCACAAGGTCAAATGTGCCGCCGCTTCCGTTGCTGAACTCATTGTACTGGAACCAGGTGTTCTTATTCAGTACGCTCAGGCTGTGTTTATAGGAAGAGTGGTCGTATTTGCCTTTAGCATTCGGCACGGCCTCTTCCGGATAACCGCCGGTGATCGAGCCGCTGATATCGACTTTTCTGCCAAGTTCCTTGCCGATAACAAGTGTGCCTGTGCCGGGGATCAGGTCGTTGAAAAACTCTTTCGCCACTACGGTTTGGCCGTCCTCCTGGGCGACGATTTCGATATACGCGCCCTGAGCGCCGAATATATAGATCAGGCTCTGGTCGGCATCCATAGCTTCGAAGACATAGTATTTCTCGCCGGGGACAAGGTCATCGCTCTTGAAACTGGCGATACCGGCATCATTTGTTGTTGCGGTGGCAATGATGTCGCCGACGGGATTGCCCTCGGAATCGATTCCGGCATAGGCGTTGAATACGAAACCGGCTTCACCGGAAACATATCCGTCCGCAACTTCAACCATTTTCTGTAATGAGAAGACGCCGTTCTTGGTAACGGTCGGTTCCCAGTTTGCGTACACGCCGATTTTGGACAGGCCGCCGACGACGTCGGTGTTCACCGCGAATATGTCGATTATCCAGTTTTCCGGGATTGTATCGTAACCTGTGGTAAGGTCTACTTCAAGCTGAGAGTCAAAATTGTGGAAGAACAGACCGTCAGAGACGTAAAGGTGGTTTATGCCGGTAAGCGCGCCATTGGCGAGATCATCGTAGAGACGATAGTTAACGCCATTGCCGAACCAGCCCTCTGTCATGCCCTGCCAACCCGGATAGCCGAGCCCTTCGATCAAGGAACCATATGCTTCATAAGCCGCGGCTTCCTCTCCGAAAGAGGGGTAGTACCCAAAATCACGGAATGTGCGTACGACGTCGACACCGTTAAAGGATACAGTGCCGCTTGTGCCCTCCGGCACCCACTGGTTGATCCACTGGAAGCCCGCGCCGAACACATAGTAGTCCATAAAGTTGGCCTCGTCGATCACGGCATCCGCCGGATAAACAAAGACAAACATTTGATCGTTAAGCGCAATCTGCTGGTTGTCGGTTGCCTCCATGGAAAGGCCGACCTTCAGGTTTGTAAGCGTTGTTCCCGCATCAAGCAGATCCTTAAGGCTGAACGTGCCCCGGAAGCGAGTCGTACCCTCGCCGGTGATTGTCGCTGTGGGGTACTCGGTGTATGTGCCGTGCAGGTGCTGGTTGGTGTAGTGATTGGCCGCATCGGGGTTGCCGCCGTCCCAAACACGGTTGTTCAGGGGGTCGGCGCCTTCTTCGATGTTCGCGTCTATGGCGTTGAGCGCCGCCCATGTGGCGGTCATATTGACGTTAGGGGTTTGATAAATCTGCGATAGGCCGAAACCACCGTTGACTGCTATGGCGTTTGCGGCGTTCTCCGAACGCGTCCATGATACGGGAAGCGCTATATTGTTGTCATTGTCTTCCGCCGCGACTACGGTCGCAGGCAACAGTGTAAATACCATGACAACTGCCAGGATTGTTGCTAACAACTTGCGTTTCATACTGAAAACCTCCAAAATTCTTCCTCGTTTTTTGGAGCCGAGGTTACTCCGTTTCTGCCTCGTTGATAACGTTCAACGTGGTTATACGGCCTCTTTTGTTGTCCGGTTGGGGTTCCGGGTTTTCAGCCTCATTGATAACGCTCAATGAGGTTAAGCGGCTTCCGTTGGCAGCGGGTAAGGGTTTCCCGGTCAATCTCTTTTTGCGGTTCTTTCTTTAAAGCAGGATTTGCGGATTCACCGCATGACACACAGAGCCTAATCAATATAAGCTGTTCCTGCCATTAAGCTATCACCCCATTTTCTCGAAATTGTACCGGGACATATATCTGTTATTAAATTTCGCTGCGTTAAAATGGTTTTTAGGGGTAAAAATGCCTTGGAAAAAATATTTCCAAGGCATCAAAGTATTTTATTTATTAAGCTAATTGTTCTTTTTCCCCGAGTTTTTGCCCGAACCGGCGTTGGGGTTGCCGGAGCTTTCACCGCCCGAGTTATTACCCGAACCGGCGTTGGGATTGCCGGTGCTTTCACCGCCCGAGTTATTGCCCGAACCGGCGTTGGGATTGCCGGAGCTTTCACCGCCCGAGTTGTTGCCTGAACCGGCGTTGGGATTGCCGGAGCTTTCACCACCCGAGTTGTTGCCCGGGCCGGCGTTGGGGTTATCCGGCTTATCGCCGCTCGAGTTACTGCCCGAACCGGCGTTGGGGTTTCCGGAGCTTTCACTGCCCGAGTTGTTGCCTGAACCGGCGTTGGGGTTATCCGGATGATCTCCGCCCGAGTTGTTGCCCGGACCGACGTTGGGGTTTGTCTCTTTTCCGTTTTCGTCGGGAACAGAGAATTTTTCTTCTTCCGCCGTTTTGATTGCGATCATTATATCCTTGACAGACATTTCTATGACGTCGTCAATGCTGACAGATGGGTCGGATGCAAAAAGCCTCTCCGCCAGCTTGAGTTTACCCGGAGATACGGCCATCTCTTCGGCCCGGGCAAGATAGTCGCCGCTGCAAAGCTCAACTGTGGCAATTTTATCGAAACCCCTGTGCGCAAGAGAAGAGCTGATAAGGGCAATATAATCGTCCGGCGATTTGCCTCTTCTTGCAGTAACGGTGACCACGACCGGAGGTAAGTCGAGTTTTGCATCGACATAGCCATCTTCTATCGCTTTGTCAACCAGGGCAGTTACCGCGTCATCAAGTGAACCGCTCAGACTAATTTCGCCAAGAAGCGCCGCGCCGTCCTCATTGAGAGGCTTTGCGACCTTAAGCTTGTTGAGGTTATTAAATACGAGCTCAATTGAGGGATTTATGTCAACATATACGGAATATGCTTCGGTATTCCACTGCCAGCCAAACACTCCGGCTCCCAATATCAATACGAAGCACATCAATAAACTGATAATCTTTGCGCTGGATTTAGGCCTAAATTCAACTTCCGTCCCGACTGGGCAGGAGGAATATCCCCTTACAAGCCGAAAAGTGCCCTCACTGTCCATTATATACGAGCCTCCGCGCTCATGGCTCATTATAATTACTTTCATTGTTTTACCGCCTATCATCTATATATCCTGACAAATAATCATAGTCGCCGAGTTTTATAATCAGCGATGCTATTATAAACGTTCGCGCGCGCTCCACCTTTTTTAGGGGTAATCCTGTGACTTCGGAAACAGCCTTCACGGGGAAGTAATGTTTTATCTGGATTGTTTTGATGATTTCAATATCACTAATGATTCTAGCTATCGCTTTTCTATAAGTATCGCGGACTCTTTTGTGTTTGGGGGAGTTCTTGCTGAGTATTTCCATTGTTATCCCCCAGGCAGACAACTCCGTCTTAAACTGCTCAATCTCCTCCGCAAGAACTTTCTGCCTGTTCTGCGCGTCATATGTACGGACTGAGAGTTCTTCTACTGCCTTAGACTGGGGGGACGCGCACTCTTCATTCTCATCCTCAAGGGATACTGTCGTGCCCTTGTGCCGGTAAACCTTACGGATATCATCAATAATGCGCTTGCGAACCACATTATTAGCAAAAGGGAGGAAATAGCCCTTAGATAAATCATAGTTTTTAATAGCCTCATAAAACGCGAGCATGGCAACGCTCAGCAGCTCTTCACGGCGGTTGCCATCAGGCTGCATATTATATTGGGTGACACAGGCATGCAGAAACGGCATGAAATCATCAATCAAAAGCTCCGCCTCGCTGTTTGAGCATTTTGCAGCCGCTGCCCGAGTATCTATATTGGAATTTTTTTCAACCGATTTTGTCATGATACACCCTATACCGAAAAATATTGGCAAATCTATATATCATTATACTATTTTCAATACCCGAGAGATCCATAACCAGCATGACAAACACCATCGATAAATGACCCGTCTTTCTTCTTTTGCACAGATGAACGCCTCTCGGCATCGGCGGAGCAACCTCAAGCTTGACCGCGCGAATAACCGCATTTATTCCGTTTTACGCATTGCCCAACACAAGGCAGCATTCGTTGCCGAAAGCGTGTTTTTACATGACTATCCCTTGGGTATTATTGTATCTCTTTTTGTAACTGATTGCAATTCTAAATGTTTTCCTCAGCAGACTAGTTAAGCAATTGCGTTAATTGGCTAGAAGGAGAATTGCTCGCGCCTCCTCATGGTGCTGATGGCAAAGTTTCCAACTTCATGAAGATGGAGTAAATATCGCGCCCGAATTCAAGCCGCCCTAAATCCGCATTACTTAAGGGATTACATTTTACGCGAGCGCCCAACAATAGCACGTAAAAGTTCCGTTTGTATAAATACGAGTCCAAGTATGGAGAGTGCGGACGGAAACTTCTGCTATTTTATCCATCTGCACAATATCAACACTCTGCACGACTGCTATGTATATATTGTTTTTTCAACTCCTCTTTTTCTAGTATTTGGAGACTCTGGAAAGTTGTAGTGAAGTGTACTGGTATATAAATTGAAGAGCGGTTCAGCGAGCATACTGAATCACCTGGTATAGCCATAATTCTATCGCACCGGGCCTCAAACGAAAACCCCGCCGTACAAGCAGGCAGGGTTATACTCATTAATCTCTGCGGCATAAGCAAGTGGTTAGGTCCAAATTTGAGACCGAACCATTTGCCGTTTTAGCTTTCCATCACGGCCTCGATCTCAATGCCGCTCTTAATTACCACTACCAAATTGTCGGCGTCTATGACCTTCACGCTCTCCAGCAGCTCCCGCCCGGCGGCGTCACTGTACTCGTCAAGCTGAGCGGGTGCGCTGCGGATGGAGGCCATAAGGCGCTGGAGCCGCGCGGCTCGTGTCCTTGACTTGACCATTTCCTGCTCGACTTGATCCATCTTGTTCAGAAGCTGGGCGCGCTTGTCATATAACTCGGCCAGCTGGCCTTCGAAGAAGTCGTCCGCCATGCTGTTCTCTTTGGAGAGCTCCAAAAGACCGCCTGCTATTTTTTCAATCTTCTGGATCTCCTGCTGCGCCGCGATCCGGTCATAACCATTACCACCCGCTCCAGTGAGGGTCGGGAGCACATCATCCAGACCGGCGAGGATATCTTCCCGTATTTCGAGCACCCCATTCAAGGCCCGGAGGATGGCGTCGTGCAGGCGGCATTCCTCAAGAGTTGGAGAGGCCTTGCAGTATTTCGTACCGTTCTCCAGGCGGTTGATGCACCGCCACACGATCTTCTTTTTGCCGCCCCTGGCCCAGGTAACACGTTTATATCGAGCGCCACATTCGCCGCAAACCAGCAGTTCCGACAGGGTGTATTTGCCGCTGTATTTGCCCTTTTCGGTCAGGGCCTTGTCAGAAACCCGCCGCTTGGCGGAGCGCCTGGCGATTTCCTCCTGCACATACCCGAAGACATCCCGTGAAATAATGGCGGGATGGTTGTTCTCTATGTAAAACTGGGCGATCTCGCCCTGGTTTTTCCGCACCTGTTTGCTGATGCAGTCCACCACATAGGTTTTCTGGAGTAAGGCGTCGCCGACGTACTTCTCGTTGCGAAGCATGTAGTGGAGGCTGCCCTCCGACCATTTGGGCTCGCCCGAGGCGGAGGGGATGCCGTCGGCCTCCAACCGCTCCTTGATCTGCCGGATGCTGTATCCGCTCAAATAGTAGGCGTAAATCAGCCGCACCGTGGCCGCCTGCTCGGGAACGATCATGGGCTTCCCGTCCTCTCCGCGCTCATAGCCGAGGATGCGCTTGTACTGGAAGGGCACTTTGCCCTGCTTCATGGAATGGCGCTTGCCCCAGCGGACATTCTCGCTGATGGATTCGCTCTCCGCCTGGGCGAAGGCGGCCAGCATGGTGAACACCATCTCATTACTCATGTTCAGCGTGTTGATGTTCTCCCGCTCGAAGAAGACGCCGACACCCATCAGCTTGAGCTTGCGCACATAATCGAGGGAGTCCAGGGTGTTCCGGGCAAAGCGGGAGATGGATTTGGTGAGGATCAGGTCAATCTTGCCCCGTTTGCACAGGGCCATCATCTTGTTGAACTGCTCACGTTTCTTTGTGGAGGTGCCGGTGAGCCCCTCATCGGGAAAGATGCCGGCTAATATCCAGCCGGGATTCTCTGATATTTTCTGCGTGTAGGCGGCGATCTGGTTTTCATAGCTGGTCAGCTGTTCCTCATCGTCGGTGCTGACCCGGCAGTAGGCGGCCACCCTCAATTTCTGAGGCCTGGTCTGCTGACGTACCAGTTCGGGGTTGCCGGGTATTACCGTTATTTTCCGGGCGAGATTATCCATGAAAAATCACTCCACTCGTGTTGTACTTTTCTGCGGCACAGGCGAAGATCAGCGGCCGGATGGTTTCCGGGTCGGGTGTCCGTTCCAGCGCCCGGTTGATCTCACTCGTCATCCGGCGCGCCGCCGCGATCAGTTCATATGGGAGCAGCCGGTATTCAAGGTTCGGCTCGGCAGCCTTGCGCCGCTGCTGCCTGCTGTGGGGCTTGGCCGCTTTCAGGGCAGCTGCCGTATTGAAATCTGAAACTGAAATCAATGCGGGGCAGCCCCGTTCTCCCAGATAGCGCCGATATTCCAGAATGCGCGCCACCATGTTTTGGTTCCATGGCTTGCCGAGATGGTACGGGATACCGCTATCATTTAACCGCTTCACGATAGCCTTGTAGCCGAGGCCGCTGAGATAAAGAGCGTAAATCCGCCGGACGCAGTCGGCCTCCCGCAGGTGCGGTACAAGCCGGCCGTTTTGCATGGCATAGCCAAACGGGATTGAGCGGTTTCTCATAAACGCTCGGTCACCTCCAAACTGTTGATGAGGGCGAACCTGACCTGTTCCGGGCCGCCGATAGTGATACGCCGCACCATGCTGCGGAAGAGCTCGGCATCGAAGGCATTCAGCCGCTCCGGGCTATTCTTCATAATATCCAGCAGGAGTGTCGTCTGCTCGGGGGCATCGTCCTCGCCCGGCTCCAGCAGGCGGAGGCGTTCCCGACGCAGGGCATTGACCTGTCCATTGAAACCGGCGCTGTGAGCATAATAGAGGGCGGCGTCCATGTGTCCGGCCCCGTGTAAACGGTGGAGGATCATGGCCTGCCGCCCGATATCGATGATCTCCCGGTCGATCTCGGCGACACGGGTCTGCTGCAAAGCTGCCCGCTGCCGAAGGGTGAAGAGCTGCTCCGCCATGGGACTGAGAATGTCATGCCGGTGGGCGCGGAGCTTGTGGTGCAGCCGGATGAATGCCTGCTCCAGCGCCGGCTCGGGTATGCGCCCCACCGGGCAGTCATCTTTATCGCCGTCATGCGTCCGGCACACCCAATAGGCTTTGCCGCCCGTCACCCGCCTCTTGAAGCTGGCGCCGCATTTGTCGCAGAAAACCATCAGGCTGAAAGGGTATTTGCCGGCCGTGGTCTCCACATTGCGCTGCGCCATGAGTGCCTGTGTCCGGTCAAAGGTTTCCTGGCTGATGATGGCCGGGTGGCTGTTCTCCACATAGTACATGTCCCGCTCGCCTTTGTTCCAGATCTCCTGAAAGGGCAGCCCGTCTGACTTATACCGTTTCTGGAGCAGGATGTTCCCGGCGTATTTCTCGTTTTTCAAGATGAAGCGGATTGATTTATCAGTCCAGAGTCCGCCGACCTTGGGTGTTCCCTCGGCAGCCAGCCTCTCGGCGATTTTCTCCGCTCCCATGCCCGAGAGGTATTCAGAGAAAATGCGCCGGACGATGGGAGCTTCGTCCGAGTCTATGACCAGAGTGCCTTTTATCAACTGATATCCGTATGGCGCCCGGCAGGTGATAAACATGCCGCTTTTCATCCGGTGCTGATAACTCCAGCGCATATTACCCGAGATGGAGAGGCTTTCCTCCTGGGCGGCCGAGGCGTAAAAGCTGAGCATGAGCTCGCTGCTCATATCTCCGGTGTCGATCTTCTCTTTTTCAAAGAAAACCTCCACGCCGAGAGCTTTGAGCTCACGAATGGAGGTTAAACAGTCCCGTGTATTCCGGGCGAATCGAGAGATGGACTTGACCAGCACCTTGTCAATCTTTCCGCGCCGGCAATCCTTGACCAGACGCTGGAAATCGCCGCGGGTGTCGGCGCGGGTTCCGGTCAGGCCCTCGTCGGCGTAGATGTCAACCAGCTCCCATCTGGGGTTCTGCCGAATGAGCCGGTCGTAATGCTCAACCTGGGCGGCGTAGGACTCCAACTGATCCTCGCTGTCGCTGGACACCCGGCAGTAGGCGGCCACCCGCAGCATGACCGCGAGCTGTGCCACGGGCGGGATGTAGTGGATGGTTCTTGCCTGCAAGTTTCATCACTTCCTTTCCGGGGAAGCGTACCGCTTCCTCTGCATCCACAATATCAAGATGCAGGGGCACATAGCCAGGGGTTAGGGAAGTTTACCCGGCTTCTTACACAGTTCGTGTGTGGGGCCCATATAGTTGAAGCGTCGGGCCAACAATTCGCACCCCAGCTCAAACTCCGGGCGGGTGATCTCCTTGTTCTTCCTCAGCCGCTCAAGGGTGGAGACAGCGATTCTGTATTTGAGGGCATTGAGGGTTTTTTCTCTTTCCGCGGCTCGGGTCTGCTCGGGCCGATAAAAGGGAATGATTTTGCCGGTGGCAGTATCCATGTTTAGTGCTCCTTCCACAGTTATGTTGTTGAAACAAGTACAGAAGGACGGGGCGGACTCGGGTTAAAACGAACGAGTTCGCCCCGTAGTTTCTATACTTATGACCTTTTCGATGGTCTGAAGAAAACCTTCAGACCCGGCAGAAATCACCGAGGCCGCGCAACCAGCCTTTTCCTGCGTCCGATCCTGCCCGATCTAGGCGCGTGTGTTCACAAGGCCGGAAGGGTACCCTCCCAGCCGTGCTCAGGTACATGCTGTGCATGAGTCAGTCCGCGGGCGCGCTCTCGTCGGAGCAAGCTGCATATTCCTCGCATCTGCCTTACGGCAAACGCTCGCTCATTACGCTGCTCCTCCTCTCCAACACAAACCCGCTTTGCTGGGCTTTGTGTTGGGACGGTCATGGCTGCACTATCCTGCGGTGCCTGTATCATTTTCCGGTGTGTGCCATTCAGTTTTGGTGAGGAGAAAAATACCCCTCTACTTTTGCTGGACGGATTAAAGGAGCTATAAAAAAGGGGAACCTGTGGCTCGTCCCAGCTGATGCAGAAAAGCCAGAGGACGGACGTAAAAAGGAAATAAAGCAGTAATTCTACTTTCCGCATACCAAATCTACTACTTCGCTGT